>NZ_AUCY01000012.1 GCF_000430005.1 Desulfovibrio cuneatus DSM 11391
ATAAGATAGTAAGTATGCGATTTTTTGATTCATTTATATATCTGTTCATAACGACAGTTCCTGAAAGGCATATTGCGCAAAGCGCTAGTTTTGCATTTACCCAATTAATGTATGGTCGTTCCATCGCTTTTCTCCTCCCTCTTGGTGTATTTTTTGGGATGTACAGAAGTGGATTTACTATGGGGGTCATTGTCATAATAACAGTATTTATTTATGCATTGGCTCTGCTATTTTACTATAATTCTGTCAAATTTTATGCAGATGTAATGGCATCATGTACTTTGCTTTTGTTGGCGAATAAGGCAGAGATTCAAAAGAATAGCCTACAGCAACAAGAGCCTGCTGGTGGCATCGGCAATACGTATTTTTGTTGAGTTGCAGAAGAATTGGACGTGGAAACCCCGGCCCGTGTCTTTTACAGAACATGGGCCGGGGCGTTTTTCAGGGCAGTATCAGTACGGGGGAACATGCGCAGTTCCCGTTGCTGTTGTCCTGAGGGAGCTTCACAGGGAAGGTAGCGGCTTGCCTGTGCATTCTCATTGTGTGGAGATGTTAGTGTACCAGGTTTTAAAAAGCGAAGCCCCTGCGAGTGGCGGGACGCGGCTTTGCGCGTTCACGGCGCGAGCAAGGGGGCTGTGCTTGGGCGGGGCGTTGGTGAAAAGATAGAATTTTTCGTGCAGGCAAGGCGGCGGCGGATTTTGCAAGGGGCTGACCTCACGGTCTGCCCCGCCGGAAAATTCGCCGCCAACACAGCCTGCGCGAAAAAGGCTAGTTTTACCAACGTGCCACGCCCAAAACAAAACACAAAGTATGTAGCCTTACCCTAACTTCGGCAAACCCCTCTCCAAATACACCCCACGCCCGGCCTTGCCCACGAACGTGCCGTTCTCGGCAATCACTTCCCCGCGCGCCATGGTCAGCACCGGCGCGCCCTGCACTTCCCAGCCTTCATAGGGGGTATAATCCACCCGCTCATGCAGGTGGGCTTTGGTAATGCTGCTGCGCACGGTGGGGTCTATGAGTACAAGGTCAGCATCGGCACCGGGGGCAATATCGCCCTTCTGCGGGGCAATGCCAAACAGCTTGGCAGGCCGAGTGCAGCAGGCCTGCACCACTTGCGGCAGGGTCAGGCGGCCTTTCATGAAGCCTTCCGAGAACATGAGCTGCATGCGCGTTTCCACGCCGGGTGCGCCATTGGGGCACTTGGTAAAGTTGCCAAGGCCTTGCATCTTCTGGGTGGCAAACTGGAAGGGGCAGTGGTCGGTGCCCACGGTTTCCACCTGCCCGCTGGCAAGGCCCTGCCACAGGGCGGCGTTGTCCACAGCGGTGCGCAGGGGGGGGCTCATAATAAATTTCAGGCCTTCGCGCTTGTCTTCATAACTGCTTTCATTAAGCAACAGGTACTGCGGGCATGTTTCGGCAAACACATGCTGTTGCCCGTTGTGGCGGGCTAGCTCAATGGCTTGCAGCCCCAGGCCGGAAGAAAGGTGCACTACATACAGTGGCGCTTCCCCGGCCATTTTTGCCAGCATGAGCATGCGGAATACCGCTTCTGCCTCGCACTGCACGGGCCTGCTTTGGGCATGGTAACGCGGTGCGCTTTTGCCTGCTGCCAGTAATTTTTTGGTAAGGAAGGCAATGGAGGCGTCATTTTCGCAGTGCACGCACACCATAAGCCCCAGCTCTTGCGCTTTTTGCATCACGGCAAGCACGTCAGCATCTGCCAGTTTGTAGCCATACGTCAGGTACAGCTTGTAGCTGGTAATGCCACGCGCTATAAGGCGCTGCATGTCTTCTAGCACAGTGGCATCCACATGCTGAATAACCCCGTGGAAGCCGTAGTCCACCACGCATTGCCGGGCCAGCTCGTGGTACACGTCTACCTGGTGCTCCAGCCCGCAGCCTTTGGGGCCAAAGCCCATGTGGTCAATAATGGTGGTGGTACCGCCGCAGGCTGCGGCAATGCTGCCGGAAAGGAAGTCGTCCGCTGCCCGCGCCGCGCCTGTGTCCAGGTCCAAGTGGGTGTGGGCGTCTACCCCGCCGGGCAGCAGAAATTTGCCTGCTGCGTCAATCACCCGTGCGCCCCCGGCGGCAATGCCAGGGGCCACACGGCTGATTTTGCCATGTTCAATGAGGACATCGCCCTGCACCATCTGGGTGCTGGTGGCAATTTGCGCATTGGTAATGAGCGTTTTCACTTATTTCTTTTTCCGGTAGAAGGTATTTTTCAGGGGGAGCTTGGTGCGGAACACGCCGTCCAGCTTGTAGTAAGCCCCGGCCACGGCAGGCGCAGTGGGAATGGTGGCAAGCTCGCCCACGCCCTTGGCACCGTATGCAAATTCCCCATTGTCCTTGGTTTTTACCAGAACAACGTCAATGGGGGGCACTTCCGTGGCGCGCAGCAGCCCAAGGGTGGCGTATTTTGCCAGGGGGCGGCTGTTTTTCAGCGGGTAGTCTTCTGTCAGGGCATAGCCAAGGCCCATGGCCACGCCGCCTTCCACCTGCCCCTGGGCCGACTTGGGGTTAATCACGCGGCCCACGTCATAGGCGGCCACCACGCGCTCCAACTTGCCTTCTTTATCCAGCAGTACCACCTGGGCGGCATAGCCGTATGCCACGTGGCTTACGGGGTTTGGCTTGTCGCTGCCCATGGGGTCTGTCTGGGTGGTGTATTCGCCGTAAAACTCCTGGCCTTCAAGGTTTGCCAGTGTTTTGCCAGCATCCAGTTCCTTTTTCAGCAACCGGGCAGCACGCAGGGTAGATTCCCCGGTAAGCAACGTTTGGCGGGAAGCGGTGGTGGTGCCGGAGTTGGGGGTGCGCACGGTATCTGGCGCTTCCGCCACCATAAGGGAGGGGGGCAGACCCAGTGTTTCACACACCACCTGGGTGGTAACAGTGGCCATGCCCTGCCCGATGCAGGCGGCGCTGGCCCGAATGTGAATTTTGCCCTGCTCCACAGAAAGAATGCACCGGCTGGTGTCGGGAATGCCCACACCCACGCCGCTGTTTTTGAAGGAGCTGGCAATGCCTGCGTAAGGGGCTTGCTCGTACACGTCTTTTACTGCCAGCAGGCAGTTTTCCAGGGCGGTGCTGCTATCGGCAATTTGGCCGTTGGGCAGCACCTGGCCGGGGCGAATGGCGTTACGGAAGCGGATTTCCCAGGGGGAAATGCCCACCATTTCAGCCAGCAGGTTCAGGTTGCATTCCGTGGCAAAGGCAGACTGGGTAACACCAAACCCGCGGAAGGCCCCGGCAGGGGGGTTGTTGGTGTACACGGCGGTGCCTTCCACTTCCATGTTCTGGTAGTTGTAAGGCCCGGCAGCGTGGGTGCAGGCGCGTTGCAGCACTGGCCCGCCGAGTGAAGCGTAAGCCCCGGTGTCGGAAATGAGGGTGGCCTTCATGCCTACCAGCATACCGTTTGCGTCGCAGGCGGTGGTGAATTCCATTTCCATGGCGTGGCGCTTTGGGTGTACCATAATGCTTTCCTGGCGGGAAAGCTTTACCTTAACAGGCTGTTGCAGCAGCCATGCGGCAAGGGCTGCGTGGTGCTGCACGCTCATGTCTTCCTTGCCGCCAAAGCCGCCGCCTACCAGCATGGAAGTCACGTGTACTTTTTCGGCTGCAATGCCCAGCATCAGGGAAACTTCGTGCTGTTCGTCGTAAATGCCCTGGCCGCCTGTGTAAATACGCACGCCGTCTTCCCCTTTGGGCAGGGCAATGGCGCATTCAGGTTCCATGCAGGCGTGTTCGGTAAAGGGCACGCTGTAATGGCGGGTTACCACGTGGGCAGCGCCCGCAATGGCGGCTGCGGCGTCGCCACGCTTCAAGTGTTCATGGCGCAGAATATTGCCTTTGGGGTGAATGCTGGGGGCCCCGGCTGCCATGGCTTCCTGCGGGCTGGTAAGGGGGGTGAGCTCTTCATACTCCACCTGCACCAGCTTTTTGATTTCTTCCAGCGCTTCAGGGGTGTTGGCTACCACCAGGGCAACGGAGTCGCCCACGTAGCGGGTAATGTCGCCCTCGGCAATCATTACGTCCCAGTCTTTTACCAAATGCCCAATCTGCTTGGCACCGGGCACGTCTGCTGCGGTGAACACAGCCACGCATTGCGGGTGGGCTTTGGCCTGGGCGGCGTCAATGCGCAGCACTTTGGCGCGGGGGAACTTGGCGCGCACGGCAGAAGCGTGCAGCAGGCCGGGCAGGGTCATGTCGTCGGCATACTGGCCTGTGCCCAGCACCTTTTCGTAGGCGTCCACGCGGTGGAAATCTTCACCCAGCACGCCTGCAAAGTTGCGGTGGGGCAGGGCGGTGCCTTCACGCAGCATTTGGGCTGCCATAAGCACGGCATCTTCAATTTTCACATAGCCTGTGCAGCGGCAAATGTTGCCGCGCAGGGCTTTCTTCACGTCTTCACGGGTGGGGCTTGGGGTGGTGTTAATAAGGCCCTTGGCGCTAATGACCATGCCGGGAATGCAAAAACCGCATTGCACGGCGCCTGCTTCGGCAAACGCGAAGGAAAATACGTCCTTTTCGCGCAGGGAAAGCCCTTCCACCGTCACCACCTGCTTGCCTGCCAGCTTTTCCAGGGAGGGAATGCAGGCGCGGGTTGCCTTGCCGTCTACCAGCACCATGCAGGTGCCGCATGCGCCCTGGGAACATCCGTCTTTGGCAGAAGTCACGCGCAAATCTTCGCGCAGAAAGGGGAGCAGCTTTTTATTGACCGGGCAGGTTACCTGCTTTCCGTTGACGTGAAGTGTGTACATAGGGGGGCTCCATATAAATTGTACGTGTGATGGCTGTGGTAGAAACGCTGATTTATTCCGTTTGGCGGCGTTACTTCACTTTTTTTGAAACAGTCGAGGACGGAAGAGTTGACTCGGCCCGTCCTGGGCCTCGGCCTTCGGCTCCCGCCCTGCGGGCAGTTCCCAATTCCGCTTTCCTGCAGAATTGTCACTCCTGTTTCCAAAAAAGCTCGTGCCTTGCCAAACGAAATAACTGCGCGTTTCAAAAATGCCATTTAATCAGTGTTTGCTTAGCTGTAATGGCAGTTTTGAAGGTGGCAATGTGATTTGCTTTGCGCTTGCTGCCTTATGCGGCTGGCCACGCATTCTTGCAGCACCGTAAATAGGGCTGAAGATCTGCTTACGGCGCTGCTTGGCGTTACACGCGGGCCCCTTCCGCATTGCGGAG
The DNA here is from genome assembly GCF_000430005.1 of Desulfovibrio cuneatus DSM 11391. GTDB lineage: Bacteria > Desulfobacterota > Desulfovibrionia > Desulfovibrionales > Desulfovibrionaceae > Frigididesulfovibrio > Frigididesulfovibrio cuneatus. The sequence continues at coordinate 5,191 of NZ_AUCY01000012.1, forward strand.
GGGAATTTGGTGTGGTTCCTTTTCTACAGGGGGAAGGGGCACCACGGAAATTTATTTGATGATGCGTGAGGGATTTACCTTTAGCAGTGGCAGGCGCGGTGGAAGTGTTCAGTTTTTGTGTTTGGCAAGGCGCAAGTTTTTTTGCACCATAGGAAACGCGCAGTTTTTGGTTTTGGCAAGGCGCGAGCCTTTTTCCACACGGTGGCTGGACTCTTCGGTCCTGCCCCGCGTGGAAAAAGGTGAAGCAACGCCGCCAAAATCAAAAAATCAGCGTTTCCTTAGTAGGCGATGTGGAGAGCAGCAGGCTTACAACGACTCACGCACAGCCCACACCCAAAGCACTTTTCTTTGTCCACAGTCCATGCTTCGGTAATATCAATGGCTTCATACACACAGCTTACCTTGCACAGGCCACATTTTGTACAGCGTTCCTGGTCGCAGGTAGGCAGTTCCACGTGTTTGCGGGGCTTGCGTTCATGCAGTTTTTTGCGGGTAAGGCCCACAATTTCGCTTACATCTTTGTAACCCTGCTTGTCCAGGAAGTCGGAAAGCTGCTTGGCAATTTTGCCATACACGCCGGGGCCTTTCAGAATAGCCTCGGTGCAGGTTTGCACAGCCGCAGCACCAGCCATAAGCATTTCAGCTGCGTCTTTACCATCAGCCACGCCGCCAACGCCGATTACCGGAATTTTCACAGCGCCGCACACGTCAAAAATGGTGCGAATGGCAATGGGGCGAATGGCGCGGCCTGTAAGCCAGCCGTAACCGCTTTCACTGCCCATAAGGGGGAAGCCAGTTTCAATATCAATGCCCATGCAGGGGCCCACGGAGTTGATCATAACCAGGCCGTCTGCCCCGGCATTTTCGCAAGCTTTGGCAATTTCGGTAATGTCGGTGTGGGGGCTCATTTTCATGAACACAGGTACATCCAGGGCTTTTTTTGCGGCGCGCAGGGCGTCCAGCATGGGTTCCATGCTTGTGCCCACGTAGTGCACAGACATTTCCACGGCGTCGGCAAAGGGCTTTACCATGGGGGCGACTTTTGCAATTTGTTCCGCAGTGTAGCCAAGGCCCACAATAACGGGCAGGCCAAGCTTTTTAATTTCAGGGTATTCATGCTCAACCCAGTGTTCCGGGGTGAGTTCAGACCATAGCTCGGTGTTCAGAAAGCCGCTGTTGGTCAGGGTCATGCAGGGGCGGGGCACGTCGGCTGCTTTGGCAGAAATGGTTTTGGTCACAATGCCGCCAGCGCCGCCTTCGGCTGCCTGCTTGCACAGTTCTGCGTCTTTGGCACCGGGGCCTGCGGCTGTCATGATGGGGTTGGGGAACTCAAGTCCGCAAATGATCGTTTTAAGATTAGCCATGGTGTCTCCTTACTCTGGAAAAGGTTGGAAAAGATTAAAAGCCTGTATTGGCATGAAACAAGCCATGCAGGCGGGTTCACCTGCATGGCTGTGCGTTAATGCGAAATGGCTTTGTCTGTGGGGTTAAAAATAAGGTTTGCCAGCACGGAACACAGGCAAACAGCGGCAATGGGTTCACCAAACATAAAGTGCAGGGCCGCGGGCAACTGGGCGGTTGCTGCGGGCACAGAGCCAAGGCCGTAGCCAAGGCCAAAGGTTATGGCCAGCACTAGGCTGTTGGATTCGGAAAACCCTTCCTTGGAAATCATTTTTACGCCGTTCAGGAAAATCATGGCAAACACGGTAATAACCGCGCCGCCAAGCACGCTGGGGGGAAGGGAAGAAAACACGGTGCCGATTTTAGGGCAGAATGCCACAAAAATCATGACTGCAGCGCCCACAGCAATGCTGAAACGGTTGATAACCTTGGTCATGGAAACAATGCCAGCGTTCTGCCCAAAGGCTGCCATGGGCAGGGCGTTGAACAGTGCGCCCACCTGGGCACCCACGGCGGCGGCAACAATGGTGCCGGAAGTTTCTTGGGGGGTGGTGTCGCGGTTCAGGGTGGCCATGGTAATGCCTGCGGTGTTGCCCATGGTTTCAAGGGCCACAATAATGTACACGGCAGCAAAGCTGACAACGGCTTCCATGTGGAATTCAGGCATAAAGTACAAGGGGCGGGGCAGGTCGAACCAGGGGGCAGCGGCAATGGGGGCAAAGTTCACCTTGCCCATAAGGGCTGCCAGGGCATAACCCACGCCAATGCCAACAAGAATGGCAACGGTTTTCAGCATGCCTTTGGCGAAGCGGTTCAGCACCGTAATTACGCCGAACACGCTAAAGCCCAGCAGCAGGTTTTGCCAGGAGCCAAAGTCCGGCGCGCCAACGCCGCCAGCAAAGTAGTTGGCCCCAATGGAAAGCAGGCTGATGCCAATGGTAACCAGCACGGAGCCAATAACCAGGGGCGGGAAAAAGCGTTTGAGGGGGCCAATGAAGATGCCGAACAGCAGTTCCACAAAGCCGCCCAGCAGGGCTGCCCCCAGCACACCGGGAATGCCATAGGCTGCGCCCACAGTTTTCATGGTGGGCACAAAGGCAAAGGAGGTGCCCATAACCACGGGCAGGCCAGCGCCAATTTGGAATTTGCCAATTTTAATGGGGTACACTTGCAGCATGGTCATAAGGCCAGCCATGAGCATGGCGCACTGGATCATCATAACCCTGTCCTGGTGGCTCAGCCCACCCACAACACCTGCCAGAATAAGAATGGGGGCAAGGTTGCCTGTGAACATGGCGAACACGTGCTGCAACCCAATGGGCAGGGCAACGCGCAGGCTTGGGCGTCCTTCCAACTGGTACAGCATTTGCTGGTCGGTTGGTGGTGTTTCGGAAGATTGTGTCAAAACACGTCTCCTTTATTCTTTGCGTAGCGAGATTATAGTTTAGCCCAGAGGTTTGTTGCCAATTGGCGGCTTTTGGCGCGCATGGCTTTCTCGTCAATGGTCAACAGTTCGCGGTTGCGCATGACCAGCTTGCCGTTGATCATGCTGGTGTGCACCAGGGGGCCATACAGGCCAAAGTGCATGTGGCCTGCAATGTTTTCCGGCATGAGCGGGGTAAGGGGGTCGTAGTCAACTATAATAATGTCTGCGGCAGCGCCGGGGGCCAGTTCCCCAAGGCGGGTGCCGAACATTTCCCCGGCAATGCGCGGGTTGTTCTGGCGCAGGAAGGTGTAGGGTTCACCCCAGGCCACGGAAGGGTCGGCAAGGTGGTGGCGTTGCAGTAAACCTGCTGCCTTGGCAGACTCCAGCACACAGTTTGTGTAGCCGTCTGTGCCAAGACCAAGGCGAATGCCATGGGCATTCAGGGCAAGCAGGGGGCTGCACCCCACGGCGTTGCTCATGTTGGACTGCGGGTTGTGCAGCACGGTGGTGTTTGTGCGGGCAAGGGTTTGCATTTCCGCTTCATTCACATGAATGCAGTGCACAGCCAGGGTTTTGGGGCCAAGAATGCCAAAACGTTCCAGGCGTTCCACCACGCGGGTGCCGTGCTTTTGCAGGCAGTCTTCCACGTCGGCAGCGCCTTCTGCCACGTGCACGTGGAAGCCCGCATCCCCGGCAGCGTCTTTGCTGGCCTTCAGGGTTTCGTCGCACAGGGTGAAGGAAGCATGCAGGCCAAACAGCCCTGCCAGCATGCCTTCCTTGTGGGCCTTGGCGCGTTGCAGGAACTGCTTGTTCTCGGCAATGCTTTCCAGGGCAGCTTCTTTGCCGCAGCGGTCGGAAACTTCAAAACACAGGCAGGCCCGCACGCCCATGGAAAGGGCGGAATCGGCAATGGTATCCAGGCTGCCGGTAATGGCGCCAAAAGAGGCGTGGTGGTCCACAATGGTGGTAACCCCGCACTTAATGGAGTCTGCCATGGTGGTTTCAGCACTCAGGCGCACATCTTCAAGGGTAAGGGCCTTGTCTATTTTCCACCACAGGTTTTCCAAAATTTCATTGAAGTTTTTGGAAACCTTGGGGTCTTTTATCATCATGCCCCGGGCCAGGGCGCTGTAAAAATGGTGGTGGGTGTTTACAAGCCCGGGCATAATAAGCCCGCCCTTGGCGTCTATAAATTCGTGGCCCGGAAATTGTGCCCGCAGGGCTGTGGTTTCACCCACTGCCTGAATAAGGCCGCCGGAAACAGCTACAGCACCGTTTTTGGTAACAGCGTGTTCTGCGGTGTTGGCAAGCAAGGTTCCGTTTCCAATGATAATCATGTTCTTCCCTCCAGCAGTGACGAAAAGCGTGGGTCTGAGTACCCTGTGTGTATAAGACCATTGCAATTGTGCGTTTTGCGTGCTTTTGGGAAAGCCTTCCTTGTGGGAACCGCTCTACGATTATTTTGCAATGGTCTTATGGCAGCCGTTAAAGGCAGAAAGTGCGTCCTGTTGGTATTGTATGAGCAGGGTGGTATTAAGGATGGACGGATTGCGTGGCGTTGGGAATCGCTCAGTTTTGGGTTTGGCAAGGCACGAGCTTTTTTTGAAGCGGGTGCTGGACGCTTTGGTCCTGCCCCGCTTTAAAAAAAGCAAGTAACGTAGCCAAACGTAAAACTGAGTGGTTCCCTAGCGTGCAGCAACCACTTCAATTTCTACCTTAGCACCAAGGGGCAGGGCCTTAACGGCAAAGCAGCTACGGGCAGGGAATGGGGCGCTGAAAAAGCTGGAGTACACTTCGTTCACGGCAGCAAAGTCTGCCATGTCCACCAAGTACACAGTGGTTTTTACCACTTTGTCCAGGCTGGTACCGGCAGCTTCCAAAATGGCCTTTACGTTGGCAAGGGAATTGGTGGCCTGTTCCTTAATGCCTTCTGGCATGGCCTTGGTGGCTGGGTCTATGGGCAACTGGCCGGAGGTGAACACAAGGTCGCTGGTGGCAATGGCCTGGGAATAGGGGCCAATGGCGGCGGGGGCTTTTTCAGTAGCGATTACGGTGCACTTGCTCATTATATGCTCTCTTTTATGGTTATGGTGTGGAACAATATGGGGCAGTAGGGGAGTTTTTAAATCCGCTTGCTCCTAAGTGATACAAGCAAGGATTGTGCCACTCCATATATGCTATGATAGCTCAATAATATTAGTGTATTGTATGAACTTTTCAGCTATGGGGAACGTGTATCAAATTGATAAAATTATCACATTGATACACGGGGGGTGGGGTATTTTATCATTTTGATTTATAAAAAGAGGAGTTATTTTAGGCGGCTATTGTTTCTTGCCCGTTCACTTTTGCGGCTGCGCATTGTCTTTTACTGTAAAGCATGTGGCAATAGCCATGGTGGGGAACCAACATCAAGCCAGCCGCTTTCTATATCATTTTATACAGGTTTAAAAGGATTATTTTACTCTGGATTCTTTGGGCTGCACAGTAACTTGGCGTAGGCTTCCGGGGTGTCGATGTCGTACAGAATACCAGGGTCTGGCACGGGCAGCAGCAGTTTTTCTTGCAGGGTGGCAAGCACACCCCGCGCGCCTGCGTCGCCTGTAATGGCACCCAAGGCAGGGAACAGGCTGCACCCCAGCAGCACGGGGTTGCCCCGTTGCCCCTGGTAGGTGGGCAGCACCGCCTGCACAGGCCTTCTCTGTTGCTGGGCCAGGGAAAAAGCGTCTATAAGGGCGTGCAGGGTGGCGGGTAGCACCAGGGGCATATCTCCCAGCAGCACCAGCACGGCCTGCACACCTTCCCCCTGAGGCAGGCTTTGCACCCAGTGCAGGCCAAGGCCTAAGGAAGTGCTTTGGCCTTGCGCCCAATGGGTATTTTCCAAAAATTGCCAGCCAGCATACCCCTGCACAGCTTCCTGCACGGCCTGGGCGGCATGGCCCACAATGCAGGCTTTGTGGTGTATGGCTGGCAGGGCATCCACTTGTTCCAGCACGTGGGCCAGCAGGGGCTTGCCCTGCCAGGGCAACAATTGCTTGCTGCCCCCCAAGCGTGAACCCTGCCCCGCAGCCAGTACCAGGGCGGCTATTCCGGGTGCACACACAGGCATTCCCCTTGCAATGTGCGGGCAGACCCTGCAAATAGGGTGAGGGCCTGGGTGCCAGAAGCACTGCCTGAAGCATTGCGTGTGGCGGCGGCGGCCTTGCTCACTTCATGGGCAACTTCGTGCGCCAGGGCAAGGGTTGCAGGTGTTTCTGCCCCGTTGAGGAATAACAGAGTTCGCGCTGTGGCTGGGGCGCGGCTGAACAGCCCTTGGGCATGGGTAATTACCTGGGCCACGGCGCGTGGTGTTATAGGGGCACCAAGGGGAAGGCCGCTGCGCTGGGCGAAAATTTCTGGCCGCCACACGGTGTCTTCATGCAGGGGCTGCCCTAGGCCCCACAGGCCCACTACCCCAATAACCACCTGGGTGGCAGCGGGAATAAGGGGTTCCTTAGGGGAATGGGCCTTCACGGGCCGCCCGGCTGAACCGTCTGCTTCTACTAAAAGGATGCTTTCAGTAAAGGCACTTGCCTGCACGGTGGGCCACCATGCGTCCAGCAATTCCGGCGGGTAGCCGATAATTTTTTTGCGGGGGGTGCCATCTGCCAGCATGGCATGGGGGTGGGGGGAGTGCGCGCCTTGCTTGTTTTGGGTTGCTGGCTGTTCTGCATAGGCGCTGCCAATGGTGCACATGCCCGTACCGTGGGGAAAGTGCCGGGCCAGGGGGCCAGCCGTAATGCCCTGTGCGCAGGGCAAGGTAGGCAGCAGACAAAACGGGCATTCCTCCGGCAGGGGTTCCCACAGTTTTGTGGTGGTGGTGCATAGCACGGCACGCTGCACGGCATTGGCTCTGGCAAGGCTGTGCATAAGGGTGGTTTTACCGCCGGAACCGATAATGGCGACCAGGCTGCCATTATGCAGGCCTAAAGCCTGCGTAAAGGCGGGCGGAATATTTGAGGGAGGAGCAGAAAATTGAGTTGGCATGGAGGACATCCATTGACAGGGAAGGCAGACAGAGAAGGGAGCCAAATTAGGGGAGGCAGAAACCTCCCCTAACGGAATAACTCAGCGTTTCTTGGCGTTAAGCTCGCAAATGCGGCGCGTAAGCTCATAAGAACTTACAAAAGAGGGCACCGGCAGAAACTCGAAAGGAGAGTGGAAGTTGTGCGCCCCGGTGAAATAGTTGGGGGTAACAAGACCACGGGCAGAAAGGGCGGAACCGTCTGTGCCGCCGCGCATGGCAATGACGTTGGGGGTAATGCCCAGCTCTTGCATGGCTTCAAAAATAAGGGCAATGGAAGGGTGCCCTTCTTTCCCAACAGCATTGGCAATGTTGCTGTACACGTCGGTCACGGTGCAGGTAACCTTGGCCCGTGGGTGGCGGGCTTGCACCAGCGTGGCTGCCTGCTGGATAAAGGCCTTGCGTTCTTCAAAGCTGGCTTTGTCGAAGTCGCGAATGGCCATTTGCAGCACGGCCTTGTTGGGGTTTGCTACCATATCGGTAAACCAGAAGTAGCCTTCGCGTCCTTCGGTGTGTTCCGGGGTGTCGCGCCTGTCGAAATAGCCCATAAAGTCGTGGGCCACGCGCAGGGGGTTTACCAGTACGTTTTTAGCAGACATGGGGTGGGCGGTAATGCCCGTAATTTCAAGGGTGGCAAACGCTGCGTTGAATGTTTCATACACCACTTCGCCCAGGCCGCATGAATCAATGGTGTAGGCAAACTGCACGGGAAAGCGCTGTAAGTCCAGCTTGTTGGACCCTTTCAGGCCTATTTCTTCATCTGGCACAAAGGCCACATACATGTCACCCATGGGCGGGTTTTCCGCCTTCAAGTTAGCCAGCAGGGTCATAATAACGGTAATGGCGGCTTTGTTGTCTGCCCCAAGCACGCTGGTGCCGTCGCTGAAAATAATGTCCTGCCCCTTGTAAGGAGCACTTTCCGGGTGTTCATCTACCCGGAACCAGATGTCTTGTTCTTTGTTCAGGCACAGGTCTTGCCCGGTAAAGTGCAGCACCTGGGGGTGCACATGGGGGGAAATAGCCACGTCCACCGTGTCCAGGTGGGCCACAAAGCCAATGGCAGGGGCGCTGGCAACAGTGCCGGGCCTGCGGGCGGTGACAATGGCGTGCTCGTCCATGTGCACATCCACAAGGCCAAGGGCTTGCAGTTCCTGCACCAGCAGTTTGCCAAGTTCGCGCTGGCCTTCAGTGCTGGGCACGGCAGGGCTTGCGGCGTCGCTTTGGCTGGTCACCGCAGCATAGCGGAAGAAGTTATCGGTAAGTTGTTTGTCTAGTGTTTTCATAGTATTCTCCTGCATAAGAACCATTGCCAACTGATTTGTTGACTTTTATTGGGGGACGTTGCACAGGGCCTGTGTCCCTGATCCCCCAGCCCCCTGCAAGGGACGTGACGCCCCTTGACCCCCACTATACCCTAAAGCCGACGGCAGTCGCGAGCATAGCGAGCTGTGGAGCGACAAGGCGGGGCGCAGGCGGCTTTGCCGCCGAAGCACCTACCCCGCCTTTAGAGCGTAGAAAGGAGGGGTTTGGGGAGGCAGAGCCTCCCCAAATATTACTGCGGGGTGGGGGGTGCCCAGGTAAAGGAGCTGTCAAACCCAAGGGGAATGTTCAGGCCCCAGAACAGGTACAGGGCTGCGGTAAGCACAATGAGCAGGGCAAAGGTGTAGGGCAGCATCATGGAACTTAAGGTGCCCACCCCTGCCTTGGGGCAGTAGTGCTTGCAGTAGGTAAGAATGAGCGGGTAAAAGGCAAACATGGGGGTACACACGTTTACGGCGGAATCGCTTACCCGGAAGGCGGCCTGGGTCAGCTCCGGGGCAATGCCAACAGCCATGAGCATGGGCACCAGCACCGGGGCGAGAATAGCCCACTTGGAGGTGGCGGAGGTAATGATAAGGTTCAGGAACCCTGTGAGAATGATAACCCCAAGCACGGTAAAGCCGGAAGGCATGGCAAGGGAGCGCAGCAGGTCGGCCCCGGAAAGGGCCAGCAGGGTGCCCAGGTTGGAGTGCCCGAAGGAATACAGGAACTGGGCACCGAAAAAGCTGAACACGATGAAGGACACCAGGGACTGGGTAACCCGCTCCATGGCGGCGGTTACGTCACGTGAGCTGTGGTACTTTCGTACCATAAAGCCATGGATAAGGCCGGGAATGGCAAAAAACAGGAAAATCAGAGGCACAATGGCCTGCATAATGGGGGCTTTGGGGCTGGTCAGGCTGCCATCTGGGGCACGCAGAATGGAATCCACAGGCATGAGCATGGCAAATACCACGGCCATCATGAGCAGAAGGGTGAGCCCTGCAATGCGAAAGGCGCGGTTTTCTTCAGGGGTAATTTGTTGCAGGGCAGCGGCGGCGCTGTCTTTCATGGTGCTATCTACTGGCATGGAACGGCGCAGGCGTGGCTCTACAATGCGCTCAGTAACAAACCACACGGCTGCCACAACACCAATGGTACCAGCAAGGCTAACAAAATAGTTGCACAGCACGCTTACGTTGTAGCTGGGGTCCATAATGCGGGCGGCTTTTTCGGTAAAGCTTTGCATGACCGGGTCAATAATGGAGGGGGTGAAACTGGCGGTAAAGCCCCCGGCCAGGCCGGCAAAGGCGGCGGCAATGCCCGCAAGGGGGTGCCTGCCGGAAGCGTGGAACATGAGCGCTGCCACAGGCATAAGGATAACATAGGCAGAATCGGAAGCCATGTGGCTGATAATGCTTACAATAACTACCACAGGGGTAAGGGCCGATTTGGGCGTTATGGAAAGCAGCTTTTTAATGGCAACCTGCACAAAGCCGCTGGCTTCGGCAATGCCAATGCCCAGGGTGGCCACAATGGTAATGCCAAGGGGCGGGAAGCTGATAAAGTTTTTCACCATAAGGAGAATGAAGTCCACAATCTCCTTGGGCTGAAACATGTTGATAATGCGAATCTTCTCTTTGGTTACCGGGTGAATGTAGTTGAACTCGATGAAGGACAGACCAAAAGAAAGCACCCAGCACACCACCAGGGCATACATAAAGAGCATGGTAATGTCTGGCATGGCGTTGCCTATGCGCTCAATTGTATTCAAAAATCCTTTGGATTGATTGGATGAACCCGTTGCCGACATGCGTAGCCTCCCAAAAAAGGATGATAAGGTGAGATTCTGAGTTTGCAAACACGTGTAGGTTGCACTTGCCTGCCAATAGTTTATTGTAAAATGAAGGAAAAAGTGCCATGCCCTTGCGCGTGAGTCAATGGGTATTCGCAGCCCAGTTCTTTATAACCTTCCCAGGTAAACAACAGTAATTTCCATCAGAGCCGTTTCACTGTGAAATTGCTCTAGGCAATGGGCTTCAATAAAACGCATTGAACAAATATTCTGTATAACGCACAACACCCCCAAAGCCGTTGCTTTGGGGGTGTTGCTATTTTGGGTGGCAGGGCTGGGGTTATTCTTCCCCGTCCTCTTCCTGTGGTTTCAAGTGGTCGGGCACAATGCACATTTTAATGAGCAGGGGCTTTAAGAATGTCCATTTAATGCCAATGTGGTATTCTTCTTCCAGGTCGCGTATGGCGTCCCAGCAGTTGTGGCAGGGGGCCACCACCAGCTTGCAGCCGGTGGCAAGAATCTGGTCGCGTTTGGTAAGCAGGGCCACGTTACGCTGTTTGCGGTACATGCCAATGCCGTTAAAGCCGCCGCCACCGCCGCAGCAATAGTTGTATTCACGGTTGGGGCCCATTTCCCGGAAGTCATCAGCAAGGTAGCTCATAATTTCGCGGGTATATTTGCCAAGGCCGTGGTTACGTACATAGTTGCAGGAGTCTTGCAGGGTCACAGGCTCTTTAATGCGCTTGGCAGGGTCAATTTTCAGTTTGCCAGTGCGCAGGGCTTCTGCCACCCATTCCACGTAGTGAATGTATTCTGCTGGCGGCAGGCCGTCTGGGCGGCCCATCCAGTACGGTCCTTCAATAACTGTGGCCCGGTGGGCGTGGCCGCATTCGGTACCAATAACACGCTTGGGGCGCAGGCGCTCAATGGAATCGTACACCTTTTCCACGTTCATGCGGCAGGCTTCCCAGTCGCCAGCAAACATGGAAAGGGAGGTTTGCTCCCACCCTGTGCTGGGCACTGTCCAGTTTTCCCCGGCCAGGTGGAACAAAATGGCGGCTTCGGCCACGTCTTCCGGGTAGTGCTTGGGTTCGCGGGCGTTCAGTGTGTACATAATGTCCGCGTCTTCCTTGTCTACAGGAATTTCAAGACCGGGCCATTCTTCACCGTTTTCTTCCGCCATCCATTCGCAGGTATCCACCCAGTCTTCCGTGGTTACGTCCATTTGGGCACCGTACACGCGGTGCATGCCTGCCCCAATTTTCAGTTCCCAGGGCACAAAGCCTTGGGAATAAAGCAGGCCGCGCAGGTAGCTGAACATAACGCCCACGTCAATGCCATGGGGGCAGAACTGGCCGCAGCGGTTGCAGCATGTGCAGCGTGACCAGGCATATTCCATGGCCCGGCGCATGAAGGCGTTATCCACATTGCCTTTGCGGCGAATGATTTCACCAAGGGTCGACTGAATTTTAAAGGCAGGCACCTGTTCCGGGTCTGCATTGTTGCAGCGGTAAAGGAAGCAGCTGTCTGCGCACAGGCCGCAGTGGGCGCAAATTTCCAGCCAGGTTTTGGTTCTGGTTTTGCACGTTTTTTCAATGGTAGACCACAACTTGACAGTGTCTACATCCAGCTTGGTCATTTCGTCGTAATATTGCTTGCCCCCTTTGTCCGCAAGAAGGGCTTTAAGCGCTTCTTCGGTACTAATAGGGGTTCTGTTGCACAATTGGCCTTCAGGCATGGTCTGCTCCTTGTTGGGGCGCGCATAGCAACGCCCAAAATCCTTCAGGGTGAGCGCACGGTACAGCGTTGCAGCGGTACCTGGGAATTACATGGCTTTTTGGAAACGCTCAGTTGTTTCGTTTGGCTAGGAATGAGCTTTTTTTGAAGCAGGAGTGGACTCTTCCGTCCTCGACTGTTTCAAAAAAAGTGAAATAACACCGCCAAACGGAATAAATCAGCGTTTCTCTGGCCTTGTTCACATGTTGCCACTGCCTACCAGGGAAAGCAGGGGCCTCTTCTGTGCCCGCCACGCTTGATGCTGTAGTCGGCCCCAAGCTGCCAGCGGGAGGCAAAGTACAACACAATGTGGGAAAGCTTGGTGAAGGGGGCAAGAACCAGCATCAATTCCCCGCTGATAATATGTACCAGCAGCCAGCCATCAGAACCTGCGCTGCTTACCCGTGCAATAAAGCCGCTGACAAAAGGCACTGCCACCAGGGCTATGATGAAATAATCATAAGCCGTAGTAATAATGCGCACTTCCGTAAGGGCAATGCGGCGAAGAATGATGAAGAACAGCCCGATAATGGTTGCCACGGTGAGTACGTCTGTAACACCTTGTGGCAGGGAAGGCAGGCCAAACCCGAAGCGCATCCGCAAAATTTCGTTGTGGGCTGTTAAAAACAGCGGCACAAGCACTGCACCAAGGTGCAGCAGGAAAAAACAGATGGTGAAAAAGGGTTGGGCGCGCCAGCCAAAGGTGCCAAATGGCACCAGCCATTTATAGGCGGAGTACAGGCCGCCGCGCATACCTTCCGACATGTGCGGCTTGTAGGCCACACGGTCCAGGCGCCAGTCTAGCCCCATGAAATACAGCACAAGCCGAACGGCAAGGCCTATAAAGAATACAGCCAGAGAAATGATTAGCCCCGGCCCTGTGAGAAACGACATCAACGATTCCATATGAGTTCTCCTTCTGGCGGTCCGCTGCACAGGCCATGCGCAGTGTTTGTGCGCGTGGCCTGGCGAGCGTTGCATTTACTTTAGGAACGAATATTCCCAAAGCGCCTTTGCCCTAGTACTTCCGAATGGGTTCATCCCTTCCGGTAAGGAAGAGCCAGAAACCGAGAAGGCCAAAAAGCCCAAGGCCCATAAGGACATAGGTGATTGTTTTGGTTGCCAGCATGAAGTCGTGGTAGGAATAAAATACAGTATCCATATTATTCTCCCGGCCCTAATGGGCGTCTTTGTACTCAGGATGCTCGTACATAACGGGCATTTTGGTACAAATGAAGCGGTAGGCGGTAATGATAAGGGTCACAACAAATACGGAAACGCCAATTTCCATCCAGTGGGGGAAGTACCGTTCTGAAGCGTCGAGCTGGTAGTTAAACGCTACCTGGCTCACGTTGAAGCGGTTCAGCACCACACCAAGCACGGTAATAACTGCGGCGATTTTCATGAGGCTTACATTGCGTTCCCGTGCGCCCATGGCATACAGGAAGGCAGGCAGGGCCACAAAGCCAATGGTTTCAACCAGGAACCACAGCCCATACCCGGTGAACAGGTACTTGAAGTTGTTGTCCATGGCCACGCCGTAAAAGCGAATGAACAGGTAGCCCATCATGACAAAGGCAGAAGCCTTGCCAAAGGCAAGCACTACGCCGTCGGCCTGTTTCAGGTGCAACGCATCCATTTTGCCGTGCAGGCCCTTATGGGCCAGTATGCCTTCAAAAATAACCATGCTCATGCCGGCAAACATGCTGGAAATAAAGAAGAAGACCGGAATAAAGCTGGAGTACCACAAGGGGTGCATTTTTGAAGGGGCAATAAGGTACAAGGCCCCCAAAGAAGACTGGTGCATGGTGGAAAGAATAACACCCAGAATGGTCAGAGGAATGGTAAGGGGCAACACAAGGCTGCGCAGCTTTTTAATACCAAGCCATTCCCACACGGCAGGTGAAAATTCAATGGCCAGTACTGTGACGTACAGGAACACGCACAGGCCTACTTCAAACAGGATGGACGTGGTGCCCTGGGAAACAAAAATGGGGTACACAAGGCGCCAGGGCTGGCCCACATCGTAATGCAGGGCGAACACCACAAAAGCGTACCCAAGAAAGGCGCTGGTAATGGCCGGGCGCACAGCGGAACGGAAATGCTTCAGCCCGAACAGGTAGTAAGCAGAGGTGGTGGTGTAGCCACCTGCCGCCAGCACCACGCCGCACAGAAGGTCAAAACTGATCCAGATGCCCCAGGGGTTGTTGTCGTCCAGGGCTGTAACGCTGCCAATGCCTTTGGTAAAGCGCAGCACCGTAATAAACAGCCCCACAAGAAGGATGATGGCTGTAATGACGTTACCGGGGGTGAGCAGTGTGTTTTTTGCACCGTTATCATGCGTGTTCATTAGGCGTCTCCCTCCTTGCCGCTGGCATCTTCAGGGGTACTTTCCCCATCCGGTGCTTGTGGGGGCGCGAACTTGGCCTCAGTTTCCTGAATGGCTTCTTCCCGCGCCTTCTTAACTTCCCGTGCAACGGCGGCGTCTTTGTCTTTTTCCGCCTTGGCAAGGGCTTTTTGCAGCTTGGCTTCCGCTTCTTCACGGGTAGTGGCCACAGCGGTTGTTACAGCTTCTTTTGCTTCTTCCTGGGCCATTTTGGTGCGGCGCTTGTTAATGGCATAGGCCCCGCCAAGCAGCACAGGCCAAATGCCTGCCACCATGGCCACAGCGCCAAGGGCGCCGCTGGTCAGTTCCGGGGCAGACGTTTTGCCAAGCTCGGGCTGTGCCAGTTCCGTGTGCTGTACGGGAGAAAGGTACAGCCAGTTGGTGCCACCCATTTCTGATTCGCCAAACACTTTGGCGTCATACAGTTCCGGGTTTTTCTGAATGCGTTCACGGGCAATGTTGATAAGGTCTGTGCGTTTGCCAAATACCAAGGCTTCCTTGGGGCAGGCTTCCACACAGCCGGGCAACTGCCCTTTGGCAATGCGCGGTGCGCACATGGTGCACTTGTACACCAGGGGGTTCCAGGCGCTGCCGTAGTCGTAGGTGGGTACATAGAAGGGGCAGGCTACCATGCAGTAGCGGCAGCCAACGCACAATTCAGGTTTGTACACCACAGGCCCTTCCGGTGTTTTCACGAATGCTTTTACGAAGCATGCGGAAGCACAGGCAGGTTCCTGGCAGTGGTTGCATTGCAGTTTGCGGTATACGGGGCCTTTTTCCGTTTGGTACCGGTTCACCACGGTGTAGGTGTTGCAGTTTGTCCGGCGCTTTTTGTTCAGCACCTCAAGGTCTGCAAAGTCTGGGCGCTGGGCGCTGGGGTCGTTTTTAAAGGCAGGCAGGTCTTGCCCGTTTACCTTAAAGCACCCTTCTTCGCACTTGCGGCAGCCAATGCAGCGCACAGAATCGTGCAGAACGCCCACAGCTTCCGGGTGACCATTAAAGGATGTAGTTGCCGCAGCATTGGCAGAAGCCGGGCTCAGCGCGGCTCCAAGGCCTGCTGCGCTCATCAGCGTAAGGAACTTTCTTCGTTGCATGGAGAGACTCCTTTCTACTTCACGCGCGGCTTGTGGCAGCCGTTGCAGTCGGTTTCCGCAGGTTTTTGGTTCATGCGGGCATGGCATGTCATACACTGCAAGTGGTACGCGGCTTTTAATGCAGGCACACCGCTGGTGGCTTTTTGTGGGTCAACAGCGTGGCAGGAAACGCAGCGCGGCGGTGTTTTGGAAGCCGGGCTGTTGTGGTGGCAGCTTTGGCACAAGGTGGTGCTTTCCGTGTGGAAGGCGTTAGCCAGCTTGCTTTCACCAGCTTTTGCCGTAAGCGTTTGCACTATTTTACCGTGGGGCAATACGCTGGGCTCAAACTCGTTGCTTAAAATGCCAATGGTCACTGTTTCAGGAATGTCACTTTTGGCAACCATGGTCACTGTGCGGTTGTTGCGGGCTTGAATGGTAGCAGCAGCAAGGCGGCTGCGTTCCTCTTTTTCAAGGGCCGAAAGAGCCGCAGGGGTAGCCTTTTCGCTGGCAACACCCACAGGTGCCGCGTGGCAGGTGCCGCAGGCGTTTTCGTTCATGCGTTTTGGCAAGGATGCGTGGCACCCTGCGCACTGGGGCTGTTCTGTCGCCTGGTTGTGGCAGCCAATGCAGGAACGGGCAGCGGTTTGGCTGTGCATGGTCTTATCAAGGGTGACAAAGCCGCCCTTTGCCGTGCCTTCAAGGGTGTGGCAGGAAGAACAGGCCGCAATTTGCTTGTGGTGGCAGGTGCGGCAGTCGGTGGCGGCTGCTTCATGCAGCTTGTGGTCAAAACTTACCGGCAGCATGCCGCCCTGCTTGTCTTCCTTTTTAGTGGTGGCAGGGAACATAAGCACGGCATCGGGCTGGCCGCGGTCAAGCCGCATGCTGGCAAGTGCCTTTATGTCTGCCTGGGCAGGGGCATAGTGCTGGGTAATTTTTGTGTCGTGGCAGCCAGCACATTCCGCAGGGCCGGAATTGGCAGTGGCATTTTTCGCAGTAACTTGCAGGTGGCAGTTAATGCACATGGCGTGGCTGGCCTGGTTGCTGGGGGTGCGCTTGGCAATGGGGCCAAATGCGTCGGCAGCTTCCGGGTTTTTGGCAAGTTCACGCGCTTTCTGGGCGGGGGTAAGGTGGCAGGTAAGGCAGGCTTCTTCCGTGCCGCGTTTTACCGTAAAGGTTCCTGTAGCAGCATCAAAGCCAGTGTGGTGGCATGTGCCGCAGTTGTCTTTTGCCCCGGCAACCTGCAAGGTTTTTGCCGCAATGTGGCGGTTGTGCAGCATGGCGTCAAAGCGCATGCTTTCCTTGCTGGAAACCAGCCCGGATTCGCCGTTGTGGCAGGAGCGGCAGGAAGCTTCAGTTGGGCCAGTGGGTTTACCCGCGACAGCCAATTCTGTGTGGCAGCCAATACAGCTTGCGTGGAAGGCTTCCTTTTTGGCGCTGGGGGCCAGGTTTTCCGTTTCTTTAAACGAAAAAACAACCTGTTCTTGCCCGTTCACGGTTTTGGTTTGGTGGCAAGCTTGGCAACTCTTGCCATTTTTGGCAAGGGCCTGGGTGTGCTGGTCATGTTTGAATTTGACCAGGGGCATTTCGCGCCCTTTTTCCCCAGAGCCCAACGTGACAAGGTCAACACGCGGGTTGGCCCGTGCCCCTGTTGCCTTTGCTGCGCTTTGCGCGGGTTGCCCAAGGGCAAAAAACGCAATAAGGACAGACGTAAATACGCCCATCCTTCGCAGTAACGACGACTGGTTCTTCATAGTGGCAGTCCTTGTGAAAGATAAAGTGTAACAACCCCTTGCATACACACCTCAAAAGGCCGTCTTTTGGATGTGTCGTTCGGCTTTTCTGCTGGCTGGTGTTGCTGTGGCGGCAACACCAGGTGAAGAACAACCGAAATATATGTGATGCGCCCAGAGCCTTTTGTACTTGAAATAGTCGCTTGGCGGGTGGCAAAGCTCGCTTGCTCTTATTTCATGTGTAACTTGCTCTAGGCGGCCTCATTGGCAGTTGCATCTAAATAATAGCGGGGCAGCCCCCTGGCAGGTGGCTGTGGCACCAAGATGCAGCATAGTGTCACGTGCCCACCCCGTGGATATGGGGTGCTTTTAACCGCCGCAAAAGGCCGTGGCAGGCCTGTGTGGCATTTGGGCTTGTGGCTCAGCCCCCCAAAAGCGGGTGTGCGCCTCTATTTACCAAGTATATAATTTCACATTCGTAGCTTGCTTATTAAGGTAGAGTCAAGAGGAAAAAAAATTAAGTTGCTGGGAAAAAAATGCTAATTTCTTCTTGACTGATTCAGGGAGTTCCATTAAAACTTCATCTCTCGGGCGGTTAGCTCAGTTGGTAGAGCATCGGCCTTACAAGCCGAGGGTCGCAGGTTCGAGCCCTGCACCGCCCACCACACGAGTTGTCGTGTTCGGAGCAGTAGTTAAGACGGTTATAACGCCGGCCTGTCACGCCGGAGGCCGAGGGTTCAAGTCCCTTCTGCTCCGCCATAAATTTCGCATTCCGCATCATGTTTGGTAAAGGGCTATGCCTTTTATCTGGAGCAGTAGTTAAGACGGTTATAACGCCGGCCTGTCACGCCGGAGGCCGAGGGTTCAAGTCCCTTCTGCTCCGCCATCTTCCCCCCCTAGTGGGGCAGCCGGGAACTTCCACGAGGTTCCCGGCTTTTTTTATGTTCTGCATGTCTGCATGAGGACGATACGCAAAAATGCAGACGCTCAGGGATGTCATTTGAATGCCAAATATGAGTGTTGCCAGTATGGAACACCAATACGGCATGGGTATTTTTTTATTTTTCTCAAAAACCCATTGACATTTTCCGCTCCCTAAGGCATTTATTTTTTCCGCGTGGGGTTGTAGCTCAGTTGGGAGAGCGCTTGAATGGCATTCAAGAGGTCGTGGGTTCAATTCCCTCCAGCTCCACCAGAAATTTAAGGGTTCCGTAGTAATACGGAACCCTTTTTTTTGGCGTGTTGCTCATTGTATACTCTATGACCCAAATATGACCCTTGCTTTGGCATGACCATGCGTTATGGTAAATTTCTTGTAGACTTTCTTCAATAACCGGAACCAATGCTGTCCGGCTAAAAAGTCGGACAGCATTGGCGGTGTCACCATTGGGCTTGAAGGTGTCTCCTTCTTTCCCTTGCTCAAACCTGCCGTTACCAATGGAAGTACTGCCAGCAACGCTCGGTCACCCTCAAGGTGTGCCCTTGCAACGGTGGTGTCACGCCGGAGGAGGGGGGCAGGGTATTCCCCGCAACAACCAGGGCGTTGGTATGATGGCCCTTAGTATAGTGAGTGAAGCCATATAAAATATGGGATGCCCTTATAACTAGCTGGCAAGATTGGCATGAAAATAGCATAAAGAGTGTGGAGCGGCAAAAAAGTATAGTGGAAGGCTAAAATTTTGACAATGCTCCTGCTATTATAATAATGCTGTAAGCACGAACTGTGATTCTTCTCTGTTACTTCGTACTCTTATTTATAATACACCCAATAGTTTGTAGTGAATATATTGACTTTGATAATATCAGTCTAGTATATAGGCTGCATATCTTTCCTATTGTTAACCCGTTGAATTATTGACTTGAGAAGTTCGGATGCGGGTAAAGAGAACGGAATGACTCGATAAATAACAAAAAAGAGCCGGGCATTCTTGCCAGGCATAACACCGGGGAGGTGGCTGGCCGTGAACAGTCGCACAATATACGCAAAATCTTCATTGGTGGTGAGCCATTACGGGCAGCAAATGAAAATGTTGTTGCTGAGTGTGATTGCCTTTATTTTTTTAGGGCTGCCGACCTCACTGGCCATAGCGAATGGCGGGCGCGGCGGCGGTGATCTTTCCGGGGCAGGGGGGGCCAGCTCAATTACCGGCAATGGCGGCAACGGGGGAAACTCTATCGGAGCGCGCGGTGGTGGTGGTGGTGGCGCTGGCGTAAGGGGCGGCGACGGCGGCCGATCCTCCTCTGGGAATACTAACCCTGTAGGTGTGGGGGGGCAAACTCCCGGTGCCAATGGTACCAATGGTGGCCATGCCTCGGCTGGTGATGGGGGAGGTCATGGGGGCGGGGGCGGTGCTCATCGTCTGGTGCTGATTATGGACTCTATTCAAACTGCCATACTCAGAGGTGGCAATGGTGGCACAGGCGGCGGTGCCGGCGGTGCCACGGCGGGCTTGGGCGGCGGCGGCGGCGGGGGCGCTGGTGGCTTCGGAGTGGTAGTCAATTCTGCCCTTGGTGGAAACCCATT
The DNA here is from genome assembly GCF_000430005.1 of Desulfovibrio cuneatus DSM 11391. GTDB lineage: Bacteria > Desulfobacterota > Desulfovibrionia > Desulfovibrionales > Desulfovibrionaceae > Frigididesulfovibrio > Frigididesulfovibrio cuneatus. The sequence goes on from NZ_AUCY01000012.1 coordinate 24,664, forward strand.
ATCCCTCGCTATTTCGAGCATAGCACAGGTTTTTGGCGGTAACGGCGGTGCTGGTGGGTCACGGGGCAATGGAGTAGCACCCACAGGGGGCGCTGGTAGCGGCGGTTTGGGAGGAGTCGGGATTTTCTTCACTGGTGGTGGCGTACTTGATAACGCGGGTACTGTGCAGGGCGGCACCGGGGGCGCACCGGGCGCAGCGACTTCCCTTGAACGAGGATTGAATGCTGCGGGCGGCGCGGGGGTGGTCGGCTCAAATTTGCAAATCAACAACAGTGGTACCATTCAAGGGGGCAATGCCGGTAGTGGCCTTACAACCCCCACTGCACCAGCCGTTGCTGGCGGTGTTGGTATTTCTGGTCAAAACCTGAATGTTATCAATAGCGGCAGGATTCTTGGCGGCCTTGGGCTTGACGTTGGCGGCATCGGTAGCATCCGTGCCAATGCCATTGAGTTTACTGGTGGCACCAATAGGCTGGAATTGCAGGCAGGCAATACCATTACTGGCAATGTGCTGGCCTTTAGTAGTGCTGATACGCTGCGGCTGGGTGGCGCGGAAGATGCCGGCTTTAATACCGGGCAACTGGGTGCTTTGGGTACTGCACTGCAATTTCAGGGGTTTGGCCATTTTGAAAAGGTGGGCAGCAGTACCTGGACGTTGACAGGCACCCCCACACAATCGACGCCGTGGACGATTTCTGAAGGGACTCTTTCGGTAGCCAGCGGTTCTTCTCTTGGTCACCCAACAGGTGACCCGGTGACCATTCAGACTGGTGGTGCGTTGGCAATCACTTCCCCCACCACACTGTTAAACACCATTGTGCTTGGCATTGGGGGTGGCATTATTGATGTTGCCACGGCCCTGGCAAGCGATGTGCTGGTCATGAATGGTCAGATCAGCGGGACACACCTGACCAAAACTGGCATTGGCACCATGCGGATGAACCAAAACGTCAATATCAGTTTGACAACCGTGGCAGAAGGGCTGCTGGAGTTGGGCAATGGGGGTGCCAGTGGCTGGATAACTGGCAATATGGAAGTTGAAACCCCTGGTATTTTGGCCTTTAGCCGTGCCGATAACGTGACCTTTGGCGGGACAATTTCCGGCGATGGATCGGTTCGGCAAACAGGGAGTGGCATCACAACCCTGACGGGCAATAACAGCTACACCGGCACGACTTCCATTGAAGCAGGTGGGTTACGGGTAGGCAATGGTGGCAACAGCGGTACATTAACCAGCGATGTTTCCCTGGCCAGCGGTACCAGCCTCGGCTTTAACCGTACCGGCCTCTGGAATTTTACTCACAGCATTACAGGTGATGGTGCACTGCTACAAATAGGCAGCGGCACAACAGTACTCAGTGGTAACAATAGCGGTTTTAGCGGAAACACCTCCATTACAGGCGGTAACTTGCGTGTTGATGGCGTGCTGGGTGATGGCAGCAACACGGTTGCGGTAAGCAACGGAGCGGGACTTCAGGGAAGCGGCACGGTAGATGGAAATGTGACCGTGGCCAATGGCGGTATTTTGTCCCCAGGGGCAGGAACGGATGGGGTGGGAGCGCTGCACATTGGAGGCAACCTGTCCTTAAATAATGCTTCCCAGCTCAATTATAACCTGGGGCAGGCCGGGGTAACCGGTGGGTTTTATAACGATATGGTAACCGTGGGCGGCAACCTGGTGCTTGATGGCATCCTGAATGTGGCCACAGTTCCCGGCGGCACCTTCGGCCCTGGTGTGTACCGACTCTTTTCTTATGGCGGCAGCCTTACCAACAATGACCTGGCACTGGGCACTGGCCTCAACAATATAGACCATTCCATTCTTACCCGCGTTGCAGGCGAAGTGGATTTGGTCAATACCACCGGCCTTACCCTTAATTACTGGAACCCGGATCAGGATCTCAATGTCCTCAACGGTGGGAGTGGCGTGTGGCAGGGCGATTCAGGCAACACCAACTGGGCTGATACCAACTTAACGGCTAATGGCCGTTTCACTCCTGGCAGCTTTGCCATTTTTGCTGGTACTGGTGGTACAGTGACTGTGGATAACAGTGCAGGCACGGTGACCAGTGGTGGTATGCAATTTCTTAGCGACGGGTACACAATTGAAGGCGATGACCTCACCCTCGCTGATGGCATGAATGTTATCCGTGTGGGTGATGGCACGGCAGCCAGTGCAAGCAAAACTGCCACCCTCGACAGCGACCTGGTGGGCAACGGGGGCCTGGACAAGGAAGACTTTGGTACCCTGCTCCTCACCGGAGACAATACCTACAGAGGCGGCACCATTATTACCGATGGCGTTCTTCAACTGGGAGATGGGATAAATGCGGGGTCCATCAGTGGTCATGTAACCAACGACGCTACCCTGGCCTTCAATAACCCCAACAGCCTATTCAGCGGCATTATTAGCGGCAGTGGTGATGTGCACCAAATGGGCGGCACCACCATTTTTACCGCCAACAACGCCTACACTGGCGCTACCTCCATTGATAATGGCAGTACCCTGCAACTGGGTGATGGCATCACAGCAGGGGCAATTACGGGGACCAGTGGCATTACCAACAGTGGTACCTTTGCCTTTAACAACCCCGGCATTACCACATTCAACCGTGTAATTAGCGGCAGTGGTGATGTGCGCCAAATGGGCGGCACCACCGTTCTTACTGGCAGCAGCACATACAGTGGTGCCACCACCATTGACAATGGCAGCACCCTGCAATTGGGCAACGGAAACACAGCCGGGGCAATTACCAGCACCAGCGGCATTACCAACAGCGGCACCCTTGCCTTTAACAACCCCGGCACCACCACCTTTGACCGCGTCATTAGCGGGAACGGCAACGTGCACCAAAAGGGCGGCACAACGGTGCTGAGCGGAACCAGCAGCGGCTTTAGCGGCAGCACCTCCATCACGGGCGGTAACTTGCGCGTTGATGGCGTGCTGGGTGATGGCAGCAACACGGTTGCGGTGAGCAACGGAGCGGGCCTTCAGGGCAGCGGCACGGTAGATGGAAATGTAACCGTGGCCGACGGCGGTATTTTGTCCCCAGGGGCAGGAACGGATGGGGTGGGAACGCTGCACATTGGCGGCAACTTGTCCTTAAATAATGGTTCCCAGCTTAATTATAACCTTGGGCAGGCCGGGGTAACCGGTGGTTCCTATAACGATATGGTAACCGTGGGCGGCGACCTGGTGCTTGATGGCACCCTGAATGTGGCCACAGCCCCCGGCGGCACCTTCGGGCCCGGTATATATCGCATCTTTTCTTACGTTGGCTCCCTCATCAACAACGGCCTGGCCCTGGGCACAGGCCTCAATAGCACTGATCACTCCATTCTTACCCGCATTGCAGGAGAAGTGGATCTGGTCAATACCAACGGCCTTACCCTTAACTACTGGAACCCGGATCAGAACCTCGGCACCCTCAATGGTGGGAGTGGGGTGTGGCAGGGCGATTTAGGCAACACCAACTGGACAGATACCAACGCTACGGCTATGGGCCGCTTTACCTCCGGCGGTTTTGCTATTTTTGCCGGCACGGGCGGTACAGTGACTGTGGATAACAGTGCAGGCGCGGTGACCAGTGGCGGCATGCAGTTTATGAGCGATGGCTACAAAATTGAAGGCCAAGATATAACCCTTGCCAGTGGCAAAAACGTTATCCGTGTAGGCGACGGTACAGCAGCCAGTGCTGGCAAAACCGCCACCATTGAAAGCGACCTTGTGGGCACTGGTGGCGTTGACAAAGAAGACGCCGGAACCCTTATTCTTACTGGCACCAATACCTACACAGGCGGCACCAAAATTACCGACGGGGTTCTCCAACTGGGCGACGGGGTAACTGCGGGTTCCATCACCGGCAATGTCACCAACGACGCTACCCTGGCCTTCAATAACCTGAGCAGCCTATTCAGTGGTAGTATCAGCGGGATGGGTGATGTGCATCAAATGGGCGGTACCACCATTTTTACCGCCAGCAACACCTACACTGGCGCTACCACCATTGATAATGGCAGTATCCTGCAACTTGGTGATGGCATCAGCGCAGGGGCAATTACTGGCAGCAGTGGCATTGCCAACAGCGGTACCTTTGCCTTTAACAACCCCGGCACCACCACATTCAACCGTGTCATTAGCGGTAATGGCAATGTGCACCAAATAGGCGGCACAACGGTTCTTACCTCCAACAATACTTACAGCGGTGTTACCAACATCGACAACGGTGGTACCCTGCAATTGGGCGACGGCACCACAGCCGGGGCAATTACCGGTACCAGCGGCATTACCAACAGCGGCACCCTTGCCTTTAACAACCCTGGCACCACCACCTTTGACCGTGTAATTAGCGGCAATGGCGAAGTGCACCAAATGGGCGGCACCACCATTCTTACCGCTACCAACACCTATAGCGGTGCCACCACTATTGATAGCGACAGTACCCTGCAACTGGGTGACGGCACCACAGCCGGAGCAATTACCAACATCAGCGGCATTGACAACAGCGGTACCCTTGCCTTTAACAACCCCGGCACCACTATCTTCGACCGCGTTATTTCTGGCATCGGTGGCGTGCACCAGAAGGGCGGCACTACCGCGCTTACCTCTGACAACACGTATAGCGGCATCACCACCATTGACAACGGGAGCACTCTGCAACTGGGCAATGGCGCGGCGAGTGGCAGCATCAACAGCAGCAGTGGTATCAGCAATGACGGTACCCTGATCTTCAACAACTCCGGCACAACGTCCTTTGATGGCAGTATTAGCGGCAACGGGGATATAGAGCAGCGCATTGGCAACCTTGTCCTTAACGGCAACAGTGCCAACTTCACCGGCAATACCCAGGTGAACGGTGGTATTATGCAGGTGGACGGTACCCTTGGGGGCAGCAGCAGTTCTCTTGCTGTAAACACAGGGGCGACCTTAAGTGGCAGCGGAACCCTTGGTGGCAATGTTACCGTTGGGGCTGGCGGCACCCTTTCCGCTGGTGCGGGAAATGGCATTGATTCCGTAGGGCATCTTTCTGTCAATGGTAACCTTGCACTTGATTCTGCCAGTACGGTTAATTTTGACTTTGGCGAGGCTGGTGCTGTTGGCGGCCAACTGAATGACCTAGTGGATGTGGCAGGCAACCTCACCCTGGCTGGCATCCTGAATGTCAATGTACCCCCTGGCGGCATCTTCGGCCCCGGCCTGTATCGTATTTTCAACTACGGTGGCAGCCTTGTGGACAACGGCCTGCTCATTAGTACAGAGCCAGTACCCGGCGAAACCCACGTGCTTACGGCCATTGACCACGAAGTTGATCTGGTCAATACCGCTGGCCTTGATATGACCTATTGGGATGGCGGTAATACGGCCTTGCATAACAACAGCCGTATCGACGGTGGGAGTGGTACATGGTCTTTGGCGGCGCTCAACCGGGCTTGGACTAGTGAAACTGGCACTGTCAACAGTTCTTACACTAACCCTTCCTTCTCTATTTTTGCGGGAAAGGCCGGAACAGTGACGGTGGATAACAGCGCAGGGCAGGTCAGGTCTGAAGGCATGCAGTTTGCTGTGGATGGCTACCGCATTCAGGGCGATAGCATTGAGCTTGAAGCGGGCAACAATATTGTGCGTGTGGGCGACGGCACTGTTACCAGTAAGGATTACACCGCCACCATTGATGCACCGCTTACAGGCAGCGGCGCAATGGAAAAATACGACGTAGGTACCTTGATACTGACTGGTGCCAACACCTACAGTGGCGGTACCACCATTACGGGCGGTACGCTGCAATTGGGTGATGGCGTAAGTACAGGCTCTATCATTGGCGACGTTACCAACAACGCCATCATGACCTTTTATAATCCTGGCACCACCACCTTTGATGGCACCATTACCGGAACTGGTGCTGTGCGCCAGGAAAGCGGCACAACGGTGTTTACCAAAGACAACACCTACAGCGGCGGTACCTACATTCGGGCAGGCGGTACGCTGCAACTTGGCAACGGCATTGGTGGCGGTGCCAGTGGCTGGTTCACTGGTGATGTACTGAATGAAGGCGGGCTGGTTTTCAACCGTTCCAACAGCGCCAACTATGGTGATGTCATTTCCGGCTCTGGGACCGTAACGCAACAAGGCAGCGGCACCACCACCCTTACCGGGGCCAACACCTATACTGGCGGCACGTTCATTACTGGTGGCACCCTGCAACTGGGTGACGGCATTACAGCAGGTTCTGTTACCGGGAATATTACCAACAATGCCAAGCTGGCCTTTAACAGCCCCGGCACCACCACTGTTGACAACGTCATCAGCGGCAACGGGCAGATTGCCCAGGAAGGTGGCACAACAGTGCTGAGCGGCAACAGCGCCAATTTCAACGGTAACACGCAGGTGAACAATGGTAACCTGCAAGTGGAAGGCACCCTCGGCTCCAGCAGCAGTAGCCTGACAGTGAACGCAGGGGGCACCCTGAGCGGCAGCGGCACCCTTGGCGGCAATGTGAACGTGGGCAGTGGCACCCTTTCCGCCGGGGAGGGGAATGGCGTGGATTCCGTTGGGCACCTGCATGTGGGTGGCAACCTTGCACTGGATTCTGCCAGCACCCTCAACTTTGACTTTGGTCGGGTAGGCGTGGTGGGCGGCGTTGATAACGACCTGGTAAGCGTGGGCGGCAACCTGGTGCTTGACGGCATCCTGAATGCCACTACCGTAAGCGGCGGCACCTTCGGCCCTGGCGTGTACCGCCTGTTCTCTTACGGCGGTAGCCTTACCAACAACGGCCTGGATTTGGGCACAGGTCTTAGCCCCGCTGATCACTCCATTCTTACCCGCATTGCAGGTGAAGTGGATTTGGTGAACACCGCTGGCCTTACCCTGAACTACTGGAACCCGGATGGGAGCACCAGTGCCCTTAATGGTGGCAGTGGCGTGTGGCAAGGCAGCTCAGGCAACACCAACTGGACAGATACCAACCTTACGGCCAACGGCCGTTATACCGACAGCAGTTTTGCCATTTTTGCCGGAACGGGCGGTACCGTCACTGTAGATAACAGCCAAGGCACGGTGACCACTGGCGGCATGCAGTTCCTTACCGACGGGTACAGAATTCAGGGAGAAGATGTAACCCTTGCCAATGGCGACAACGTCATTCGCGTGGGTGACGGCACGGCAGCGCGGGCAGGAACCAAGGCCACCATCGACAGCAATTTGGTGGGCGCAGGGGGCATTGACAAGGAAGACCATGGCACCCTGGTGCTTACCGGAACGAACACCTACACCGGCAGCACCAAAGTGACTGATGGCGTGTTGCAACTGGGCGACGGGACAAATGCAGGCTCCATTGACGATACCAGCGATGTTGCCATTCGCAGCGGCGGTACCCTGGCCTTCAACAACCCCGGCACCACTACCTTTGACCCCAACATTAGCGGCACAGGTGCGCTGCACCAGATGAAAGGCACCACCATTCTTACTGGTGCCAACGCGTTCAACGGTGCCACCACCATTGACGGCGGCAGTACTCTGCAACTTGGCAGCGGTGGTACCAGCGGCTGGATTGCCGGAAGCGTGAGCAACAGCGGCACCCTTACTTTTAACCGCTCTGATGCCAATACGTATGCAAACATCATCAGCGGCACTGGCGGCGTGGTGCAACAAGGTGGCGGCAACACCCTTCTGACCAATGCCAACACCTATGTGGGGAACACCACCGTCAACCAAGGTACCCTCACCCTTTCCGGGGCTGGCAGCATCAACGCTGCAAGTACCGTAAACATTGGTGCAAGTGGCAAATTCAATGTTGAAAATATCACCACCAACAGCGGTAACTACACCTTTGCCAACCTGCTTACGGGCAGCGGCCTGCTTAGCGTGGCACTGAATACGGCAAGCAACACCTTCAACTTTGGGGCCAACACTGGCACCGCCTTTACAGGCACCTTGGCCCTGGGAAGAAGTATTTTCGAACTTGCTGGCGACAACACCAAGGCATTGGGTAACGCTACCCTTGAACTCAACAACGACAACCTGACAACGGTAGGCACTGGCAACCAGGCTATTGGCAACCTGCACCTTAACGGCGGGGCACTCAGCTTTGCCAACCAGCCCACTGGGAAAATTACCACCAACACCCTTACCCTTGATGACGGGCAAATTCGCATCAACCCGGGGAACACAGCGGACACAAGCGGCAACCTCCTGACCCAAGATGAGGGAATGCGCAAGGTGCTGGTTACGGCCAATAGCGTTACTGGCAGCGCCAGCAACCTTGACCTGGCTGACCTTTCCGGCACTGCCCTCAGCAGTTCCGATATGGGAATTGTGCAAAGCGGCCGTACTGTTGCCACAGGCTCTTACGGCTACAACCTTGGCAACAGCGCCACAGAGCTGTTCCTGAACTCAAACTTGTTCCGTATCACCCTGCTTTCCGGTGAAACACTCACCCTTTCCGGTGATGCAGCCGCACCCGCCGGTGCCAACGACATGACGGCCCTTATTACCGGCGCAGGCAACCTTACCATTACTGCAACGGATCGTATTCTCCTCGATAATAGTAATAACAACTATACGGGCAAAACCACTGTTACCAGCGGTACCCTGGCACTTGGCAGCGACCAGGCCCTTGGCAACACCAGCCAGTTGAATATTGCCGCCGGGGCCAGCACTGACCTTGGCGGGCACAGCCAAACCATCAACAGCCTCGCTGGAGCGGGCAATTTGCTCATGGCCAATGGCGCACTCACCGTAACTAACGGCGGCGCATTCTCCGGGGCAATTTCCGGCACTTCCGGCAATTTGCACCTTAACTCCGGCACTCTGATTCTTTCTGGCGACAACACCTATACAGGAAGCACCAACATCGACCTGGCAGCAACGTTGCAAATGGGTGAAGGTGGAGCATCTGGACGTTATGCTGGGGACATCAGCAACCAGGGCAACGTTGTTTTCGATAACACTGGGGCAGACGTAACCTATGCTGGGGTCATTTCCGGCAGCGGCTCGTTGACCCAGCAAGGCGACAACACCTTGACCCTGAGCCAGAGTAATACCTACACCGGCAGCACCGCTGTTGCTTCCGGCACCCTGAAATTAACTGGTGCGGGCAGCATCAGCCCAACCAGCGCAGTTGCTATTGGTGACGGTGCAACCTTCCGTATTGAAAACACCACAGCCAACGGTGGTGATTACCTGTTTGTCAATCCGTTACGCGGTACGGGGACCCTGTCTGTGGACCTCATAAATAGTGCCAACATATTCGACTTTGGCAGTGCCGCCGGAACAGTTTTTGCCGGAACACTTGACCTTGGACGAAGCACGTTTGACCTTTCCGGGCAAAATACCCTTGCCTTGCAAGACGCAACACTGGTGGCCAGCACAGGCAATACCACCACTGTGGGAAATGGAAACCAGGTGCTTTCCGGCTTCAAGTTCAATGGTGGCACCGTGTATTTTGACGCAGACAATCCTCCCTCAGGCACTATTGCCCATACCATCATAGAAACCACAGACCTGCTGGACGTTTCCCAGGACGGTACGGCCCAAGTTGATATCCCAGCGGGCTTCACCACCAACCCACCGGTGGTGGACACCAACTTGTCGCTCCTGGAACAGGATGATGATAATGTCCAACTGAAGCTCATCCAGGCCAATGACCAAGTTATTGGCAGTGCCGGGGCCATTGAACTCATCGACGAGAATGGTGACGAGATTACTAACGAAACCACCCTGGACATTAGCAACACGGTGGGAGGGCCAAACGTTGCCAAAGGGCATTACGACTACCGCCTGACCACCAGCTCCGCCAATGATGGCCTTTACATTAACTACGGGCTTTTGCAACTTGACCTTATAGGCCAAGGAAGCGATGCCACCATCCTTTCACCCCGCGCGGGCGCAACAGCTACTGCGGCAGATTTATCCGCATTGCTCACAGGCAGCGGTGATCTGGCCATCGTCACCCAGCCGGGGGACTATGTGTCGCTCTCCAACTTGAACAACGACTACACAGGCACCACCACGGTACGTAGCGGCAACCTGAAACTGGCCAACGATAATGTACTCGGGAACACCTCAAACCTGACTATCGCCGCAGGTGGCGCCGTTGACATGGATGGGTACACCCAATCTGTTGGCGCCCTGAACACCGTGGCAGGCAGCCAGCTTCTTGTTGACGGCAGCCTCAACATTACCAGCACGCAACGTACACCGGGCGAAACAGCGGGTGGCGGCGTTGACGTGAACTCTTTGTATGGCGCTGGCGAACTGCATATTGACGACAGTAGGGTATATGTAAACAAGACCCAGAGCGGCTTTACTGGCAATGTCATTCTTGATGGTGGTGCCACTTTGTTCCTGAACACCGCCAAAGGCTTTAACGCAGAAAGCCTGCATCTTTCCCACGCGGACGACACCCTGATTTTCGGCGATGAAAGTCACTTCAACGCAGCCTGGACTTCCATTCCACAGGGCGACCATGGTATCTCCCTTAGCGGTATAGGTAACGTTTCTGTGCAAGATAGCTCGGACGTTAATTTTACCGCGGACAACAGCGACTTCTCAGGTCGCTTCCTCATTGGCGACAGCTCTGTGCTGCGTGCCTCCCAGGCCAACAACCTGGGCAGCGCGAGCATTGACAATGCCGGGACTGCCGTTCTTACTGTGAATAATGATTGGGATCTTACCAATGCTATGACGGGCGACGGCACCCTGATTAAAGACGGCAGTGCCACCCTGCGGGCAGACCAATCCCTGGCGGCCTTCAGCGGTACCACCCAGGTTAAGGCGGGTACCCTGGCCTTTGGTGACACGACACCCTCGGTTGGTGGCAACATCGGCGGGAATGTTATTGTAGAGAGTGACGCGGTACTGTTGGGCCATGGCAGCATCGCTGGCGGCCTTAACAACGCAGGTACTGTTCGTCTGAGCGGTGATGGTGGTGCAGTGCTTTCCGTTGCGGGCAACTATATGTCCAATGGTGGCTCGCTGTACCTTAACACTGTGCTTGGCAACAGCCAGTCCCTTACCGACCGCCTTGTGGCAGGTAGCGTAAGCCTTGGCCCTGGTGGCGCCACGAGGTTGTATGTGAACAATGTTGGCGGCCTGGGTGCGAAAACCACAGGTAACGGGATTGAAGTGGTGCATGTTAACGGCGGTGCGGCTGCATCTGCTGCGGGTGCGTTTGTACTGGGTGACCACGTCAAAGCAGGTGCCTACGAATATTCGCTTTACCACAATGGCGTAGGTGGGGCCAATGGGAGCTGGTATCTGCGTTCTGCCAATGACAGCCCGGTTGGCCCGTCCGATCCCTATCGTCCTGAAGTGCCTGCCTATATGGTTTCTTCCGCGTTAGCCAGCAAGTTTGGTCTTGCCATGCTGGGCACCTGGAATGAGCGTTCAGGTTCCTATGCCAGCGCTAATACATCTGGTTCTTCGCAGGCTGAGCATCGCCAGCGGATGTGGGGACGCATGTTTGGCGAAAGTGGTGATGTCGGTTTTGGCGGCTCAGGTGTTGCCAGTCGTGTTAACAACTTTGAAAAGTATGGCCCTTCCTACGATTACGACCTGACCGGTATTCAGGCTGGCGTAGATGTCTATCGTGGTGAACATGCGGATGGGGCAGAGAACATTGCTGGCTTTTATGTAGGCGCTGGCCGTGCTTCTGCAACGGTTGACCGGGTTGGTGGCGGCAAAGCGGGTGATGTGGATATGGACAACTATTCCATTGGCGCGTACTGGACCCATAAGGGTGCGCGTGGGTGGTATGTGGACACGGTTGTCCAGGGAACACGTTATAGCGATATCAACACAAATTCGGTAGATGATCAGTCGCTAACATCCAACGGTTGGGGCTTTATCGGTTCAACTGAAGCTGGTTACCCGATTACGCTTGGGTATAACTGGACACTGACCCCGCAAGCACAACTTATTTACCAGCATGTGGCGCTGGACGATGGGAGCGACCAATACGGTACTGTTGATTATGACGCCACGGATGCCGTTTATGGCCGGGTTGGCGGTAAGTTGAACAAGGATTGGGAAACACAGCAAGGGTACCGCATAAGTACGTTTACCCGGGCTGGTATTTTGCATGACTTTGGCGCAGAAGGGAAAACGACATTCAACACCCTGGATGGGCAAAATCCTGTAACGCTCAAGACTGATTTGGGTGGTACACAAGGCCAGATCGGTTTGGGTATCTCCGGTCAAATCAGCCGCAATGTCAGTTTGTTTGGCGGCACTGATTACAGCTTTGCCGTCGATCAGGGTGATGGATCGTCCCTGGGGGGAAGAGTCGGTGTGAATGTCAGCTGGTAGTGACAGTTGACACTGTACAATGCCCCCGCCAAAGGTTGTAATGCCTTTGGCGGGGGCTTTTTTTCGGCCACATTGCCGTTGCCCGCCATGCTCAATGCGTGGCAAAAACTGGCCCGATAAGTAAAAAGCATATTACGCTTACGCAGCTTTTTCTCAAAACGAGAAGGAGAATCCTTACCCCCCAAAGGCCAACCACAGACTTACGGCACAGCTTGGCGGGGGCACCCCGCTGCCGGAGTGAAGAAACAACGGGGGTTGGGGGGGGCAGCGCCTACCAAAGGAAATACAATCTGTTCAATGGGACAATACTTTCAAATAAAGCTACTATTCTTCTTCTGCCCCTTGCTTGCTGGCACCCAAAAAACCGGGCTGCCCCACGGCCCAGGCCAGTTCCGGTTGCAGCAGTTCTGCGGCATCTGCCACCAGGCCCGTCAATTCATCGGCATCCAGCACGCTGAACACCCCCGGCGCATGAAAAAAGGAAACGTGCAGGTCTGCTGGCATACGTGCCCCATACAGAGTGCGAAAATGCGGTTGTTCCTGCCCTGGCCCCATGCTTGCCACCTGCCGCAGCACCGGGGGCACACAGAACAAAAATTCCGCATACAGCCGCATAGCAGTATCTTCCCGCGCTTCTCCTGCTTCCACAAAACCACTGGGCAACGCCAGCAGGGGCAATTCTCCTGCTCCTGGCCTGCCCCCAGCAAGGATTGGGGCAGGGGCGGTGGAAGGCACAGGTTGGCGGCACACAACAAGTTTTCCTTCCGGGGTAAACAGGGCCACTACTACCTGCCGCCGGGCAAGCCCCTGCCGGGCAGCCTGCACCCCCGGCATGTACAAAAGCGGGGTGTCGCCGCCATCCACCACCATGCATGTGCTGGCAACAGTATGGCGGAGAACAGAAATTTTGGAAGCCGGAAATGATTTTGCTGTTTTTTTCATTGTATCGTACAGAAGGTTAATGCATACTCACGGCGGGCTACGGAAACGCTTGTGCCGTGCCAACCGAAAAACCGAGTGATTCCCCAAAGGCCATTTTAAAGTGCTTCCCTGGCAACAGTTTTTGCCCCTGGAAGCGCCCAGTACACGCAGGCAGCACAGCGTGTAGCAAAACAGGGGCTGCCGTACCGCTTGGGTGCACCGCCCATACTGAAGGATACTGAGCAGAGAACCCGCAATGCATAGCGTGAAACCACAGCTTACCATACACGCCCTTGGCAGGGAAGATGCCCCCGCCCTGGCCCAGCTTGAAGCGGCCTGCTTCAGCACACCCTGGCAGGCAGAGCAGTATGACCAGTTCATTGCCTCGGGCATGGGGCAGGCGCAAGGCCCCGCGCCCTTGGCGCAGGCTTTGGCCTGCTGCCCCAACAAGGCCGCGGCGGGGTTTGTTGCCGGGGCCGTTACTGCCCACCACGAACTGGTGGGGTATATTTCTTTTGTGGCCCAGTTTGCCGCAGGTGAAATTGAAATTTATAATGTGGCTGTAGCCCCGGCCATGCGCCGTGCAGGCACTGCCAGGCAATTGCTCACAGCCATGCTTGAAGCCGCCACAGGAACAGGTATTGCCCAATTTTTCCTGGAAGTGCGGGAACACAACCTGCCCGCCCTGGGCCTGTATTACGGCGCAGGGTTTAGCCTGTGTGGCAGGCGCAAAGCCTATTATGCGGATACGGGCGAAGATGCCCTGCTGCTGAGCCTGGAGAAACGCTGAGCGTTTCCCAAATGCCATGTACCTAGTCCTTGCACTCAATATTTTATTATCATCAACTGATGGAGCCCCCTCATGAAACTGCTCATGGCTGCCAACTGGAAAATGTACAAGAATCAGGAAAGTGCCCGCGCCACCCTGGTGGAGCTGGCAACACGCATTGCCCCATTGCCGCAAGACAGGGAAGTGGCTGTGTTTGCGCCCTTCACCCTGTTGCCTGCCTGTGCCGCTGCCGTGCAGGGTTCCCCCATACGCCTTGGGGGGCAAAACTGCTACCCGGAATCGGAAGGGGCCTTTACCGGGGAAATTTCCCCCGGCATGTTGCAAGACGCAGGCTGCACCCTGGTGCTTACCGGACATTCCGAGCGCCGGGCCATTTTGGGTGAAAGCGACGAATTTGTGGGCCAGAAAACGGCCTTTGCCCTGCAACTGGGGCTTGATGTGGTGCTGTGCATTGGGGAAACCCTTGCCCAGCGTGAAGCAGGAAAACTGGAAGAAGTGCTGGCCCGCCAACTGGCGGCAGGCCTGGCAGACGTGCCCGCTTCAGTGCCACCGCAGCGCATAAGCATAGCCTATGAACCTGTGTGGGCCATTGGCACAGGCAAGGTGGCAGGCCCGGTGGAAATTGTGGCAGCCCACACCGCAGTGCGCCACATGCTGCACAATAATTTTAAAGAAAATGCCAGCCAAGTACGCATAGTATATGGCGGAAGTGTGAAACCGGATAACGCCAAAGAAATTATTGCACTTGACAACGTAAACGGAGTACTGGTAGGTGGAGCTTCTTTACAAGCAGAAAGTTTTAGCCGTATAGCTCTTGCCTAACGCGTCATATCCTTATATACTGCGTTGTTCGTAAGAGAAGGAACACAGGTAAACGCCTGTAAGTGTTGCCCGCGCAACACCACACAAGGCACCACCCGTTCCGCCGCAAAGGTACCTGCCCACGCATTGTGTGCCAATTGCCCCATGGCAACCACCGCCTTTGCACCACCCATTGCCAGCAAGAGGATAGCCCCTTGGAAAAAATGGTTCTGATACTCCACATTGTTATTTGTGTGCTCCTTATTGTCCTTGTACTCTTGCAGTCTGGCAAGGAAGGCATGGGCGTCATTTTTGGTGGGGGCAACACCTCGCTTTTTGGCAGCTCTGGCGCTGGCGGTATTCTGGTAAAGCTTACCACCTTTGCAGCCATTATTTTTCTGGTAACTTCGCTGGGCTATAATATTTTGAGCTCATCCAAGTTCAAACACAGCTCCACCATTCTTGAAATGGTAAAGCAAGACCCCTTCCGTGCTACTCCCCCGGCTGCCCAACCCGCAGCCCCGGCTACCCCTGCCACACCAGCCTCCCCGGCAGGGAATACAACAGCCAACTAGTCTGTTTTCTTGCAACGCAAAAAGCACTGTATGCAACCCATACAGTGCTTTTTGTTTTTTAGGGGCCATTGCACAAGTGAAATTGTTGCACTTCTCTTGGGGAGGCTCTGCCTCCCCAACCCCCTCCGCCAAGGGCATGATGCCCTTGGAACCCGCATCAGCATTTACTTTTCCGCTTTGCGGGAAAGTAAATGCAAATGGGGGGGCAAGGGGCGTCACGTCCCCCAGCCCCCCTCTGTCAACTTTACCGAACGGTATAGTTCCCCTGGGCAATCCACTTATACGTTGTCAGCGCATCCAGCCCAAGCGGCCCACGGCCGTGCAATTTTTGGGTGCTCACCGCCACTTCGGCCCCCAGGCCAAACTGCCCGCCGTCGTTAAAGCGTGTGCTGGCGTTCACAAATACCGCACCGGCATCTGCCCCTTGCACAAACTGGTGGGCCGTTTCCATGCATTCCGTCAGAATGGCCTCGGAATGCCCGTTGCCATAGGCACGAATATGGGTCAGCGCTTCTTCACAGCCAGGCACCACATGTACGTTTACATCAAGGGTAAGCCATTCACTGTGCAGGGCTTCTTCCGTAACAGGAATTGCTGTGCCGGGCGCAAAAAAAGGCATGGCCTGCGCCGTGGCATGAAAACGCACGCCAAGCGCGCCCAGGTATGCCACCATGCGGGGAATAAATTCTTCGGCAATACCCGCATGCACCAGTACCGTTTCCACAGAATTACACACGCTGGGGCGCTGTACTTTAGCATTTTCCAGTACAACAAGACTTTCTGGCTGCTTTGCCGTTGCATCCACAAAAATATGGCACACCCCAATACCCCCAAGAATAACGGGAATAAGAGAGTTCTCCTGACAAAAGCGTTGCAGCCCAGCGCCACCACGGGGAATAACCATATCCACATAGCGGTCAAGGCGCAGCAAGTCACCCACCAAAGTCCTGTCCGGGTCAGTAATGGCCTGCACAGCATCTTCCGGCAGGTTATGGGCTGCCAGCACCCCACGCATCACCGCCACCAAGGCTTCATTGGTGCGCCGCGTTTCCTTGCCGCCACGTAAAATAACGGCGTTTCCCGCTTTCAGGCACAGGGTGGCCACGTCCACAGTGACATTGGGCCGGGCTTCGTAAATTACCGCTACCACCCCAAGGGGTACACGTTTACGCACCATGTTCAGGCCGCGCCCCAGGTCGGCGCCATCCAGCACTCTCCCCACGGGGTCTGGCAGGCTGCATACGACTTCCACATCAGCCGCAATGGCTTGCAGCCGCTGGGGGGAAAGCAGCAGGCGGTCCAGCATGGCGCTGGCCATACCGTTTTCCCTGGCTTCCTGCACATCTTGTTGGTTGGCGGCGCAAATGGGGCCTTCTGCCTGACGCAATGCCTTGGCAATGCTGCGCAGCAAGTCGTTCTTGGCAGCGGTGTCACACACGCCTAAAGCATAGGAGGCGTTTTTGGCCGCTTGCCCCATGGTTAGCAGTCTGTTTGTTTCCATGATGCCCTCTCGTTAACTTATAAATTCTCTGTATCTGCGGCATTGCGGGAACGAATAATACAATCATCCCGGTGAATAGCCACAGGGCCATAATCGTAGCCCAGCACAGCGGCAATACCTTCTGAATGCAGGCCTTTGATGCGCTGCATGTCGTCGCTGTTATAGCAGGCAACGCCGTGGGCAATGTCTGCCCCGTGCGGGGAAAGAATACGCACCACTTCACCCCTGGCGAAAGTGCCGCCCACCCCGGTAATACCTTTGGGCAGTAAGGAACTGCCCCGTTCCAGCAAGGCCTTTGATGCCCCTGCATCAATATGCAGGCTACCAGCAGCAGGCGGGCCGAACAACCACAGCTTGCGCGACTCCAGCGGGTTCTTGCAGGGCAAAAACCGGGTGCCCACACTTTGGCCTGCCAGCACAGCAGGGATAACCTTGGCGTTTGCCCCTGGGGCAATAACCACAGGAATACCCGCCTGTGTGGCAATTTCCGCTGCCTGAATTTTGGTAATCATGCCCCCTGTGCCAAGCCCGGAAACACTCCCCCCGGCAAGGCGGTAAATATCTTCTGTTATGGCAGGCACTTCAGGAATAAGCTGGGCACTCGGGTTATTACGCGGGTCGGCGGTGAACAGCCCTTCCTGGTCGGTAAGCAGCACAAGGGCATCTGCCCCGGCAAGCACCGCTGCCAGGGCGGAAAGGGTGTCGTTGTCGCCCACCCGTATTTCCGAGGTCACCACCGCATCGTTCTCATTAATAACCGGCACAATGCCGTGTTCCAGCAGGGCGCGCAAGGTGTCGCGGGCGTTCAAAAAACGCTCCCTGTCTTCCAGGTCTGCCCGGGTAAGCAGCATTTGCCCCACGTGCAGGCCATAAATACCAAACAAGTTTTCCCACACCCGAATAAGACGGCTTTGCCCCACTGCGGCAAGCAGTTGCTTGCAGGCAACCGTTTGGGGCAGCACAGGGTGGCCCAGGTGTTCGCGCCCGGCTGCAATGGCCCCGGAGGTAACAATAATAATACGGTGCCCCTGCTGGCGGGCAGCGGCACATTGGCGCACAATTTCCATCATATGGGCCTGGTTCAGGCTGCGGGTACCCTGCGTTAGCACGCTGGTGCCCAGCTTCACCACCAGGGTAGAACCACTGTGTGTTGTCATGGCGTTATCCACTCCGTCTATGCAATATTGTCCCACTTTTGTTGGCAAAACTACGCAAAACGTAGTTTTGCAATGGTCTTGATTTTGCTTCACCCTGCGCGAAGAGTTACCCAAGCTTATGCAGGTGTCCCAAAAAAGTAAATACATTGTGTTTGGCAATCACCGCTGCACGTCTTTTCTCAGGGGAACACTTGCCCCCAGCACGTATTTTTTCACACCAGCAGAAAAATAATTGGCACACACTTTTACCATGGCTACCCAACCTTCCCCTTGTGCCAGAATATGCCAGGCACAAATTCATACCATTATCTTGTGTTTTTTCACCAGCGATTAGCTGGTTTTATTGTGGAAGCTCCACAAAATTGCCACTTTTTTCTCTTTCTTTATTGCCTAAAAGTGGCGTATCATTCTATACGTTCTTCACTACCTCCCCCCTCTCTTCCACATGGTATGTCTTTTATGGTGCACCACGTTGATGTTGTACTTTACCCTCTGTTTTGAGAACACAGTAGGTATCAATACTGTCCAGCTATCTTTTTGTTCTCTGCCAAGCATTACCTTAAAAGAGAGGACAACAAGAGGTGATTATAAAGGCAAACGACACGCTACGCGGGCAATTTTGTAAGCAAAATAGCCCCAATGCTCTCCGGATTTGTAGCCGGAGGCATTGAGCAGGTGTGGCATGAGCACCATGGAACAATTGGGCACGTGTTAGAAGGTGCACCCTGGCTTTTCCCATAATGTTCGCTATTTGACCTAAATGAAAACACAGGGTTGGCCGATACATATGAATGACACAAGATATTACTTTCCGGCTATCTTTTTTGCTCTCTGCCAAGCGTTCCGCAAAAGGTGAGACAATAAGAGGTGACTGCAACCACAAACAACACGCTACACGGGCAATTTTGCAAGCAAAATAGCCCCAATGCTCTCCTGCTTTTTAGCCAGAAAGCATTGGACAAAAGAAACAGCTTTGGCTGACGTCCATAACCATATGGCTAGAGGAAACACCCATGTCGCACAATAATATTCTGCTTGAATCAGGCACCAACGAACTCGAAATTGTTGAGTTTTACATTGATGAACCAGGGTACCGTGGTCATTATGGCGTAAACGTCGCCAAGGTTATTGAAATAATTCGTACCCAGCCCGTTACTTCCATGCCACAAATGCGCCACCCTGCCGTTATGGGGGCATTCCCCCACCGCGACGGCAAGGTTGTTCCCCTGGTGGACCTTGGCAAATATTTGATGAAGGGGGCCATTGACCAAAACAATGCCAAAATTATTGTTACAGAGTTCAACTCCATTGTCACGGCCTTCCTTGTTTCCGGGGTAAACCGTATTCACCGGTTGAACTGGAACGAAGTGGAAGAACCGGGTGGCTTTTTGCAAAATATGAGCGAAAACACGGTAACCGGGGTTATTCGCCTGGAAGGCCGCGTTATTTTTATGGTGGACCTTGAAAATGTGGTGGCCAGCATAGACCCTGCCCTGGCTATTAAACTGGCTGAATTCGCCCCCAAAACGGCGCTTGATTCAGAATACGTCATTTTGCATGCAGACGATTCCGGCAGCATACGTGCCCTGGTAAAGCGTATGCTTGAAAAAAGCGAACGTTTTAAGGTGGTGCAGGCCACCAGCGGGCAAGAAGCCTGGGACATTCTTATGCGCTATAAACAGCGCGTCCTGGATGAAGGCATTGCCCTGCGAGACGTTGTACAAGCCGTGGTGACCGATGTTGAAATGCCTCGCATGGACGGGCTTACCTTGTGCCGCCTCATCAAGGAAGACCCAATTCTGAAAGAATTGCCTGTGGCCCTCTTTTCTTCCCTCATTACGGAAAAGCTGGAGCACAAAGGCCTTTCCGTGGGGGCAGACGCCCAGTTTGCCAAACCGGACCTGCAGGCCCTAAGTACGAAAGTTATTGACCTCATTACCACAAAAGCTGCTGGCCACCATTAACATACTCCCCAGCCAAACAATGGGCACCAATAAGCGCATTCATGTTTGGCCAGGAAAAATATAAATGAGGGGAATTTGAAATGCGCATTAACTTACTCGTAAAAATAGCAGTGGCTCCTGTACTGGGCCTGATTATATTAGCAGCAAGCATTGCCTTTGGTGTGTACTATTACGTTGGTGCCGGGTTTGATGCCCAGGCAGCCCAGGAACTGGCAGGCAACCAGCAGGCAGTTAGCAGCCAACTGGCAGACATGGAAAAACGTGTTCTGCTTGCCGCCCGCCTAGTGGCAGAACGGGGTGCCACTATTACAGCCCTTGAAAGTGGCAATGGGGCTGCGCTTGTGCCTTTTGCCCAAGAATTGGTGGGGCAACGGGGCGTGCACCTGGTAACCATTATTGATGCACAAGGCAACGTGCTGGCCCTTGGGCACACGGCCACCCAAGACAATTCCGTGAAAAATTTGCATGTGGTGCAAGAAGCGCTGCAAGGCAGAACCAGCGTAAGCATGGAACCCGGGGGAACTGTGAAGCTGGCCATGCGCGCTGCCGTTCCCATTCAGCATAATGGCAAACTGCTTGGGGTAGCCATTGCCGGGTACAACCTGGGCGAAAACGACTTTGTGGATGGCATCAAGCAGCGCCTTGGGGCGGAAGCCACTGTATTTGCAGCGAACACCCGCATAGCCACAACCATTATGCAAAATGGCCAACGGGCTGTGGGCACAGCAATGGACAACGCAGCAGTGCTGGACCGTGTGCTGACCCAAAAACAAACGTTTACCGGACGCAACACCATTCTTGGTGCCCCTTACGACACCATATACTGGCCGCTGCTTACCCCCACCGGGGAAGCCGTGGGCATGCTGTTCCTTGGGCAACCACGGGCCGCAATTGAACAAGCCGAACGCTCTGTTGTGGGCTCTGTTCTAGTTATCACCCTTGTTTTCCTTGTGTTGCTCAGCGTGTGTTTTGCCTTTATTGCCAGGTCCATAGTGCAGCCCATTCTGCAATCCACCAATTTTGCCAAGCAGGTTGCCGCAGGTAACCTTGAAGGCAAGCTGCACATTACTTCTGGCGATGAAGTGGCAGAACTGGCAGGAGCACTGAACACCATGGTGGGCGCACTGCGCAACATGATAACCACAGCCCAAACAAAAACAGATGAAGCCGCAAAACAGGCCGAAGCTGCCAGGGTTGCCATGAAAGAAGCAGATGCTGCCCGCCTGGCTGCCGAAAACGCCAAGCGAGAAGGCATGGTGCAGGCCGCCAACCGCATTGAAAGCATTATGGCCGAGGTGAGCGCTGCTTCCCACGACCTTGCCGGGGAAGTGACCCGCTCCAGTAACGGGGCAGAAGCCCAGGCCCACCGCATTATGGAAACAGCTTCAGCCATGGAGCAAATGAACACAACCGTGCTGGAAGTTGCCCGCAACGTTTCCAATGCGGCCCAGGTTGCCGGGCAAGCCAGTGGCCGTGCCCTGGAAGGCCGCGACACCGTAAAGAACATGTCCATTGGCATTAATGGCATGCAGCAAAAGTCGCTTTCCCTCAAAGAAGAAATGAGCAGCCTTGGGCAGCTTGCTGAAAATACCGGGCAAATCTTGAATGTTATTTCGGAAATTGCCGACCAGACAAACCTGTTGGCCTTGAACGCTGCCATTGAAGCGGCCCGTGCCGGGGAAGCCGGACGCGGCTTTGCCGTGGTAGCCGATGAAGTGCGCAAACTGGCGGAAAAAACCATGACCGCCACCAAGGAAGTGGGCGACGCCGTAAACCGCATTCAAGCTGGCACCAAAAGCAATATGCAGCATGTAGACAGCGTGAGCAGTAGCGTGGACCAACTGACAGAACTCGCCCATAGTTCTGATTCTCTGTTGCAGGACATTGCCTCATTGGTGGAAGGCGGAGCCCATGAAATGCGCCAAATAGCCACTGCCGTGGAAGAACAATCTGCCGCAAGCACCCTTATTAACCAGGCCGTGGAAGAAGTTTCCGGCATTTCACGCCAAACCGCCACAGCCATGCAAAGCGCAGCGGAAATAGTGGAAGGCCTTGAAGGCCAAGTGAACGCCTTGCAACGCCTCATTGAAGAGCTGAAACGCGGGTAATCGCACGCCGCACAAGTAAACAAACCAAGGCCCTGCAAAGAATTTCTTTGCAGGGCCTTGGTTTTTATGCAGAATAACGCTGTGCTTCCTACCCGCGCTTCAGGCTGGCAAAGGGGTTGTTAAACCCGCCGCCGCCAGATTGTTCTGGGCGCTGCTGGCTGTTTTTGCGGCTCTCATCCCTGCCCCCCTGCGGGGGGCGGGCATGCCCTTTGCCCTGGTCACCCTTGCGTTGCGGCTGGCCGTGCTGTTCCGGCCTGCGCGGGCGTTCCGGCTGCCGTGCCCTGTCTTGCTGGCCACCAGCTTCCCCGCGGGGGGCAGCGCCTTCGCCCGTGCGCATGGTCAGGGAAATGCGCTTGCGCGGGGCGTCCACTTCCAGCACCGTCACAAACACTTCCTGGCGCACCGCAACCACGGTGTGTGGGTCGCTTACATACTGGTCAGCAAGCTGGCTGATGTGCACAAGGCCGTCCTGGTGCACGCCAATGTCCACAAAGGCCCCAAAATTGGTGACGTTGGTGACAATGCCGGGCAGGCGCATACCCGGTTGCAGGTCTTGCATGGTGGTCACGGCTTCATTAAAGGCAAAGGCGCTGAAGGCCGCACGGGGGTCGCGCCCCGGCTTTTCCAGTTCTTTCAGAATATCGGTAATGGTGGGCAGGCCAAAGCGGTCGTCCACATACTCTTCAGGCCGCAGCTTGCGGCGTGTTTCTTCCTGCTGCACCAAATCGCTAGGGGTGCAACCCAGGTTTTTGGCCATGCGCTGCACCACGGGGTACGATTCCGGGTGCACGGCAGAAGCATCCAGCGGGTTTTCCCCGCCCCGAATGCGCAAAAATCCGGCGGCCTGCTCAAAGGCCTTGGGGCCAAGGCGTGGCACTTTCAGCAAGTCTTTACGCTGGCGGAAAGGGCCATTGGCGTCGCGGTAGGCCACAATGTTGGTGGCAAGGGAAGGCCCAAGGCCGGAAACGTGGGCCAAAAGCAGGGCGCTGGCGGTATTTACATCTACCCCCACAGCGTTCACGCAGCTTTCCACCACATCGGTAAGGCTTTGCTTTAAGGTGGTCTGGTCCACGTCGTGCTGGTACTGCCCCACCCCAATGGCCTTGGGGTCAATTTTCACCAGTTCAGCCAGGGGGTCCATAAGGCGGCGCCCAATGGAAATGGCCCCGCGCACTGTCAAATCAAGGTCAGGGAATTCTTTGCGGGCTGTTTCGGAAGCAGAATACACGCTCGCACCGCTTTCGCTTACCACCACAATGGGAATACTCAGGCCAAGGCCGCGGGCCAATGCCTCCGACTCCCGGCTGGCAGTACCGTTGCCAATGGCAATAGCTTCTGCCCCAAAGCGGCTGGCCAGGGCTTGTAACTTGCTGGTGGCTTCTGCCCGCTGGTTATCGCTCAGTATATACACCACATCATGGTGCAGCAGTTTCCCCTGGGCGTCCAGGCAGGCCACCTTGCAGCCTGTACGGAAACCGGGGTCTAAAGCCAGCACCCGCTTTTGCCCCAGGGGGGAATCCAGCAGCAGGCCGCGCAGGTTGCGGGCAAACACGCCAATGGCCTCTTTTTCCGCCTTTTCCCGCAAGGTATTACGCAGTTCCGTTTCCATGGCAGGGGCCAGCAGGCGCTTGTAGCCGTCTTCCACAGCAGCACGCACTTCCTGCCCTGCCGGGGAACTATTACGGCAAAACTGGCTGCACAGGGCGTTCAGGGCCAATTCTGGCTCTGGCTGCACTTTCAGGGTTAAAAACCCTTCATTTTCACCGCGCAGCATGGCCAGCACCCGGTGCCCGGCAGCCTGGGCCGCAGGTTCTTCCCACTGGAAATAATCGCGGAACTTGGCCCCTTCTTCTTCCTTGGCCTTGGTAACCGTACTGGCAAACAAGGCCTTGCGCAAGAACAGTTCCCGCATGGCAGTGCGGGCTTCGGCATTTTCGTTCACCAGTTCGGCAATAATATCCCGCGCTCCGGCCAGGGCTTCTTCCACACTGGCCACCCCTTTTTCCGCATCCACAAAGGCCTGGGCAGCCTCGGCTGGCTGCATGCCCGCCTGCTGCTCCAGCAAGGCAAGGGCCAGTGGTTCCAGCCCTTTTTCCCGTGCCATCATGGCCCTGGTGCGCCGCTTGGGGCGGTAGGGCAGGTAAATGTCTTCCAGCAGTGCCATGGTACTGGCCCCTTGCACCGCCGCTTCAAGTTCGGCAGAAAGCAGCCCGCGCTCTTCCAGGGAGGCCCGAATGGCTGTTTTGCGTTCTGCCAACTGGCGCAGTTGGGAAAGCCTGTCGCGCACGGCAGTAATGACTACTTCATCGAGGGAGCCGTGGGCTTCCTTGCGGTAGCGGGCAATAAAGGGAATGGTGGCCCCTTCGTCCAGCAGGGCGGCAACTGCGGCGCACTGTTGTGGAGCAATGGCAAGTTCCTGGGCAATGGTAGAAAAATCGTTCATGGGCAAATGGGGGGTGTGTACGGGGGCACGGGTAAAAAGTGGAGGAAACACCATGGCCCAAAGGCACACACAACGCGCCTTTGGGCCACAGCAAAGAAGGCAAAAATAGCCTGCTTACCCCTGGTATGCTGTATTATCAATAATCCAGCAGAGTTTACCGTTGTGCGGGCGTACCATTTGGGCTGGCAGCATGGGGGCAGCCATCAGGTTCAGGGCGGTGGTGAGCACGTGGTTCTTTTCCCTGCCGGAAGCCAGAAAAACGCAGCAGCGGCAGTTGTTCAGCACGGGCAGGGTCATGGTAAGGCGGCTTTTTTTCAGCTTGGGAATATAGGCGTCCATGACAAGGCGTTTTTTTTCTGCCATTGCCGGGTCGCCAGGGTACAAAGAAGCGGTGTGGCCGTCTGAGCCAACGCCAAGAATGACGCAGTCGAACCGGGGCAGTTCACCTTCTTTCAAGGAAAAGTGGTCTTGCAACAGTTTTTCATAATCCAGGGCGGCTTTTTCAGGGTGTTCTTCGCCTTTCATACGGTAAAAACGGGTGGCTTCCACCTTGGAAAGCAGCTCCTGCCGTGCTGCACGGTAATTGCTTTCTTCACTTTCAATGGAAACGCAGCGCTCGTCCACCCAATATACCATGGTATTGGCCCAGTCTATTTTGGTGGCCCAGTCCGGGTGCGATAACAGGCGGAAAAGAGGCAGTGGCGTTTTCCCACCGGAAATGGCCAGGGAGAACACCCCGCGCTCTGCAATGGCGGCTTTGCTTTGTTCCACCATAAGGAGTGCGGCCTGTTCTGCCATTTGTTCTACGTCAGCAGCTACATACAAAGAAAGATGTGTTGTAATCATAACCTGAGCCCGGTTCCTGTATAATTGGGTGAATGGGTGGGGCCTTGCGTCCTTTGGCCATGCCGGGAAAAATGAGAAGGCAATTGCTTCCGGCGTTGTCAACCATGGTGAAAGGTATACCGAAAGAGCCAAAAGGGCAAGGTACACGCATACTTCTTGGTTCTCTTGATACAATGAGTACAGATTGTTTCAACAGACACACCTAAAAAGGCCCGATAACCCGGCACAAAGTATTTGCCCGGCGCGGCGAAATAAAGGAACCGCAGGACAATAGACAATAACACATGGACGAGACACAAGAAAAGGAGTATCCTATTCAAAATATACGCTCTTATATGCGCTTTTGTTTTACCTTCTGCTCTTGTACCCAATTCGCCACACACTACCCAAACGGCATGTACCTGCGCTGGCCGCAGCCATGCCACTACAGGAGGACACCATGAAGAAATCATTATTGGTTTTACTGCCAGCCCTGGCCCTGCTCTGTAGCCCCTTGCCCGCAGCAGGGGCAGCACCCACTGCGGCGGAAACACAAAACAGCGCCGGGGCAACCCCGCAATTGCGGGCAGACCACGCCCCCGTGGTGCAAATGCGCCACTGGCAAGCTTCCACCAAAGAAGAAAAGCAGGCCTTCCTGGCAGGCATGGTGACCATGCTGGAACTGGAAAAAGAATGGCAACGGCGTGATGGCCGCAAGCCCCTGCCTTTTGACAAAAGCCTGAACAGTGCCTGGATGCATGGATTGAACGGGCAAACCCTGGATTCCTTGATTAATGTGCTGGACGCACACGCCAAGGCAAAGCCCCAAGACATGAACAGGCCCGTAGTGGAAGTGCTGTGGTACCTGTATGCCCAGCCTGCAAAAGATGCCGCTAAAAAAGGAAAATAATCCCCTGCTACTTGCGCAACATACAAACGGATACCCCCTGTTGCAGGCAACAAGACCATATTTAAGACTATTGCATAATAGTCTTAAAGCGACTTCCCGCAGGGAAGACGCTCCAAAAAGCACGAGTAAAGGAAATTAATTTTCCTGTAAAATGAGTGTGTTTTGTGACTTAGGCCATATTTCGCTCTGCGCAGGCAGAGGGAAATATGATGGAAAAAGCACGTAAAACGTAGTTTTGCAATGGTCTTTATTGAGAGGAGAAATACCATGAAAGCATTTATTATAAGCTGTTTATTGGCTGGCGGGCTTTGCCTTGGCGCAGCAGGCTGCACAAACATGAATAAAACCCAGCAAGGTGCCTTAAGCGGCGCAGCCATTGGCGCTGGTGCCGGGGCAGGCATTGCCGCCATTTCCGGTGGCAGTGTGGGCACCGGGGCTGCCGTGGGTGGTGCCCTTGGTGGTGTTGCTGGCGGCATTCAGGGCCGCAACCAGTCACGCTGGTAGAACAGAGAGAAATTTTTGGTTTTTCCGTGATTTCTTACCACCTTGTAATGCTCTGGTCACTGCAAAAGCGGTTGCCAGAGCATTACAACCTTAAGACTATGGAAAAAACACGCAAAACATAGTTTTGCAATGGTCTTACATTACACTGCGCTTCCATGCCGGCCGTGCTGCAACCACAGCAGGGCATTTTTTTCACATAAATTTGGGGGCAAAGAGCCTGTGTGGGTTGAAGAAGCGCGTTTCTTTTTGTACTATTGAAAAAAATACGGAAAGGACCACCCACATGCTCAATAAACCGCGTTTGCTCACCCCCGGCCCCACCCCACTGCCTGAACGTGTGCGCCTTGCCATGGCCCACGACATGATTCACCACCGCAAGGCGCAGTTTAAAGCCCTGTTTGGCGAGGTGCAAACAGGCCTGAAAGAACTTTTTGGCACAACTCAAGTGGTACTGCCCATGGCCGCTTCCGGCACCGGGGCCATGGCAGCCGCCGTGACAGGCTTGTTCCAGCCGGGTGAAACTGTACTGGTGGTGGAAGCTGGGCGCTTTGCCGAACGCTGGTCTGAAATTTGCCGTATGCACGGCATTCATGTAGTGGTCATTACTGTTCCCTGGGGCGAAGGGGTTGCCCCGCAAGCTGTGCAAAAAGCACTTGCCGCCCACCCGGAAGCTTCCGGGGTGCTTATGCAGCTTTCAGAAACTTCCACCGGGGTGCAGCACCCGGTAAAAGAAGTGGCCGCCATAACCCGTGAAAGCAAGGCCCTGTTGGTGGTAGACGGCATTTCCGGTGTTTCCATTGCCCCCTGCCCCATGGACGCCTGGGGCATTGACTGCCTGGTTACGGGCTCCCAAAAAGGCCTTATGCTGCCCCCTGGCCTTGCGCTGTTGGCCTTTTCAGGCCGGGCCTGGCAAAAGGCAGAAGGCGTGCCCCCGTGCAATTTCTATTTCAACCTGCTGGCTGAACGTGAAAATTGTTTGAAAAACCAAACAAATTTCACCACCCCGGTAAGTCTTATTGTGGGCCTGCGGGAAAGCCTTGCCATGTTCCGCGAAACAGGGCTTGAAGCTGTGTACCGCAAGCAGTGGGCCCTTACCCGCATGGTACGTGCCAGCGTGAAGGCCATGGGCCTTACCCTGTATGCCCCCACCCATTTTGCCTGGGGCGTTACCAGCATTTTACTGCCGGAAGCCATGAATGCCAGCACCCTTGTGGCCCATGCCACCAGCCAGCATGGTGTTATTTTTGCCGCAGGGCAGGGCCACATGAAAGACCGCATGGTGCGCTTTGGGCACATGGGCTGGGTGGATTATGGCGACATTTTGGCCGGGCTGCATGCCCTGGCTGCCTCCTATGTAGCCCTTGGCGGGTTTATTTCCTGCCGTGACTACCTGGAACAGGGCCTGGTGGCCTACCACACTGCGTTGCAGGAACCCATTACCCTGGTTTAAGCACCGGCTGCCAAATAAGGAAATTCCCATGACAGACCATTCCGAAAATACCACGGAAAACACCAGCGAAGGCCAGGGCAATATGGGGTATTCACCTATTATGCCCATGCCCACGTTCTCCACCTTCATTCTCTCCCTGGCCTCTTCTGCTCTGGTACAACTGGGGGAAGCGCCAGACCCCTCCAGCGGAAAAATGGAAGAAGACATTGCCCTGGCAAAACACACCATTGATATTCTTTCCATGCTCCAGGAAAAAACACAAAGCTGCCTGGATGAAGATGAAAAGCGCCTCATGAACGGCCTTTTGTATGAATTGCGTATGAAGTATGTGGTAAAACGATAGAAACGCTGATTTATTCCGTTTGGCGGCGTTGCTTCACTTTTTTTGAAACGGGGCAGGACCGAAGAGTCCAGCCGCCGTTTCAAAAAAAGCTCGCGCCTTGTCAAACGAAATAACTACGCGTTTTTTAAAGGCTACTTACCAAACGATGTACGAAGGAAACACATTTGCGCTGACCCTCCCACGTGGTGCGAAAGTCAGCAGATATTCTTGCTAGAGTTGCACCAGGCCGTGGAACGGAACGACAGTGCTTTCTCAACAGACATAAAGGAGCTGCCATGAAGGCAGAACAGACAATTCGGGTAGGGCTTGTGGGTGTAACGGGTTACACGGGCATGGAACTGGTGCGCCTGCTGGCAGGGCACCCCCGCATGCAGTTGGTGCAGGTTACTTCCCGTAAAGAAGCAGGCACCCGCCTGGACGAGCATTACCCCTTTACCCAGGGCCTGCCCTGCGGGGAACTGGTTATTTGCGAACCAGACCCAACAGCGCTTGCTGCCGGGTGCGACATTGTGTTCCTTGCCATTCCACATGGTGCTGCCATGAACATGGGGGCAGAACTGGTGAACAAGGGGTGCCGCGTGGTGGACCTTTCAGCAGACTACCGCCTGCGTGACATTCCCACCTATGAAGCATGGTACAAGGTGGAACACACCCAACAGGCCATGCTGGCCGAAGCGGTGTATGGCCTGCCGGAACTGTATGCCGCAGACATTGCCAAAGCACGCTTGGTAGCAAACCCGGGGTGCTACCCCACTGCCTCCATTCTGGGCCTGTACCCTGCCCTTAAAGCAGGGCTTGCACAGCCCGATGATATTGTGATTGATGCAAAATCCGGCACCAGCGGGGCTGGGCGCGGGGCAAGCGTGGGCACCTTGTTTTGTGAAGTTTCCGACACCTTTCGGGCCTACAACCTGGCAGCCCACCGCCACACCCCTGAAATTGAGCAGGAAGTTTCCCTTGTGGCCGGAGTGCCCATTACCCTTTCCTTTAACCCGCACCTGTTACCCGTAAACCGGGGCATTCTTGCCACCATTTACACCCGCTTGGCAAACGACAGCACCACAGTAGAACAGGTACATGCCGCATACAAAGAAGCGTATGCCCCCCACAGTTTTGTGCGGGTTTTGCCCTTGGGTAAACTGCCGGAACTGAAGAACGTGCGCGGCACCATGTTCTGCGACATTGGGCTGGTGGTAGATAAACGTACCAAACGCCTGATTATTGTGAGTGCCATTGATAACCTGTGCCGTGGCGCTTCCGGCCAGGCAGTGGCCTGCGCCAACCTTGTGGCCGGACTGCCCTTGGAAACGGGGCTACGTCTTGCCCCCATGGTCCCCTAAGGAAACGCTGATTTATTCCGTTATTTTTCTAGCTTAGACAGCCTATTTCTCTATAGGAGTTGCAGAAAAACAGGCGCAAGGGAATACTATTCTCTTGCGCCTGTTTCCTTTTTCCCACCCCCAAATAACTACTTTATTTGGTCGGCTCTTGGGGCATGGCAGGCCAGGTGGCAACGGGCATGGCTTGTTCCGGGGGCAACAGGGCTTTGCGTGTAAACCGGGCCACAAAAGGGGCAGGCCAGGGCGCTTCCGGCAGTTGCAGGCTGCCCCCCAGGGCTATATCGCCGTTGGGCAGGGGGGCAAGGCACACCAAAAAGGCCTTGGGCAGGGGGGAAGGCGTGCGGGTTATGCTGCCGTGTGGGGCCTGTATGACATACAAAGAATCCCCAAGGGCAATGGCGGCCTCGGTGTTGCTCAGGCCCACCAAGCGCAAAAAATTTGCGGCATCTGCCTCTGTAGGAATGTCCACATGGCGGGTTACGCCGGAAGGCAAATGCACAAGGCCCACACGCAACTGCTTGTCGCTGGTAAACCCGGCTGTAAGCATGAAATCGCCAAAAAACAGGGTGGGCACAATAACCTGCGGGTAGCGCACTGTGGCAGGAAATTGCGGCACTGGCACTACCTGCTGCAACGTGCCTTCCAGGGAAAAGAGAGCCAGTTCCAGCCCCCTGTGCCTGTGCGCTGCTGCCAGCACAAGCCCATGTTGCCACTGGCCTATGCCAAAGCTGGCCGTGTAGTCTGTGCCAGCAAGGCTGGGCTTGCGCCACAGCACCTGCCCCTGTGCATCAATGGCCCACAGTTCATTGGTGCCATCTGCACGGGTGCCTGCCAGGGCAAAAAAAACCTTGCCTGGGGCAGTGTGCACAAAGGTGCCAGCCGTTTCGGTAAAAGGAGTTGCCACAGTGGCAATGGGTTCATAACTAGTGGAAAAGAGTGAAACACCCGTTTCCTGATTCAAAATAAAGTTGTTGTTGCACAGCAGAATGCTGTTTTCCCCCACCACCACCTGCCGGGCCGGGGCAGTGTTCAGAATCATGCCCGGCACAAGCAAACCCTGGTTGTTCAGGCGGAACAGGGGCCGGCTTTCAAAATTGCCATTAATAATGACCCCTACACTGTGGGGCAAAGGGAACACATGCTGGGTGTAGCCTGTGCGCTGGGCGTCTGCCGGAAGGGTTTGCAACCACAGGGGAGTGGCCCCCCAAGTGGGGGTGTGCAGCAGGCACACCAAAATAAGACTACAGAACAATGCACGCATTATGGCTTCCTTGTGTCTGAAGAGGCAAACAAGCTTACAGATGCAGGCCCTATGGCAAAAATGGGCATATACGTTGTGTTGTAATGCACTGGAGTTTGCCCCAGCACGCGCAGGCTGTCCAGCACATACATAACGTGCTCTTTCGGGTCTTGCACCATTAGCACGGCATGGCCAATAAGCCCTTCCTTGGTAGGGGCGTACACCGCAACTATTTGCATTTGGGCAGCAGGAACGCCCGCTTCCAGAAGCAAACCAAACTTATACATGGCAAAGTCTTCACAGTCGCCCCCCTTGGCCCCCCCGTATTTTGGGTTCAAAAATTCGCTGGGCAACATCCAGTAGTCTTCCTGTTGTGTTGTTCCATTTTCCGTGTGCTTGGGCTCGGCAAAGTACTTGAACTGATTCCCTAAAGTTTCCGTGACCAGCACCTTGTCCAGCAATGAATCTTTTTCCGCAATGCGGCGCAGGGCATACTGGAAGGATGCATCAGTCTCTCTCAAATGGGAAACGTCTTCCGGCACCTGGGCAAGGCGGTCATACCGTTCGCGCAGTTGCAGGGCAGAAGGAAAGGCATCTGCCAGGGCCAAAAGTTGCTCCGGGGTATACTGGTGCTTTTCCTCAACCCCCCAATACCTGTTCAGGGGCATGGGGCTGTTGCTGAGGTCTTGCGTCTTCTCCCGCATCTGTTTCTTGTTTACCGCCTTGCCCGGGGCCTGCTGCGCTGGTGCCACCAGGGCCGGGTAAGCATCCAGGTGCAGGTGTTCACCTTCCATGTACTGCTTTGCACTGGAAGCGTGTTTTGCCACCATGCCTGTAACAGGAAACACACAAGACAGGGCCAACACACACAGTATGCCAAAGACCCAAGCTCCCCAAAGAGCATGGTTGCGGGTAGATGGTGTGGCTGGGGGCCTTGCCATGGGTTCTCCTTATGACACACGAAAAGACAATGCCACAGCAAGCCATGAACCGTGCCTTGCGGATACTCTTTCACATAGTGTAGAATCATTGCAAAAAAAGGAGTCTTGTCATGCTTGATACAATGCATACACATGACAAATAACGAATACCACATCACATTCAATGTTTCAATAAATACAGGTTCTACTATCTAGAGCAATTTCACGTTAAAAATGCTCGGTGGCAGCAACGTGGCCACCTGCGGAGCGTGTCGTTTTATGATATGGAGACCATTGCATAAAGTAAAAATTCTTTCTCAATTTTGGCAAGAATCTTGGACGAAAATGACTGTAAAACCATTGATACCAGTGAAAAATTGTACAGGCATGAATTTTAATGAACGAGATATTACCGGGCATGACGCCCTTGGGGCAACCATTCGTGCTTGCTTTTCGGAACAGTAAACGCAAATGGGGGTACAAGGGGTGTCACGTCCCTTGCAAAGGGCTGGGGGATTGGGGAAACAGCCCTTGTGCAGCGTCCCCCAATGAACGTCACTATAATTCCCTGGCTCATGATCCTTACTTGTTGGTATGCACCAGCAAGGCCTGTATGTTTGTATGCACACCCGGTGCTGCGGCGAGAATCTCCCCATTTTCCAGGCACATGGGGGTGCCATTGCAGGCAGTCACCACGCCGCCTGCTTCTTCCACCAGCAACCAGCCCGCGGCCATGTCCCACGGCTTCAGGCAATGCTCATAAAAGGCATCAAACCTGCCACAGGCCACCCAGGCTAAATCAAGTGCTGCCGCACCGCACCGCCGCACACCCTGTGTGGCGGGTAAAATAGCCTGAAGACGCTGTATAACAAGCGGCAATTCTTCCTGCACAGTGTAAGGAAACCCGGTGGCCACAAGCGATTTATGCACTTCCGAAGCGTTGCTTACCCCAATGGGCACACCGTTGCACCAGGCTCCGCCGCCGCGCACTGCTGTGTAGCATTCTCCCAGCAGGGGCAGGTTTATTACACCAAGCTGCACCTGCCCGTGTGCCCACAGGGCAACGGAAGTAGCCACCAGGGGCAGGCCGTGGGCAAAATTGGTGGTGCCGTCCACTGGGTCAATAACCCAGCAGCAGGCGGGCAGTTCCAGGCTTTGGGCACTTTCTTCCGCCAAAAAGGCAGCTTCCGGCAGGCAAGGGGCCAAGTGGGTGTGCAAAAAAGCTTCCACCGCAAGGTCCGTTTCTGTCACCAGATCTATGCGCCCCTTGTAGCGAATGGTGCGCGGGGCAGCGTTGTGGCGGCGAATGATTTCGCCAGACTGCTGCACAATGGCGGCAACCTGGGCTAACAGGGCAGGGGAGGCAAAGGCAGAAGGAGAGGAGGGCATATGGGTGTTATCTTTATGGAATAAATCAGCGTTTCCCTAATTGATGAAGACGCTGTTGTACAGCTTCAAATCACTCAAGGTGCGGCCTGTGCCGCGCACCACAGTGGTGAGGGGGTCGTCATCCACCAGCACACTAATGCCTGTGCTTTTGTGAATAAGGGTATCAAGGCCTTTAAGCAGCGCCCCGCCGCCCGCCAGGAGCAGGCCGTTTTCCCCCACGTCAGCCGCCAACTCCGGCGGAAGTTTTTCCAGTGTTTTATGGAGGGTAAGCAAAATTGCCCGTACAGGTTCGGTTAAGGCTTCGCGGATATGTCCATCGGTCACCTTAACGGTGCGCGGGGTGCCTGTTACCACGTCTTTGCCTGCCACTTCCACAATAAGCTGTTCTGGCAGCGGGTAGGCAGAACCAACGGCAATTTTTACCCGCTCTGCCATGTTGTCGCCTATGTATAACTGAAGTTCGCTTTGAAAATACCGTTTTACGGCACTATCCATGGCGTCGCCCGCCACACGAAGCGATTCCGCATGGGCCACAGCGGAAAGAGAAATAAGGGCTACCTCGGTGGTGCCCCCGCCAATATCAATAACCAGGTTGCCAAGGGGCTTGTGAATGGGCAGGTTTGCCCCAATGGCGGCAGCCATGGGTTCTTCAATAAGTCGCACCCGGCTTGCCCCGGCAAGCTGGGCGGCTTCAATAACAGCCCGCATTTCCACCTGGGTGATGCCTGTGGGAACGCAAATGACAATGTTTGGCCTGGCCAGGCTGAACCCCATGATAACTTTGCGAATAAAAAAAGAGATGAGTTCTTTGGTGACTTCAAAGTCAGCAATAACACCATCTCGCATGGGGCGCACAGCCCGAATGGTTTTTGGGGTTCTGCCAAGAAATTCCTTGGCTTCACGGCCCACGGCAAGCACTGTTCCCTTTTCTGCATCTAGGGCCACTACAGAAGGTTCGTTCAGAACAACACCTTTTTGCGGTGTGTACAGCAACGTGTTGGCGGTGCCAAGGTCCATGGCCAGATGCGCGCCGAACATTTCTAAGAGTTTCCGGAACATATGGTTCTCAGTTCTGGTAGTTAGTAGGAGTGGGCCAAATTCATTTTGTAGTGAAAATGCGTGGATGTGAAACAGTGTGAGAAAGAGGATATCAGAAAATAACACGATTCACTAGGGCCTAATTCTTGCCGTGCAAGTTTCCTAGCTGTTTGGTTGCTGTGCCTGCCTGTGCAAGCGCTTCAAGTGGTCTTTCACGTACAGGTTTTCAAGGAACAGGGCCAAATGTTCTCCAGCCATGTTCACAAATTCCTTCAGGTGGTCTTCCACCTCCAGGGGGTGTTCATGGGCAAGGCTCAGCACGGCCCGTGTTTTGCGGTGAATAACAAGGGGCAGGGCATAAATGGTTTGAAAGGTGGGCACACCCTCTGTTTTTCCTACCAGCAGGGGGTCTGCCCCCATGTGGGCGGCGCAGTTCACCACCGGGGAAGAATGCCGGAAAACCCACCCCGCAACCCCGGCAGCAATGGGGAAAGAAGCATCGCCCTGGGCCAGCAGGGTAACGTTTTCCCCCTCCACAGAATAGCTTTGCCCTTGCTGGTCCAGGGTAAACAGGGAACAGTAGGAAAAGCCGGAAACAGAGGCCAGCAGGCTTAAGAATGAACGCAAAAAATCGTCCCACCGGGTGTGGTGGTGGCGCAGGGTGTATATCATGCGTAAAGCGGCATAATATTTACGGGCCGAGCGGTATTTTTCCAGTGTGCCATCTTCTGCCTGCATGCGGCTGATGAGGTCGGCAAACAGGTGCAGCATTTTCTGGTCTTTTTCCGAAAAAGAATACTGGCGCTTGCTGTCTACACACAAGGCACCGCCCTCGCCAGGCAAGGGGCAACCCATAAAGGCTTTTATGTGCTGTTCCTCGTTGTCGTTATAATACCCAAGGTGGTTTTGGCGCTGGTCAAAGTTCACCACAAGCAATGGTTCTGCATTCCGCAAGATCCAGCCCACAAGCCCACGCCCCTGGGCCACAAGTGCATCGGTATCTATTTTTTCCCCCAGGCTGAAATGGGCTGCAAGCTGGAAGGCCTGTTGCCCTTTTTCCCCTTCATGGGGGGCGGCAGGCAGGAAAAGACAGGCAGAATATGTGTCTAACACACTGCACAAAATACCAAGAAGGCGTTGATAGCTGCTGCGCTGCATAAAAGTCCTGTGGTTAGGCGAAATCATAAAAATGGAAACTTCCTTATGCATACAGCAGGAAGCCATTGGTTTCAAGTGGTGGCTTGGCCTTGCTGTATTCTGTTGCCATAACATCAAAGAGTGTTGAAGAAATAAAATGATAAAATATTCACGGGGTAATTGACAAAAGATGAAATGACAGGGCATTCTTTACAATGATTGTGTTATGCTAGCTTGGGCATTTGCCTGTTATGCCATTTTTTACCGGGAAAAGACACAAAGAATGAGCCCTTACGCCTGTTTTTCCGTTGTTTCATGTGCAAGGCCTGTGCGTGTATGCATTATTGGGCACCATGGGCGCATGGGCCGCATGTTTACCGCCTTGTGGCAGCAAGCCGGGCATAGTGTGGTGGGTATTGACCGTAATACCGAAAGCACTGAAGACCCCCACATAAACCTGTTGCAGGTGAATATAGATACAGACGCCCTTGCCGCTGCTGTATTGGGGGCAGAGGTGGTTATGCTGTGCGTGCCCACCAATGCCTTGCCAGACGTACTGGCCTTGCTTGTGCCACTTTTGCAGCCCCACCAGGTGCTGGCGGATGTTTGTTCCGTAAAAACACTGCCTTTGGCGGCCATGTGTGCGGCCCATAATGGGCCTGTGGTGGGCACACACCCCTTGTTTGGGCCTGTGGCCACCAAAAAAGATTTGGCGGTGGCTGTTACACCGGGGGAAGGAACCCCTGAAACGGCTGTGGAACTGGTAGAAACGTTGTTCACAGGTATTGGTTGCCGGGTGTTTCGCACCACAGCGGCAGAACACGACAGGGGCGTGGGGTTTGCCCAGGCCCTGAACTTTGCTTCCAACGCCATTTATTTTGCCACCGTGGCAGACCAGTTGCCCGGCATAATGCCGTTTATTACCCCTTCTTTTCGCAGGCGTATTGAAGCGGGCCGCAAGCAAATGACAGAAGATGCCAATATGTTTATTGGGTTTATCAAGGCCAACCCGGAAATGGGGTATGCCCTGGAGGCTATGCGCAACGTGCTGGATGCCGTGGATAATGGAAACCTGGAACCAGTAGTGCGCAGGGCCCAGCACTGGTTTGGCACCAAGGGGGATAGGTAGTGGAGAAAGGGTGCTGGGCCGCAGCTTCTAAGCAGACTAAGTGTATGTTTTTTTTGTAAGTGCGTGCATAAAGTTCCTGCTTCCCCTTGACAGTAACACCTTTTGCTCATATACAATTAGTATAGAAATACAGCCGGAAATAGGGAAAAGTGTTTTTTCCTGTTTTTTGAATATGCAATACATTCAGTTGGTTACAATGTTTTTGTTGCATGGCTGGATACAATATATCCCAATGCATTTGTAGCATATGCAACATAGCTTTTGGGGTATGGTGAATACATGCGGAAACCCAACGTATTAACGCGATTTCACTTTGAAATTGCTCGGCGGGCGCAAGGCGGACACCTGCGAAGCATGTGGTTTTATTTCATGAAAACTGCATGTAACGTGAAATTTTCCAGGTGCGCTTTAGCAATGGGTATAACGCTTCAAAGTTGAACTGTTCTAGTGGATACTATGAAAACACAGATTGAAGAAATAATCCTTTCCAATGCTGCCAGTGCGGAGGCTTCTGAATACGGTGCCGTATTCAGAGCAGGGCAACCTGCGCCCACTGCAAGCCTGGCAGGCAGCATGGCAAGCGTAACGCCCACGGAAGATGTGTTGTATGACCCTTCCGTGGATACGGGTGTTTCCATGCCAGAATTTGTATGGGAGGAGGTGTCTTCTCTTGCTGGTGGTGGGGAAAGCTCGCGGGATATTTTAGGTTGGTCCGGGGAATATGACGATTCTCTGGAAAGTTTGTTGCAGTCCCCCACCTATTTGCTGTTTGAAGACTTACAAGGGCTCCCTTTGGCGGAGGATGACAATGACCCCCCTGCGGCAGTGAGGGTGCTGCCCGCCATGGGCGATGTGCTTGGCGGCCCAGGGGAAGAAGTGCCCCTTATGGCTGTTTCCCCGGCGATGCCTTCTGCTGGGTGCGTGGAAACAGGCCCGGTTATGCTGGAAGAAACCCTTGTGGCCCATGGCTTTCCTGTTATGCTGGAACAGACCTCCCCCAGTTCTGAATCTGCTGAGATGACATTGTTCCAGTTTTACTCTTCCACCACTATGAGTTAGGGAAACGCTGACTTTTTCCGATTGGCTTTGTCGCTACGCTTTTATTATAAAAAAATTTCCTCAAATAACATACGCATGAAGAGCAAACACTCTTCATGCGTATGTTGTTTGAGATAAATAATGCGAATAACGTAGCCAAACGGAAAAAATCAGTACTTCCCTTAAAAGAGAATGCCTTCCGGCGTGGGCACCAACAACAACAAGGTGAATACAATCCACACGGCAAGGCACACCCCTGCCCCCACAGCAACGCCCAGGCCCAGCCGTTTTGCCAGGGTTGTGCTGGGGTCGCCCAGGTAGGTTGCTGCCACGGCCATGAAGGCAAAAGACATGACGAAAAAGCCCACAACATTAATAAGGGCAAGGTATGCACCAGTAAGGGCCAGCAGCCCCAGCACCCTTGGCAGGCTTGTTAGGAATTCCTTGTCTTTGTAAGTAAACCCTTTTTTCCAGGCCAGGGCAAACAGCAGAAGGGCACCCACAGCAAGAAATGCTTGCAGGCCTATGGGAAAAACGCGGCCTGCGCCTTCAAGGTCGTGGTTGGCTGTGTAAAACAGGGCCGCCGTGCCCAAAAAGCACAGCCCGCTGAGCAAATCTGCCTTGCCACTTGTTTGGGGAAGAACTTCCTGTTCTGAAGGCAAGGGGTTGCCTTGTTCATCTGCTTCGCAGACAGTTTTTGCCTTGCGCCGTGCCAGAAATAACGGGGTAACGCAGGAAAGGGCTGTAAGCCCCATAAGAACAATAACCGTTTTACTGCTGAAGAACACCGTGCCAAGGTTTCCCATGGCTCTTGAAAGGTCCATGGATTTGCCCAGGTTTTCTTCAATCATGGGGCCAAGAATAATGCCAAGGGCCAGTGCCCCGGTATCCAGCCCAATGCGCCCGCCAAAAAAGCCTATCAACCCGAAGGCCAGCACCACCCATACATCCAAAAGGCTGTTGCGTATGGCATAAGAACCAATAACAGAAAGCACAACAATGGTAATGGCCACATAGTTCAGCTTTACGTTAAGCAGCCGGGCAATGATTTTAGCCAAAAAATAGCCCACAGGAATAAGGAGCAGGTTCCCCACTACTTGTGAAAGCATGAAGGTGTAGGCAAGGTCTGCTGTTTCTGTGAAAATTTTAAAGCCAGGCTGAATACCTTTGGCCAGCAAGGCTCCCAGAATAATGGCTGCCACTGCGCTCCCCGGAATTCCCAGGGTGAGCATGGGAATAAGCGAACCACCAATAACCGCGTTGTTGGAACTTTCACTGGCAGCTACACCTTCCACCACGCCTGTGCCAAAGCGTTCTGGCTTGGCGTCCCAGCGTTTGGCTTCATTGTAGGCAATGATGGAGGCGATTTCTCCCCCGGCCCCGGGCAGCATGCCTACCACTGTGCCAATGCCGGAAGAAAGCAGCAGCACTCGCTTGCAGTCTGTAAATAGTTTTTTGGCCACAGCGGTGAACACCCCTTTTTGGGGGTTGAAGGCCGCAATGTAGTCGCGCTTGCTGGCCACCAGCACAAGTACCTGGGAAAAGGAGAACAGGCCAATCATGGCGGGAATCACTTCAATGCCCTGCACCAATGGGTAAAACCCAAAGGTGAACCGGGTGGTGCCTTCCAGTGGGTCTATGCCAATGGTGGAAACAAGCAGCCCCAAAGCGCCGGAAAGCAGCCCTTTAAGCATGTTGCCTGTGCTCATCACGGCAATGGTGGAAAGGCCAAAAATACACAGCCAGAAACTTTCCGGCCCTTGAAAATTTAACGCAAACATGGCTAGGGGTCTGGCTGCAAGCAGCAAAAACAAAGCCCCCACCAACCCGCCAAAGGCAGAAGAAAGGAGGGAAGCATACAGGGCGGTGTCTGCCTTGCCTGCCTTGGAAAGGGGCCAACCGTCCCAGGTAGTGGCAACAGAAGAAGGCGTGCCAGGGGTGCAAATAAGGCAGGCTGAATTGGACCCACCGTAAATGGCTCCAATGTAAATGGCCCCAAGCATAATCAGGCCGCTGGTGGCGTTCATGGAAAAGGTCATGGGTACCATAAGGGCAACTCCCATGGTGGCGGTAAGCCCTGGCAGGGCCCCCACAATAATTCCCCCTGCCAGCCCACATAACATCAGGAAAATATTGAGCGGTTCTACCAAGTGCCCCAATGCCGGCAAGAGATTCTCATACATAGGTACTCCAGTTAGTCTGAAAAATTGTGTCCATTACCCAATTGGGGCACATTCCCGCACCACCAAGGTAAAATAATGAATATTTACTGGCTATCTGATGGAAATATACAGGGCGTTTTTTTGGCAGAAAAACGCCCTGTATAGTATGTTGTAACCGTAATACGTCTGTGAGTGTTCCATTCCCTCGGGAAATTTTTGAGAACAATGGAAGCTTGAGAATGCTCAACCGTTCTGAGCGTTTGTTCTGTACGGATTTTTTGCAAAAATCCTTGCCACGAAATAGGCGTAGGCGAGCTTTTCCCGCCGTTAAGCGACTATTTCAAGTGGTACATGCTTTCATTACTTATTTTTCAGTAACCCGGCTTTTTCCAGTGTGGCTTTGGCAATGTCGTTTTGCTGGCGCACATAGGCTTCAAATGCTTCGCCGTCCATATATTCTGCGGGTTGCCCTATGGTTTTCATTTCTTTGAGGTAGTCGGGGTTGTGGGCAATTTCAGAAAAAATGCGGCGTAGCTCTGCCAAGTGTTCCTTGGGAATGCCCCGCGGGGTCACAAACGCCCGGCGAATATCGGAAACAATGTTATAGCCCTCTTCTTTCAGGGTGGGCACATCTGGCAAAAAGTCTGTAAAGCGTTTTTCTGCAGCAATGCCCAGCACGCGCATGTGCTCCAGGCTGCGCATTACGTCGTTGAGGTTACCAAGCATTACATCAATTTCTTTACCCAGCAGGGCTGCATTCTGGTCTGCTGCGCCCTTGTACACAACGTCTGTTATGGGGAAGGGGTACTTGGACTGCATGTCAAGCAGCATCAGGTGGTGGCCGGAAAAACGCCCCACAATGCCCAGCTTGAGCTTGCCGGGGTTTTTTGCGGCATAGTCCATTACTTCTTTGACACTTTTGAAGTGGCTGTCTTTATGCACCACAATGCACTGGGGGTCGTTTACCACCTGGGCAATGTAGTCGAAGGAGTCGATGGAAAATTGGGCATTTTGCCCCAGGGGTTGCAGCACAATGTGGGGCACGTTTACGCCCCCAATGGTGTAGCCGTCGGGCTTGGCCTTGGCAATTTCCCCAAAACCAATGGCACCGCCTGCCCCGGTT
Source organism: Desulfovibrio cuneatus DSM 11391 (assembly GCF_000430005.1). Classification (GTDB taxonomy): domain Bacteria; phylum Desulfobacterota; class Desulfovibrionia; order Desulfovibrionales; family Desulfovibrionaceae; genus Frigididesulfovibrio; species Frigididesulfovibrio cuneatus. The sequence continues at coordinate 65,779 of NZ_AUCY01000012.1, forward strand.
TTGTATAGGAATACCCAACTTGGCAGTTTCATTTTGTCCCAATACTGCTGCATAACGCGGGCTTGCACGTCGCTTGAGCCGCCAGCCGTAAAGGCCATGATCATGGTGACGTTTTTTTCGGGAAATTTGGCGGAAGCGATGCCAGCCATAAGGCCAAGGCTGAGGAATACGGTGGCTGCTGCGGTAAATACCTTTCGCATACTGTCTCCTTACACAAGGGGTGATTACACGGCATGGGCTACACAATAACAGGCGTGATTGTGCTTTTTGGTACAAACGCATGCAAGATATGCGCCAAGCTGTACTTGTCTGATATCATATAAAATATTGTGTTGCATAACATACAGAAAATGCCCATATGTAGACATTCTGTCTAGATATGGGCATTTGGAGCGGAGTGTGTTGAGTTTCTAAAACAAAAACCCCTGGCACGGGAGGGATTATCGTGCCAGGGGTGAGGGGGGGGATTTGTTCCGGAAGGCCTGAGGGGGGGGCCTCCGGAAATTCCTGGGAAACGCTCAGTTATTCCGTTTGGCTGCGTTACTTCACTTTTTTTGAAACAGTCGAGGACGGAAGAGTTGACTCGGCCCGTCCTGGGCCTCGGCCTTCGGCTCCCGCCCTGCGGACGGTTTCCAATTCCGCTTTCCTGCGGAATTGTCACTCCTGCTTCAAAAAAAATTCGTGCCTTGCCAAACGAAAAACTGAGCGTTTCCCAAAGGCCATTATAAACGTGTTTCCCTAAGGAAAGAATACTATTGGGCTGTGTAAAATAATCTTGTCACTCTCTTCAAGGCGCATAAAGAATCTGCCATGCCGGACGAATTCTGCATAAGGAGGGGTGTGGAATTGGCTCCCTCCGAGCACAATTCGCCTGTCTTGGCAGAGTATACCGCCCTGAATCATCTGTAATTCCATTCCAACAGCACTTTGCTGCTGTGGACAAGGCAATACCTGCGGGGGGATGACGGCGCAACCTGTGAACATATAATTGCTCTGGTGGTTACCCTGCCACTTCCCTGTGGCTGCCCCTGTGGCTTCCTTGCGGTAGCCGTGGGGGCCGTCTTTCCGTTTGTAGCCGTGGGGGTTGCTTCCCTGCGTACCCCAAGGCCTGCCCGTGCAGGTGGTTGCTGCCAACAGTGTGGCAGCAACAGCCCACATTTTTCCACCAGTAATAAAACTGGTGTAAATATCCCTAGGAAATGCTGAGTTTTTCGTTTGACGAGGCGCGAATCCTTTTGGGAAGCGGGGGCTGGACTTCTTTTGTCCTGCCCCGCTTCAAAAAAGGCGAGCAACGAAGTTCAAACGGAATAACTCAGCTTTTCCTTATCTCTTCATCTGAATCACGGTGTCTAACATGGTATCAACCGTGGTGATGGTCTTGGAGTTTGCCTGGAATCCTTTCTGGGTTGTGATCATGTTCACAAATTCCCTGGAAAGGTCAACGTTGGATTGCTCCAGCGAGTTGGAGTTGGTGGTGCCAAAGGTGCCTGTGTTGGCAGCCCCGGTTATGGGCATGCCAGATTCACGCGTTTCCGTGAACAGGTTGCCGCCTTCCTGGCGCATGTTCTGCTTGCTGTGGAAGTCTGCCAGGGTAATTTGATACAGTTCCAGGGTTACCCCGTTGGAGTAACTGGCGGAAAGTACCCCGTCCTGGTTTACACTCACGTTACGCAGTTCACCAAACGTATACCCATCCTGCGAGGCAAAACGCTCAAAGAAGTTGTTGCCCGTGTTGTTGGTAAAGCTGGTGCTGGCCGGGTTCTGCAACTGGGCGTTTTGGCCCATGCCGGGGTTCAGTGACGTTTGGGTTGCCTGAATGGGGTTCCCGGCGCTGTCCAAAAGGAACTTGGGGTTTACGCCAACTGCCGGAGTTGTTGTTGCCACAGGGGCAGCATAGTTGGGAACTCCCTTAAGGTCGGCAATTTGGGCAGCAGTGAAGTTCTGCGGTGAAGCTTGGTTTGTGAGCGTCCAAGCTGCTGGGTTTGGGTTCCCCCCAGTAGTGATTTCATAAAAATTATTCGGGGCTGCATTATCACGGATGAATATTTGCCCGGTTGAATTGGCAAATACTTCACCTTGAATGTTTGGGGCACCTGGAATGATTTGTTCCCCCAGGGCGCTATATACCCAATCCTGACTATTTGCGAGTAGAGAGTTCAGCCCCGCAGCTTCCCCAGTGCGTACTCCCTGCGAGGTGTTGCGTTGGACAAATATCAGGCCTGCAACGTCTACTTCACCCACAGGTAAGGCTGCTTCTGGTGTCCATGTAATGGCTGGGGGCCCGACAAATGGCTGTGGGGGAAATCCGGTAGGAGGCGTTGCAATGCTCGATTTTTGGAAAAATAGCGGGTTACCTGCGCTGTCTCGCTGCACTTTATAAAAGTCGATGGCATTAGTAGAGTTTACCAGGCTGGACCAAGCACCTATGGTAGGCGGCATGGCAGGGTCCCAGGTAGGGCTGTTGCTGCGCAGGCCCAGGTTCAGTTCAATAATGCGGCCATCAGCCTTTCTGTTCACAGTAGGCGGGTTCACGGTGGTGTCCCACACGTTGCTGCTTTCCGGGCGGCCCGTAAAGTTGGGGTTGAACATGGGGAAGCCGTTAGCGGAAATGGGCGACTGCACCCAGTTGTCCAGGTTGCCCATGTCGTTGTCGCCGGGCACATAGGCGGTTTGGTCGCGCATTTGGCCGGAGCTGTCAAAGGTCAGGGTGCCTGCCATAAGCAGCCCCTTGTACTTGGGGTCAATGGGGGTGGCGGTGTTGTCTGTAAAGTTGCGCTGGTCTTTGGCAGGGTCCATGGTGACAATATATTCCCACACCACCTGGTTGTTGGTCATGTCGTCAATATTAGTTTGGTTGGTCTGGGTAACCCGGTCAAAGTAAATGGTCAGCTTTTGGGCTTGCCCGCTTTCATCAAACACTTCCATGGTGCTGGAAAATGCATAGGAAGCGCTGCCCAGCGGGGTAATGTTGCCCAGGCTGTTGGGGGTGGCATCCCATTTTTTCAGCAGGGAGAAGAACGGGTCGTCCGGGTCGCTGCTTTTGTCGTTGCCCTGGGCAGAATCCAGGTTCAGGGCCAAGGTCATGTTGGTGGTGTGGCGTGGGTCCACGCTGAACTTGTCCAGCTTGATGTCTACAGGGGTGCCTGTGCCGATAATGCGCGAACCCGTGCTGGAAACAGCCCCGGTGGAAGCCAGCAGGGAGCTGGATTCGTTATCTACCTTCCAGCCTTGCAGGGCATAGCCGTGCGGGTCTACCAGGTAGCCTTCTTTGTTAAAGCGGAAGTTCCCGGCGCGGGTGTAGTAGGTGGTGTTGTCGTTAATGGGCTTTACCTGGAAAAAACCGTTACCGCCAATGGCAATGTCTGTGGTGGTGGTGGTGGTTTGGAAGGCGGCCTGGGAAAAGTCTTTCATGACAATGCCAACGCTTGTGCCGCGCCCTACCTGCCCAATGCCGGCAGCGGTGCCTATTTCCTGGTACACGAAATCTTGAAAATCCATGCGTGAACCTTTGAAGCCCACGGTGTTGATGTTGGAAATGTTGTTACCAACCACGTTCATGGCTTCGCCGTGTACGAGCAGACCAGAAACGCTGGTCCACATGCTTGCTGTAAGGCTCATGGTATCCCTCCAAAGAGTATTACAAGGTATTGAAGCTGGCGTGAAAGTACGCCTTTGCGCCAAAGGGCGCGGTTATTTACTGTAAGAATCGGCAGGGGCGTGGCAGGCCTTGTGGGCGTGTGCCTTGCCAAACGAAAAACTGAGCGTTTCAAACTCTGCTTAATGCAGAGCTTCACCAAAATTTTTGCCTTTGTGCTGCCCCGTGTGCCAGGGCAGTGTGCTGCCATTGTAAAGAGGCAGGGCGCAAGGCAAGACCCCGCACATTTTTCCCGGTGCCCTGGTGGGGCTGCCCGGCAATGCGGCATTTTTTTCCGCTTGCCAGCCCGCCATAATGGGGGCTGGCAGCGTATTCTTCAGGGGGTGTAACCCTAAGGCTTATTCAGCCTTGGTTACCTGTGTTTGCATGGTGGCGGCTGAGCCATCTTCCTTAGTGCCGGAAAGCACCACTATGTAGTTGCCGTCTGCCTGGCTCACACCATTGCTGTCTTTGCCGTCCCACGTGTAGGTGAAGTCGCCCTTCACCTTGGCACCAAGGTCTTTGGTGTATACTAGGTTGCCAGCGGTGTAGTCTGCATAGGATTTGTAAACGGCTACGCTTACGTTGGGCAGGCCTTCTTCCAACGTGGCCTTTACCTCTTCTATGGAAGCACCGGACTTTTTCACCACTTCCGTGCCAGTACCGCTGGGCTTTTGCAGCTCTTTTGGGGAGGTTTGGGTGATGAGGTTCACATCGTTAAAGCGCACTGTTCTGCCGTCGTTAAGGAACAGTTCGTGGTTGCCGTCTTTGGAAGAGCGTACCCCAATAACCGTGCCTTCGGATTCCGTTTCAATAAGCACACTGCTACCGTCTGCCCGCTTGCCGGAAAGGACGATGGAGTATGTGCCGTTGGGCGCTTCCACACCAGAGTTGGTTTTGCCGTCCCACACCACTGGCTGGGAGTCGTTGGCGGGCAAAGCGCCTGCCTGTTCGCTGCGGATAAGGGTACCCAGGCTGCCGTCCGGGTTGGTGGCGTACACGTTAATGGTGCAGCTTGCCAGCTTTTCCGGAATTTTAGCGTACAGCGTGGTGCTGTAGCCGTCTCTTTTTGTTACATAATCGCCTTTGGCCACCACGTGGTTGCCAAGCAGGCTGGCTGTGTTGGTAAGCTGCTGCTGGGCCTGGCTTTCAGTGAGTTTTTCAATGCCAGCATTAATGTTTTGCAGTTCTTCCACAGAGGTGAACTGGGCAAGCTGAGCAATGAATTCTTTGTCTTCCGCCGGGTTCATGGGGTCTTGGTGCGTAAGCTGGGCAATAAGCAGCTTTAGGAAGGTGCTTTTGTCCGTTGCAATGCGGTCGTTCCCGCCTGTTGCGGCGTTTACGCCTTTTTCATATTCACCAAGAATGCTATCAGCAGCAGGTGCCATAATAAACTCCTAGAACATTTGAACTTTGAAAAGTTGCATTCATTTTCTGCAGCACACATGGGCAACTTCAAGCAGCCTATGGTGATGTTTGAATAAACGTACCCGCTTCGCGGGTGTCCGCTGTGCGTTCACAAAGCATTTCAAAGTGGAAATGCTCTATGCGACTATGTGCAGCCCTTGTTCCCTGCCAGCAGGGGTGGTGGTTGCAGTACTCGCTTGCACGCTTTCCCCTGCTTCACGGCGAAGCTGGGCAAGGCGGGCAAACCGCTGTTGTTCACGGGCTTCCTGCATGAAGTTATGTTCATGCTGGCCCTGCTGCCATGTGTGGGAGGAAGAATCTTCCCGCACGTTGGTTTGCACATCTATTTCTGCAACTTTGATGCCGTTTTCTTCAAGTTGGGCCTTGAGCTCTGTAATTTGTTCTGTAAGAGCGGCGGCACTCTCTTTATTTTCCGCCTTGAACACAGCTTTCAGTTCCCCTTCCTGCATGCTCAGCACCAGGCTCACTTTGCCAAGGTCACCACTGGAAAGCTGCATGGTCAGTTGCTGGCCCCCGTTCTGGGTGCTTTGCAAAATACCCTGTTCCACCTGGGCAAAAACTTCTTGCTTCAAGTGGGTGGTGGGCATGGGCTGGGCAGGGGTTTTTGCTTCCTGCGCCATGGGGCGGTCAAGCTGCACATCAAATGCGTTGAGCATTTCACGCACGGGGTCTGCTACCGGGGCGGCCTTTGGGGCTTCCTTCTGGGCAGCCTGCTGGACCTGTTCCGCATTGGGAGTAAATTGCTGTTTGCCTTTGGTTGCTTCCTTCTGCCCTTCCTTGCGCAGGTTTTCCTGGTGTTCGTGCAGGTCTTGGGAAACTTCCATATGCTCTTCATGGCTTTTGGCGTCGCTTTGCAAGCCTTCGCCTTCTGCCTGTTCAAACGCGGCGCTGCGCATGCGTAATTCACTGGCAATGTTACGGCTGCCTGCCCGCATGTCTGCGGAAGGGCCACCAAGCTCTTCCAGCTTGGCTGCTTTCAGGGCTTCATCAATGGCTGGGCGCAAAGAGCGCAGCATGGTTTGCTGGGCCAGCTCTTTTTCCCCCAGTTCTTTGTCTACCTGGGCAAGCAGAGTTTTCAGTTCGCCCTTGTTCATGGCGTCTAACTGGTGCTCAATTGTTGCCTTATTAATATTTTCGCGGGCGGCACTACTCACGTCCAGGCTACGCAGCAGGGCAGCAATTTCAGCCGGGTGGACTGAAAGGGTGCTTTCGTCCATGTCTTCAATTTTCTGGGAAATGCGCTTCCAGGCAGCAATGCCTTTGCCTTCTTCCCCCATCTGAATCAGCTCTTGCGATTCGTCGGTGGTAAAGCCAAGTTTTTTCAGCAACTTTTCGCAGTCTGCCCGTTCCAGGTCGTCAAGCCCGGCAGAAGCGCGGGAAGAGCCGGAAAGGGCACCAAAAATACGCCCCACAGTCATGCTTTTGCCTGAATCTATCAGGTCGTCCAGGGTGTTCATGCTGCTTTTGGGGGCATTGCCTTCCTGCAGCAGACCGCGCAAGGCATCGGTTTTGGTGCGCCCAAGCACGGAGCCGGGGGTGTCCAAAGCGGAAAACCCTTTGGGCACGCCAGTATAGTCAGTACGCCCAGGTTCGATGAACGAGCTGTATACATCGGAAAAGGAGGAACCTTCCTTTTTGCGTGCGTCTTCTTCTGCCTTCTTGGCATCTTCTTCTGCTCGTGTGGCAAGTTCTTCCGGGGAATATGTATTGGAGTACAGGGATGTGTCTGTGGGAAAAAATTGCATGATGACTCTCCTTGCAGTTCCTAGTTACAAACTCTGTGCCAAGTGGGCCACAAACAGGTGGTGTTTCATTTTATTCAATAAAAATAAGGAATAAACCGTTTGTCGCCGGGGGCACGTTTTGCCCCATATTGCTGAATAAGCATTTTCTGTGCCAGGTAGAGGGTAAAATCTTTCCTGCTACTATTAAGAATGTACCCGTTGTGCCGATATAGAAAAAGACGTCATCAAAGAACTTGTGTCGGCAATCAATCAGCGTTTCCTTAAATAAGGAGAAGGCCATGTATATTTCAGGAATGATGTCTGCTTCTTTCACGCAAGCTTCCCGGCGGGCCAAAAAGCCCATGCGCATTGGCACGGAGTTAATGCCTCTTACGTCTTCCATGGGGTCAGCCAAAAATGACGCACGTAAGGTGGTTGCTCATGACAAGCTGGACTTAAGCGGCATTGACGCCAAAAGCCTGCAAGCCCTTGCAGCCATGCAGGGGCAAGAGCGCACATTTACTGTGAACAACATGACCATGACCCTGAAGGAAGATTCAGATGGTTCCCGTACCTTGCTGGTGAAGCAAAAGGGGCAGGAAGACCAAACTTTTACCTTCACAGGGGATGCCCGCCTTGTGCAGGGAAAAAATGGCCAGATGGAACTTGTTTCCGGCAAGGAAGCTCTTTCCGGCGGGGTACTGCGGGCACAAAGCGAAGGGGAAGTGTTACTGCGCCAAGACGCAAAAGTGGTGGACACCGGGAAATTTTCTGCTTCCGTGGTGAGCCTTGGCAGCGGCCCTGCCACCTATACCAGCTCCGGCGGAAAAACCGTGTATACCGGGGTGTTCAATGAAAGCACCATTACAGATACCGGGGGCGAAGCCTCATTTTTCGGCTTGTTCAACAAATCCACCGTTAGCGTCACGGGCATGGGCAACTTTGATGGGGCCTTCAAGGACAGTTTTGTGCAGGGGGGCAAGGGGGGCAACACGTTCCATGGCAGCTATGCCTCTTCGGAAGTGCGCGGGGATGCTGGCAAGGATATTTTTTCCGGCAACTTTATCCACCAAAGCAAGCTGTTCGGGATGGATGGCAACGATATATTCAATGGTGTGTTTTCCCACTCCGAACTGGATGCGGGCAAGGGCAACGACTCCATTGGGCGCGAAGGGATGCTGGTATACAATGAAGTAGACAAGCTCTATGACCTTGCTGCCACCATTATGGATTCCACCATTGTAGGCGGCGAAGGGGACGACACCTTAAATGGCGTTATGGCACGCACGCAAAGCGACCTGGGCGAAGGGGACAATACGGCTTTCGGGCTGTATGTAGACTCCACCCTGACCACAGGCGGGGGGAAAGATACGGTAAACGCCCTGTATGGCAAAAACTCAAAATTTGTCACTGGCGACGGGGATGATTCCCTAAGCATAGCCACCGCTGTTGGTACTGAAGTGGATGCGGGCAAGGGCAAAAATTCCGTGCTGTTTGGGGTGCCTGAAGGGGAATTCATGACTATGAATACCAGCACAGGCAGCACTGTGACCATGAATGACCTGCTATTTTCGGGTTCCTTGGTTGGCCCTAAGGCTGATGCCTTTGGCAAGGTGGAGCAGAACCACGTTTCTGCCATGGACCCCAAAGGAGAAACCACGGTTACAGCGTGGGTTGACGGCATTTCGCACCTGCTTACCTCATTTGCCGAGTCTCCTGAAGACGAGGAAACCAAAGCCCAAAAGGAAATGGAAGAGAGTTACGAAAAGCAGGAAACTGAACAGGCAAGCGGTGCCACCAGCAGCCACAACGCGCAAGCAACGGAAGAAGCCCTTCCTGAAATGACAGAGAAAGAAAAGGCTATTGCCGCCAAGGCAGAAGAAGAAGCAGAGTGGATGCGGAGTCATGCTTCAAATTATTATGCCGTACGTTTCGCCCAGCACAACGGGGCCATGCAGGACATTAACGGTGAAAAAGACTATTATAAACCCAAAGAATTTCCCGTTAAAGACGATATTGTTGTGAACAAAAAGCGCAAGGCCTTGCTTGCCTATGGAGTGTGGACATAAGCCCACATGACACCTGTTTGCCTACTGCACAAAATAATAGCTTTCCAGTAAGTACGATTGCCCAATGCGCTCCATGCATTGGTATAGAAAGCGTTTCATGCGTGGGGCGGCCTCGGCATTTTGCACCAGTGCTTCTTGCAGGGTGGTGAACTTGTTGCGCCGCCGGGGCACAATGCAGGGGCCCACTATGCGTGTTTGTAGCGGGCATTTGCGTATAGGGCAAGGCATGAAATTGCCTTTGGTTACGGCTTGGGGTATAGGAGAACTGCATGTATTCTCCATCCTAGGAATCATATGAAGCTCCTCTTTACCTTGCTTGGTGTGGCCCTTGGGCTGTATGCTGTGTTTGCCCTTGGGTCTAACCTGCTTTATTGGCGCTGTGTGCGCCGTTTTCCGTGTGCGGCGTTGCCTGCCCCGGCATTTTCCGGCAGGGCATTTGCCGCCATGCTGTGGCGCACGGTTGTTTCCCAATTGTGGGAAATGTTGTGCGTGCCCAAAAGCATTTACTTGCGCAAGCGTTTTGAGCATGCCACAACACGCCATGCCCCGGTATTGTTGGTGCATGGCATTTATCAGAATCAGGCTTCCTGGTTTGGTATGCAAAAGGCGCTGTATGGTGCGGGTTATGCCTCTACCTGTTATGTGTACCGCAGTTTTTATACTTCCCTCGAAGGATTGGCTGACGGCCTTGAAGAAGCGGTGGACCGGCTGGAACGACGGTTCCCCGGTAAAAAGCCTGTGGTGCTTGGGCACAGCCTGGGGGGACTTATTGTGCGGCTGTGGCTGATGCGCCCTGGCAATGGGCAGCGGCTTGGCGGAGTTATCACGTTTGGCACCCCCCATGAAGGTAGCCAGCTTGCCCACTTTGCCCCTGGCCAGCTTGCTAAAAGCCTGTGCCCTGGCTCCCTCTTTTTGCGCCAACTGGCAGCAGCCCACACGGCCCCTTCTTTCCCAGCCCATGCGTTTTGTTCCCCTACAGATGAATCGGTGCAGCCTGCCGCTTCCCTGTTGCCCCCTGCGGGGTGGCAGCTGCATGGCACAGAGCCGTGCAGCCATTTGGGGCTTCTTTTTAACAACAATGTCATTGCCCGGTGCATTAGCTTGCTGGGCCAAATAGCTGTAAGTGAGAGTCCCATATGAACCGTTCCCCACTCCAAGTTGTTACCTCTGTTAAAACGCTGTTTCGGCTTATGGAAGATTTGTCTGAAGCGTCCCTGTATTCTGCCTCAATAGCAAGCGGGGGCAGTGCTGTGCGTGAAGCGTTTTGTGAAACGGCCCGCCTGCCGGAGGCAGTAACGCGCTTTCTGGTGGAAATGGATAAAAAACTGGATATTCTGGTGGGGCGGTTCCAGCAAGAGTCTCTTTCCACGCACTTTCCTTCCCAGGGGCGCTTTGTGGCCTTAAGTGCCACCGGAGCAACGTTGCAGTGCCGTGAACCCTTGGCCCCCGGCGACTGCCTTGAGCTGATACTTGTGCTGCAAGAGTTTCCCTTTGTTTCGGTGGTGTGCCGGGCCATGGTTGTTTCCTCCCTGGCAGACAGCGTGTATGCCGTGGCCTTTCAAAGTGTGGAAGAAGATGACAAGGAACGGCTTATTCAGTTTATTTTTCAGGAAGAACGCCGCCATATTCGCAGTGCCAAGGTTATGAACTAAAGCATTTCAATTTTGCAATGCTCTGATTTTGGTCTTTGCGGCGTAATGCATTGCCTTGGAACAAAATTATTGTGGACTAACTACTGTAATACATTAAAAAGAATAGCTTTTATTGCGCTTTTATGCTATTTTGCTTTAGTTGCAAAAGAATATATGTTGGTACTGCTACCTGTTGTGGTGGCAGCGGTGCAACTTCGTGTTCCTGGGCAGTTCTGCTCTAGGTTCCCGTGTAGGAAGGATGCCGTGGGAAATGGCCACGCCACCATTCACTTGAAAAGATAACCTGCCTCTGTGCAGCGGTTGAATATATAAGGGAGTCTGCAGTACTATGCAGGCAATGGATGTTATTCACAGTTATTGACCAAGGAGATACATATGAGTGGATCTGTCTTTTTCCTGCTGAGCATTGTGTTGCTTGTGGCAGGGTACTTTGTGTATGGGGCCGTTGTTGAAAAAATTTTTGGCCCGCAGGAACACCGTTCAACCCCAGCTGTACGCCTGGCTGATGGTGTGGATTTTGTGGAAATGCCCACCTGGAAGGTGTACCTTATTCAACTGCTGAACATTGCAGGCCTTGGCCCGGTGTTTGGGCCCATTCTTGGTGCCCTGTATGGCCCGGTGGCCCTGCTTTGGGTTATATTCGGGTGCATTTTTGCAGGGGCCGTACACGACTACTTTTCCGGTATGCTTTCCGTGCGTTCCAATGGTGCTTCTGTGCCAACGCTTGTAACGGAAAACATGGGCAAGTTTGCCGGCCAGTTTATGGTCTATTTTTCCGTACTGGTGCTGCTGCTGGTGGGTGTGGTGTTTGTTACCGGCCCCGCAGGGTTGCTCAGTAAAATGACGGGCATTAACACACTTACGTGGGTTATTATCATTTTTGTCTATTACTTCCTGGCTACCTGCCTGCCCATTGACATGATTATTGGCCGCATTTACCCGGTATTTGCCGCCATTTTGCTGTTTATGGCTGTAGCCCTGCCCATTGCCATGTTCTACCAGGGCTACACCGTGTTGCCCAACCTTGATTTTTCCACCAATACCCACCAAAGCCTGCCTGTGTGGCCCATGGTGTTTATTACCATTGCTTGCGGTGCCATTAGCGGCTTCCACGCCACGCAGTCGCCCATGATGGCACGCTGCCTGCAAAATGAAAAATTGGGGCGTAAGGTTTTTTATGGCGCCATGATTGGTGAAGGCCTTATTGCCCTTGTGTGGGTTACCCTTGGCCTTTCTTTCTATGAATCCGCTGAAGGGCTGCGCAATGCCCTTGGCCCCAAGGGCAACGCCGCCCTGGTGGTTAGCGAAATTTCCAACACACTGCTTGGTACCGGCCTTGGTGGTACCCTGGCTGTGCTGGGTGTTGTTATTCTGCCCATTACCTCGGGCGATACCGCATTCCGTAGTGCCCGCCTGACCATTGCCGACCTGCTGAAAATGCCCCAGCAAAGCATACCCAAGCGGTTGATTATTGCTGTGCCGCTGTTTGTTATTGGGGCAGTCCTTTCGCAAATGGATTTTTCCATTATCTGGCGCTACTTTGGCTGGGCCAACCAGACCCTTGCCATGTTTATGCTGTGGACCGGGGCCATTTGGCTTGCACGCCGCAGCAAGTTCCACTGGATTTGTTCTGTGCCAGCCACCTTCATGACGGCCGTGTGTGTTACCTACCTGTGCTTTGACAAAATTGGGTTTGCACTTTCTTACAACTCGGCCAACATTGCGGGGGTAGTGGTTGCTATTCTTGCCCTGGTGCTGTTCATGGTAAAGGGTACCCAGCCAAACCAGGCCCTGATTGATGAAGACGCCAAGTGGCAAAAATAAGTGGGCATGTGCTGCCGGGTGGGAATGCCCGGCAGCACATACTCTAAAGCATTGTCACTTGAAAGCTCTGGGGTACATGCGTGGGCATGAACCCGTTGCGTAGGCATAAGCGCTATGTAGCCAAAAAACAGTTGGCTGCAAGCCCGTATTTCAGCCCGGTATCTGCTTTGGTAGTGCCGGGTTGCGTTTAAGGAACAGGCCGGGAAATGCATACTTTTTCCGGCCTGTTCTCTCTTTTTTTTCACCCTGCCGGTACAATGCGTGGCACAAGGGAAAACGTTGATTGGATGCGACAAAAGTAACCAAATGTGTATTTTGTGAACAAAAATGCATGGAAATAGTTGCATGGCAGGCGTGGCTGACGTATGTAATACAGACATCAATGCACCTTCCGTTATGCTTAATGGTTTGCATGGCTTTTAGAGATGAGGATTTGAGTTCACGCACCCTCGTGTAACTTGTTTTAGTCCTGCGGGGCAGTTCTTTTCTCTTGTTCATGCAAGCATGTGCCAAATTTGTTTTGGTGGCGTTTACCCAGCGTTTCTGAAAACCTGGACAGCGCGGCCCGCATGGCATAAGCCGGGAGACTTTTACATATAAGTGCCTGCTATAATTCTTGAAAATACGTTTATGGCAAAGGCATTACCTTGGAGTGAACCATGGAAGTAATACTGCGGGGGGTGCGTGGCAGCATAGCCAACCCTTCATCAGAAACATTGTTTTACGGGGGCCACACAACCTGCATAGAAGTGCGAACCAACGAAGGGGCGCTCATTCTTTTTGATGCAGGTACTGGCCTTTTTCAAATGAACAATTATTTGCCTGTTCATAAAGAGTGCCATATCTTTTTTACGCACGCCCATGCCGACCATATTCAGGGGCTATGCTTTTTCAAGCCTATGCATGACCCGGAATGGACAGTGCACTTATATGCCAGCAAAGCAGTGCAGGAAACTCTCCTTGGTTATCTTGCCGGGCAACTGTTTCCTGTGCCTTTCCAGAGCTTCAGGGGCAATATTGTTTGGCATGTTGTTGAAGCCGGAAAAATGGTTCAGGTAACCAGTGTGCATGGTACCCCGCAGCAAGGCGTGCAGGTGGAACCGCTTGCCGCCCACCACCCGGGAGGTGGCTTTGCTTATAAAGTACATGGCGATGAAGGCGTGTTTTTTTACAGCGGAGACCATGAAATTTCCCCAACTCCTGCTGCCCGTGAGTCTGCCCAGGCCCTTTTACGCGGGGTAGACCTTGCCGTGGTGGACGCCATGTTTGGCAAGGAAGATTACCAGCCGGACTGGGGCCATTCCATGTGGGAAGAATGGGTTGCCAGCGCGGAAGTTGCTGGCGTGGGTTGCCTTGTGCTTTCACACCATGAACCCACGCGCAGCGACCGTGTTCTGGATCAGTTGCAGCACAAGTTGCAACGCATGGAAAAGCCCGGCGGGCCCAAGCTGCTGGTTGCTAAAGAAGGGGACCGCTTTTTCCCCCCCCAGGTGCCAACCTTTGTGGCCCAGCCAAGTGACTGGCTTCCCCTGTTTTTAGACAGTCTTTCCCGCTACCGGGAAGAAAGCAGCATTCTTGACCGTATTTTGGCCAAAAGCCGGGAAGTTACCGGGGCAGATGCAGGCACAGTGTTTGTGGCAGAGGGCAATGAACTTGTTTTCGCTTACACCCACAACGACAGCCTGTTTTCAGTAGACACAGCTTACAAGCATGCCTATTCAACCCTGCGCATTCCCCTTTCCATGGAATCTATTGCGGGCTACACCGCCATTACAGGCACGGTGCTGAACCTGCCAGACGTGCGTCAATTGCCAAAAAACGTGCCCTACGCCTTTAACAACACGTTTGATAACAGCACAGGCTACCGCACCCAGTCTGTGTTATGCGTGCCATTTTACCACATGGGCGGGGAAATTGCCGGGGTGTTGCAGCTTATTAACAGTCACGATTCCCACACAGGCAAGGTTTGCCCGTTTTCCCCCGGTTCAGAACAGTATGTGAAGTTGCTTGCCAGGGAAGCCCGCAACATTCTGGAACGCGGTTCGCTGTTGCGTAAGCATATTTACCGCATGCTGCACATGGCCGCTTCCCATGACCCTGCGGAAACAGGGCCCCATGCAGAACGTGTGGGTGCCATTGCGGCAGAGCTTTATCAGGTGTGGGGCAACAGGCAGGGCATAAGCCTTGATAAAATACGCTATGAAAAAAGCTGCATTCGCCTTGCCGCCATGCTGCACGACGTGGGCAAAGTAGGGGTAAGCGACCTTATTCTGAAAAAACCGGCAAGCCTTACAGATGATGAATTTACGGTAATGCGCAGGCACACCACCATGGGGGCTGCCATTTTGTACCCTTCCGGGGAAGACATTGCCGACATGGCCTATGAAATTGCCTTGCACCACCACCAAAAATGGGACGGCACAGGGTATGCGGGGGGAGAAGGCCATGGCAAACTGGTAGGGGAAGCAATTCCTTTGCCAGCCCGCATAACGGCCCTTTCCGATGTGTTTGACGCCCTTGTTTCCCCCAGGTGCTATAAAAAAGCCTGGCCGTTTGATAACGCCATGAACCTTATTCGTGATGAGTCCGGAAAGCACTTTGACCCGGCACTGGTGGATTGCATGGAAGAGGTATATGCGTTGTTGCCTATGATATATACTCGTTTCCCCGACAGCTAAAGGAAACGCTGATTTATTCCGTTTGGCGACGTTACTTCGCCTTTTTTGAAGCAGTCGAGGACGGAAGAGTCCACTCCTGCTTCAAAAAAAGCTCGTGCCTTGCCAAATGAAATAACTACGCGTTTCCCTTGCGCTATGTAGAGATATGAGCGTGAAAGCACAGTCCCTATTTTTCAGTAAGTTGTAGCTTCCCCGTAAAAAATGTTTACGCCTAGCCAAACGAAAAAACTGACCACTTCCCATTTATACCCCCTCAACACAGGTGTGCGCACGTATGGAAACAGATGTTTTGCTTTGGTTTGCCGCAGGGTGGGTATTTGGCGGTTTTGTGAACGGCGTTACCGGGTTTGGGGCAGCCATGGCTGCCATGCCACTGGTTTCACTGGGTATGGGCATGAACATTGCCGTTCCTGCCAATTCACTTATGGTGCTGGTGGTAAGCCTGTACCAGGGCTGGCGCTACCGCCGCAGTGCTGATTGGGGCCGGGTTATGCCTGTGTTGGTAGGGGCTGTTCCCGGTGCTTTGTTGGGGAGTTTTGCCTGGCGTGTGTTGCCTGTACAGTATATGCGCCCTGCCTTGGGCCTTTTCTTAATAGCGTATACGTGTTGGGGGTTTAGCCAAAAGAATGCCCTGGGCACGGTGGTGCGCCGGGGTTGGGGCTATGTGGCAGGTTTTTTTGCCACCACCTTTGGCGCGGCTTTTAGTTTTAATGGCCCCCCATTGGCTATTTACACCTCCCTTTCCGGCTGGGGAAAAGACGCCAGCAGGGCAGGGCTGGGTGTGTTTTCCGCCACCACCAGCCTGATGATGGTGCTTGGCCAGGGGCTTGCGGGCATGCACGGGGTGCATACTTTGCTTGCCATGCTGGTGGGTATTCCCGGTGGCCTTGTGGGGGTGTATGCAGGGGTGCGCGTTTCCCGCAACATGAACAATGCCGTGTACCAACGCCTCTTGTTTTGTTTTATTGGCCTGAGTGGTGCCGTTATTTTTGTGCAGGGCATGCGGGCTTTGTAAGGGGGCTTTTCCGGCAGCATTTCAAATGTAAGGCCATTGCAAAATGAAGTTTTGCAATGGCCTTGCTTTGTATTACTGCCTAGGCCGGAGTGCTTTGCCACCTGTGCCTAGGAGCTGTGCCATAAGCCCGCCTGGGTCGTGCCGTACCAGGGTACGCAGGAAATCATCTTCTTTCCCTACGGCGCGCGCACTTGCCAGTGCTTGTTGTGCCAGGCATATGCCCTGGCCCACAAGGAAAAGTTGCAGGCACGTAACGGACTGCTCCAGCAAGTGCCGCCATGTGGGGTGTAGTGGCGGGATTTGCTGTTCTGCCTGCGCTGCATGTGCTAACTGCCCAGGCTGACTATGCGCTTTATCCAGCAGCAGAATATGGTAGCCAGGGCACATGTTCACAAAGGATGTCAGATGGCGCTGTACCGCAACCGAATGTGGGGCATGTTGGCGGGCCAATAGTAGCCATTCCAGGGCTGTGGTTGCAAGCATGTCCTTTTCAGGCTGAAAGGAAAAGCCTGCATGCGCAAGGTGCCCGTGTGCCCGTAGCAAGGAAGCCAGGTGAATGCACATTTCTTCGCGTTGGGGAGCGCCTGCACCCCGTTTTGCCCCCAGGCACAACTGGTAGCGCGTAATTGCATCCACCTGATTTTCCCGCAGGGCCAGGCACATAGCCACGGAAAGTACTGGTAATGAGCTGCCGGGATGTTGTGGGGCATCTGTTGCCGCATTGCCCCCCCACTGAAGGGAACGCTCCTGGGCTTGTGCGGTTATCATGGCAGCAAGGGCCAATGCCTCTTGGGTGGTGTTGCTTTGCTGCACCTGCTGGTGCTTTGCAGCGGTACCAGGGTGTTCTGCCACAGGGGAACTGCCCTTAGGCGCATCATTGCAAGCTGCCGGGGTATCTTCTGCCAGCAAGCAAATACTCATGGCCATGGCGTTGCCCGCAAGCGTTGCAGCAAGCGGGGAACGTTGCCACACCCCCGCAGCAAGGGCCGCGCCTTGGCGGGCTGTGTCGGTAGCTGGCAGGTTCACCCTGCCGTTACGCACATGCCAGGCAAGGGCAAGCCAGAGAAGCAGTTTGGCTTCTGGCCCGGTGGCCCTGTTTTGGGTAAGCCCTGCACCATACTGCAACAGGGAGTGTGCCCGGTGTGCTGGCAAATGCTCTGCCTGCACCCGCAGCCATGCCTTGTGGCCCATGGCTTCTGCCTGGTTTGGGTGTTGCATGCCCCAGTGAATATGTTCCAGCAGTTCCAAAGCGCTTGTATAGGGCAAATATTCTTTACCGGGGCAAAGCAGGGCGTTTTGGTCTTCCCCCACCTGGGGGCTCAGCACAAGGCATCCTGCTGCGGCTACTTCCAGCAGCCGGAAGTTCACTTCCCCTGCAATGGTCTCATTGGGTACCATGCGGGTGTTGGCATACAGGGCCATCATATCTTGCAGGGTGCCTTCCTGGCTGTGCACAAGGCCACATTGCTGTTGCAGCAATGCTACAAGCCAGGCGCGGGCGGGGCGTTCTTGGGTAAGGCGTGCCCACAGGGCCAGGGGGTTGCGGCGGTTGGCATGGGGTTGCCAGGGCATGGCCTGTGCCGGGGTGGCAAAGCGCAGTATTTTTTGGGGTGCCAGGGGGTGGGGCGCCTTGGCAAACAGGGAAATATGCGGGGTAAGCAGGCCATCAAAGAGCAAGGCATAATACTGTTGCCAGTAATGGTTCAGGTGGGTGTCTATTGCCCAGAACAGGGTGGGGCAGGCAAGGCCTTCCAGTCCTTGGAGCAAGGTGCGCCTACCCAGGTGTTCTACCTGAATGAACAGCTCTGGCTCTACCTTGTTGGCTGCAAGAAATTTGGGCAAATGCAACACACCCCCCGGTGAAGCAAGGGGGGCAACCTTGTGCCCGGCGCTTTGCAGGGCATCCGTGAGGGCTGCTGGTGCATCAAGAAGGCAAATACGCATGAGTGTTCCTGCTATAACTACCAATAATTGCTGTTTATGGCTGTTGTAAGCCTATCGGAATATGGTGGTATTGCAATAGGCGAGGGGTGTGGAATTTTACTCCATATGATTATTGACAATTGTTCCTATAAAACGCATTATTTGAGGGAACATTGTGTGGGGCATACTGGCTGTGGGTTGTTATTTCAGCCCTGTTGTGTTGCCATGCAGCTATTCTCAATTTTATTCCAAGGAGTAATTCATATGAAAGACCAAGTACTTGCCGCCATGGTGAAAGCGGGTAAGCCCGTGCGCCCCGGTGATATTGCCAAAGAACTGGCTGTGGATTCCAAAGACGTGAGCAAAGCCATTGACGCCCTGAAAAAAGAAGGGAAAATCCATTCCCCCAAGCGCTGTTTTTACGCCCCTGTGTAAAGGAGGCAAGCGATTTTCCGCTTAACAGCGGTATGCTTGTGTAATGGTTTGGCTGGTTATTTTGCTCATGGCAGAATAACCAGCCTTTTTGTTGGCGCACATGGCTTTTTCAGGAAACAAAGGAATGGAGAGTGTGTTTCCCTCTTGATGATTCAGGTCATGAGGCGTACTATGGGCGCACGCTTGGGGAAGAGTTGCTTTGCCGTTGCAAAGTTCATGGGTTGCACCGCCGGTTCCCCACCGGGTGCGCCGCAACGTGGCCCAATTTTGTTCTGGGCCAGTAAATGAGTCGTTCATGCTTCAGTGGGATATGCTTATTGCCCTGCTTACCCTGGCAGGAGCCGTAGGGTTATTGGTAAGCAACCGCTTACGCAATGACGTAGTGGCTGTTCTTGTTATTCTTACCCTGATGATTTCCGGCGTGCTGGACACAAGCGAGGCTCTTTCCGGCTTTTCCAGCAGCGCTGTTATTATTATTGCCTGTATGTTTATTGTGGGCAAGGCCATTACCCACACGGGCATTGCCCAGCGCGTGGGTGAAGGCATTATTCGTTACGGCGGCACCAATGAAAAGCGGTTGCTTGCCATGATTATGGGGGCAGCCGCCACTGTGGGGGCCTTTATGAGCTCCACAGCCACCGCCGCTATTTTTACCCCCATTACCCTGAATGTGGCGGAAAAAGCCAACCTGAACCACAAGCGCCTGCTGTTGCCCCTGGCGGCGGCGGCCCTTATTAGTGGTATGATGACTCTGGTGGCCACCACCGCCAACGTTGTTACCAACGGGGCCTTGCGGGAGCAGGGGGTTGAATCGCTTTCGTTTTTCAGCTTTACCCCGTTTGGGGTGGTTACGCTGCTGCTGGCCATTGGCTTTATGGTGCTGTTTGGGCAGAACATGCTGGCCCCCAAGGGCAGCAAGGTGGAACGCAAAAAAGAACCGTGCATAGACGACCTGTTGCAATACCACCAGCTTGATCAGTTTGAATACTTGCTGCGGGTGCCTGCCCATTCCGACCTGGTGGACAGAACCCTGGCCCGTGTACAGTTGAATGCCCGCTACCACATTATTTTGCTGGCCGTACAAAGCGGGGAACACAACAGAAGAGCCCCCATTACCTCGGCCCGGCCAGAGCGGGTGTTTCTTTCCGGTGATTTGCTTATGGTTATTGGCAAGCCGGAAAATGTAATGGCCTTTGCGGAGCGCTTTTCCCTGCACACCGTTTCCGCCAGTGCTGGCTTGCGCCGCTCGTTTTTTCAGGTGGTGGGCATTGCGGAAGTGATGCTGAACCCGGATTCGTCACTTATCGGTAAGTCATTGAAAGAAACCCAGTTCCAAACCTTGTTCCAGAGCATGGTGCTGGGGGTGCGGCGCAAGGGCCAAACCATTACCGAAAACATTACGGACCTGCCCTTGAAGTTTGGCGACGTGCTGCTGGTGTGTGGGGCCTGGAAGAATATTCTGCGCCTGGAACAAAACCGCGACCAGTACCTGCTGCTTACCTTGCCCCAGGACCATAAGGAAGTGGTGCCCTTCCGGCATAAGGAAAAAACGGCACTCATCATTCTTGCCATTATGATAAGCCTGATGGTGTTCAACGTGCTGCCCCCGGTCACCGCCATTCTTACGGGCACAGCGGCCTTGCTGCTTTCGCGCTGCGTGCCCCTGAACTCCATTTATAATGTAGTAGACTGGCAAACCATTGTGATGATTGGCGGCATCTTGCCCCTGGCTGTGGCCTTGCAAAAAACCGGGGTTATTCCCGTGGTAACAACATGGTTTGTTGCTACCTTTGCCACAGTGAACCCGCTGGTGGTGCTCACCTGCCTGTTCCTGTTCACCGTACTCATGGGCAGCTTTATTTCCAACTCCGCTGTGGCGGTACTGCTTGCCCCCATGGCGGTGGATGCCGGCATGAAGCTGGACATTAGCCCCCAGGCCTGCGCCATGGTTGTGGCTATTGCCTGCTCCGCCTCCTTCATTTCTCCCTTCGGCTCCCCTGTGAACATGGTGGTGCGTGAACCCGGCGGCTATGCCGTGAAAGACTACGTGAAGGTGGGGGTGCCCCTGCTGGGGCTTTCCCTGGTGGCAACGCTGTTTTTGTGCTGGTTGATGTATTTGAAGTAGCAAGAGTCTTTGCTGAAACAAAAGGCCTGCCCCAGTATTCCTGGAGCAGGCCTTATTTTTTGCCGAAGGTATGGTCAAAATCTTGTCTAGCCTAGAATAATGTGCGGCACAAAGCGGGAAAGATTGCCTGTAATGGGGGTAGCGTCTTCACGTATGCCAATGCCGCAGGCGGTATTGTTCACCACCCAGCTACCAACAACGGGGCCAAAGCCATCCATGTGCGGGGGCGGGCACAGCAGTTGCCCAATGGCCCCTTCCTTGCCGTAGTCGCCCCCGGTGCGCATGGCTTCTTCATGGTTGCGGTACAGCACAATGTTGGCGCCCTCGCGGGAGAACAGCGGCTTCACGGCATAGTCCGGGTAAGGGGCTTTGGTGCGCTCTGAATGGAACCAGGCAGGCAGCAGGTTGGGGTGGTTGGGGTAGCGTTCCCACAGCAAGGGCAGAATACCCTTGTTGGAGAGCACCATTTTCCAGGCAGGTTCCAGGAACATGGTGTCGCAGGTGAGCAGGTGGGGGGCGTACCCTTCATTCACCATAAATTCCCAGGGGTACAGCTTGAACAGCCAGTGAATGGGCACGTCTTCCGCGTCCACAAAGTTGCCGTTGCCGTCCACGCCAATATCTTCCACAAACACATGCCGGGTGCGAAAGCCCGCCTGTTCGGCACAGTCGCGCACATAGGTGGCGGTGGCCAGGTCTTCTGCCGTGTCTTTTACGCAGGTGGCATGCAACAGCCCTGTGGGGCACAGGGGCAGCATACCTTCAAAGGCCGCAATGAGCGTTTCCTGAATGGAGTTGAACTGGTCGGCGTCGGCTGGCACAATGCCTGTGCGGCGCGCTTCTTCCAGCCATTGCCACTGGAAGTAGGCGGCCTCAAACAGGGCTGTGGGGGTGTCTGCGTTATATTCATAAAGCTTGGCAGGGCCGGTGCCGTCGTAGGCAAAGTCAAAGCGCCCGTAAAGGGTGGGCTCTTTGTTCTGCCAGCTTTCCCGCACCATGGGCTGCACCTTGGGGGGAATGGCCAGCATGTCCATAAGGGCACTGCTTTGCACCACTTCATCTACCAGGGCAAGGCACATGTCTGCCAGTTCCTGGGTGGGGTCTTCCAGGTCGTTTTCTATTTGCTCCAGGGTAAACTGGTAGCAAACCGACTCATCCCAGTACAGTTTGCCGTCCACATGGTGGAAAATGAAGCCGTCGGCCTCTGCCTTGGCTTCCCACCCTTCCCGCGGGGGTATTGTTGTGCGAATCATGAGCCGCTGCTTGTACCGTAGCTGGAGCTGCTGCCAAACCCACTGCGCGAAGAGGTGGTGCCCCGTGCCACAACGGGCTTTGCCGTGCTTTGAAAGCCTTTGCGAATGCCCGTGCCGGGGTTGCCTACGCGGCCTGCGGCGTCTGGCTTTACCACGTCGCCCGTGGCAGTACGAAAGGAGGTGCCGCCAGCAGCAGCGGTGCCACCGGCCTGGGGCTTGTCACGGAACAGGGGCTGGGAGCCCTGGAACATGCCACCACCGCTAAGCATGCGGCCCATCATGAAGCCTGCCATAAGGGGCATCCAGCTGCCTCCGCTTTGGTAGGCACTGTTTTGGGTAAGCTGTTGGGGGGCTGTGCCGTTTTGGCTGGCACCTGCTGGCGCAGTTCCGGCTAGGCCCACTGCTTCTGCCGCATTGTTCACTGTTTGGTCCACGGCTTGTGCCGCGCTGGTTACAGCCTGCCCCAGGGGGTTGTCGCCGCAATTGCCAGCACCAAAGTTTTGTTCACAGTCGGCCAGGCTGGTAAACTTGGGGGTTTGGGCAAGGGCCAGCTTAAATTCTTCTTCGCACTGGGCGTCGGTAAAGGCGCCACTGCGTATGCATTCGCCCACAGTGGAAAATGTGCGAAATTCTTCTTTTTGTTCTGCTTCGGGTTCATTGGAACACCCCAGGCCGCCAAGGGCAAGGGATGTCATGAGTACAAGCGAAAGAGATTTAGGGCATTTTTTCATAGGGTACCTCATTTGGGGAGTATAGCCTGCCTTGCCAGAATGGGCAATGGTGGTGATTGTCTTGTGTCTTTATGTAATTTTTCAAATTTTTCTGTGGCTTGTAGAGCATAGTGCATTTGTTCCAGCTAGAGCAATTTCACTTTGAAATTGCTCGGTGGCCGCAATGCGGATACCTGCGAAGGGGGCTGTGTTCGTATAGTATAACGAGGTGTTATAAGGAACATGCCATGCGCTTTATGGCAAATGGATGCAAATTTTCAAAGGTACACTGCTCTAGAATGGCAAGCTGGATTCGCCCCAGAGAAAACGTTGAAAAGGTGTGCCCTTATTGTTTTGTTTCCATAGCATAGTCTTTCACTTTTCGGTACAGGGTGGCAATGCCAATGCCCAGGGCGTTGGCAGCCTGTTGTTTGCCTTTGGCGCTCATGCCATAGCGCTGCAAGGCTTGAGTAATGGCATTTTTTTCCAGTTCCGCCAGGGGCAGCACCGGGGCAAGTTGGGTGCCAAGGGTCGAGCTGGCCGGGCTGGCAGGGGCCATGGGCGCATGGGGGGCAGCTTCCCGAATTTTGGCAGGCAGCATGCCCACCGTGGCGGAGCCGCCTTCGGGAATGATATTCACCAAATATTCCATGATGTTTTCAAATTCGCGCACGTTGCCGGGCCAGGCATAATAACTTAAAGCGTCCAGCAGCCTGGGGGTGGGGCGAATGAGCTTTTTTGAAAACAGGCGGCAGTATTTTTCCAGAAAAAAACTGGCCAGGGCAGGAATGTCGGCCGTGCGTTCACGCAGGGGTGGAATGCGCAGGGGAATAACGTTGAGGCGGTAATACAGGTCGTCGCGGAACATGCGTTGTTCAATGAGTTTTGGCAAAAAATCGTTGGTGGCGGCAATAATGCGCACGTCTACATCAATGGTGCGGTTGGAACCCAAGCGCGTTATGCGCATGTCTTGCAGTACGCGCAATAGTTTTACTTGCAAATACAAGGGCATGGCGCCAATTTCGTCTAAAAAAAGCACGCCCTTGTGGGCAAATTCAAACTTGCCAATATAGCCGGAAGGGCTGGCCCCGGTAAACGCCCCCCCCACATAACCAAACAGCTCGCTTTCCAGCAATGCGTCGGGAATGGCCCCGCAGTTTATGGGAATGAAGGGTTCGTTGCGTCGGTCGCTGGAAGCATGAATGGCCCGTGCAAACATTTCCTTGCCTGTACCGCTTTCCCCGGTAATGAGCACGGTGGAAGAAGTGTGGGCAATTTGCAGCACTTTCTGCTTGAGTTCCAGCAGTGACTGGCTTTCTCCCACAATGGCCTTCAGGCCGGAACTTTCCGTGCTGTGGGTGAACTGGGAAAGCATTTTTGTATAGTGGGGGAGGGAGTCGAACACAAGCGCCTGGTGGAATGTGGGGTCTTCCGACTGGAGTTCGGAAATTTTTCCCATTAGCAGGGTGGTGTTCCCGCCAACCCGTACTTCATACTCCTCCATGTCGGAAATAATGGAACCCGTGCTGCGCAGGCTAATGCTGTGCAGGTCTGTACTTTCCGTCACTTCCAGTGTTTCGCGGGCCTTGTCATTCAAATAGCTGATGGCACCTTGGGTTGTCAGGGTCATTACCCCGCGGTGGTCAAGGTCGGTTATTTGCAAAAAGGTATCCAGCATGTGCTGGGTCTGTTTGCCTTTTTGGTGTTCTGCCGCCACCATGGTCAGGGTTTGGGCCATTTGCTCTACAAAGTCTTTATACACGTCAAGGTTTGCCACCATGCGCTCGCGTTCTTCTTCCGTAAAGCATATCATGCCAATAATGCCAAGGGGGCGGCCATTATGCACAATGGGGGTGCAAATGGAAAAGGTCTCCCGGCAGTTGGGCAGGTTGGCACATTTGTGGCACAAGGCGTTTTTACGCGGGTTCTTCATAATGAAGGTAACGGAGGCTTGCAACACGTGGCGGTACATTTCCCCGGCATGGCGTATGCTGGCCCCGGTGCCTTCGGCATACATGCCTGTTCCGGCAATGCGGATAAGGTTTGTGTCTGCCACTTCCACGTTAATGCCGGTTACTGTGGCAATAACCCGGCAATAGCGGGCAACATAGGGGGCAATGGATGAGAGCATGGAACGTTCCTTAAGGTACAAAAGAGGTGCTGTGTTGTTACCTGTATCATTATGATAAAAATAAATCAAGAATGATTTCTAAAAGCGTTGGGAGCATAACAATAGAGTGTTTTCATACAGTAAAGTGGTTATGTATCGAATTGATAAATTCTCAAAATGATATTCAAAAAATCATGGGATTTCTGCGTTAATATGCTGATATTATTGTTTATAAGCAATGGCCCAAAAATTGCTACTATGAAGTAAAGTCCACTGGTGGATTTTAAACAGTTTCAGGAGGATACCGTGAACTCAGTTTTGTTGCATATGAATAAAGCGCAAAAGCGCCCAGGCCAAGGTGCCGGGCTTGCAGACTTCAATAAAGAAGAAGCGACCCGTGTACGCAATTTTCATAAAAGCTTCAGCGAATACGCTGTAACGCCTCTTGCCGCCCTGCCACAACTGGCAAAAGACCTTGGCGTAGGCAGTGTGCATGTGAAGGATGAATCCAAGCGCTTTGGCCTGAATGCCTTTAAAGTGCTTGGCGGTTCTTACGCCATTGGTCGCCTGCTGGCTGAACGCCTGGGCCGACCCATTGAAGACCTGGGCCGTGATGAGCTGTGTTCAGACGCCGTGCGCGCCAAGCTTGGCCCCATTACCTTTGCTACCGCAACCGACGGTAACCATGGCCGTGGTGTTGCCTGGACAGCCCAGCAACTGCAACAGCATGCCGCTGTGTACATGCCCAAAGGTTCTGACCCCATCCGCCAGAAGAATATTCTTGCCACTGGTGCAGAATGCACCATTACCGACCTGAACTATGACGACGCCGTGCGCCTTGCCAACAAAAATGCTGATGAACACGGCTGGCTGATGGTGCAAGACACTGCCTGGGAAGGGTATGAAGACATTCCCCGCTGGATTATGCAGGGCTACATGACCCTGACCATTGAAGCGGTTGAGCAACTGAAAGAGCAAGGTATTGACCGCCCCACCCACGTGTTCCTGCAAGCGGGTGTTGGTTCATTTGCTGGCGCTGCCCTTGGGTTTATTGCCTCAGTATTTGGCGACGACCTGCCCATTACCACCATTGTGGAGCCACACCAGGCAAACTGCATTTACAAGTCCATGGTGGCAGGCGACGGTGCCCCGCACAACGTAACGGGCGACCTTTCCACCCTTATGGCAGGCCTTGCCTGCGGCGAACCCAGCACCATTAGCTGGGGCGTGCTGCGCGACTACGCCGCTGCCTCCATTTCCTGCCCAGACTGGATTGCTGCCAACGGTATGCGCATTCTTTCTTCCCCGCTTGGGGGCGACCAGCGCGTTATTTCCGGTGAATCCGGTGCAGTAACCACTGGCCTTCTCGACTACATCATGCGCCGCCCTGAAGCGGCTGACATTCGCAAAGCCCTGAAGCTGGACGCTTCTTCCCGCATACTGCTTGTGAGCACTGAAGGGGACACCTCCCCTGAAACGTTCCGTGAAGTGGTGTGGTACGGCTCCCACGCAGGCAAATAGCAAGAAACGCTCATGCCTTGCCAAACGAAATAACTGCGCGTTTCCCATGTGCCATGTAATCAATGTTTCCATAAATGTATAAGCCGGGTAGTCCGGCCCATAATCAAATGCCTTAATGCAGGTTTTTCGGAGGATTTATGCTTTCCCATGAAGAAAAAATGGAAGTGAACGCCCTGTGCGAACGCATGTTGCAAAGCCCCAGCAACTCTGGCCATGAAGACGGTGTTGTGGCGGTAATGCGCGAGTACATGGAAAAAAACGGGTTCGATGAAATTGTTGTTGATAAATACGGCAGCATTATTGGGTGCATCAAGGGGAACCGCCCTGGCCTGAAAATTCTGTTTGACGGCCACATTGACACCGTACCTGTGCCAAACCCCGATGCCTGGAAGCAGAACCCTTATGGTGGCGAACTGATAAACGGCCGTATTTATGGCCGTGGCGCTTCCGACATGAAAGGCGCTGTGGCTGCCATGTGCGTTGGTGCTGCCAAGTTTGCCCGCGAAACAAAGCGCGACTTTGCTGGCAGCATTTACATTGCTGGCGTTGTGCACGAAGAATGCTTTGAAGGCATTGCCGCCCGCGAAATTAGCGCCCTGGTGCAGCCTGATGTAGTTATTATTGGTGAAGCTTCCGAACTGAACCTGAAAATTGGTCAGCGTGGCCGTGCAGAAGTGGTGGTAGAAACCTTTGGTGTGCCTGCCCACTCTGCCAACCCCCACAAAGGGGTGAACGCCGTGCATGCCATGATGAAGCTGGCTGGCGAAATTAACACCTTTGTACCTGCCCAGCACCCCGTGCTTGGCCCTGGCGTTTCCGTGCTTACCGACATTATTTCCACCCCGTACCCTGGTGCTTCCGTTGTGCCCAGCCACTGCCGCTCAACCTACGACCGCCGCCTGCTGGTAGGTGAAACCCCTGCCACCGTTATTGCGCCGTTCCAGGAAGCTGTTGACAAACTGAGCGCAGCCGACCCCACCTTCAAGGCAAAGGTTTCTTTTGCTAAAGGCCGTGAAAACTGCCACACCGGGAACATTATTGAAGGCGAGCGCTTTTTCCCCGGCTGGCTGTTTGAAGAAACCGAAGATTTTATTCAGCGCCCCCTCAAAGCCCTGCAAGCTGCTGGCTTTCATCCCACCATTACCCACTACTCCTTCTGCACCAACGGCAGCCACTATGCCGGGGAAAAGGGCATTCGCACCTTCGGCTTTGGCCCTTCGGTGGAAACCCTTGCCCACACCATTGATGAGTACATTGAAGAATCCCAACTGCATGGTGCCACCGACGGCTATGCAGTTATTTGTAAGTCCCTTCTCTAAAAGGTAGGATACCTGATGAACTCTACGTTTTACATTGTTATCGCCTACATGGCGACCATGATCGTCATTTCTTTGTACGTATCCTTCAAAAAGGTAAAAAGCTCGGAAGATTACCACCTGGCTGGCCGCTCCCTTGGCCCGCTCATGATGGCAGGCACCCTTGCCGCCGCTGAAATTGGCGGGGGCAGCACCATTGGTGTGGCTTCCAAGGCCTATGGCGAATGGGGCCTTTCCGCTGGCTGGTACGTGGTGTGTGCGGGTATTGGTATCTTCCTGGTATCCTTCATCGCTCCCTTCCTGCGCCGCTCCATGGCTACTACCGTGCCGGAAATTCTGGCCCGCCGCTACGGCACACCTTCCCACATGATCAGCACCTTCCTTTCCCTGTGTACCCTGTTCGTTGCAACAGCTGCCCAGGTGAAGGCCACAAGCTCTATTATTGAAACCATTTCCGGCGGCGACTTTGTGACCGTTACCGTTATGGTGGCTATTGTAGTAACCCTGTATACCATGATGGGCGGCCTTGTTTCCGTGGCCTTTACCGACATTGTGCACATTTGCTTTATTACCGTTGGTATGGCCATTGCCATGCCCATTATTGTACACGGTGCAGGCGGTTGGGAACACGTGGTAAGCCTGGCAGAAGCCAGAAACCCCACCCAGCTTGAACTGACAAAAGTAGGCTGGAAGACCATTGGCGGCCTTATTTTGATGTACTTCATGACCTTCTCCACAGGCCAGGAAGCCGTGCAGCGTTACTTTGCGGCACGCGACATTAAAACTGCTCGCCTGGGTTCCTTCCTGTGTTCCCTGCTTATGGCCCTGTACGGCTTTATTCCAGCCATTATCGGTATTGTGGCCTTTGCCCACTTCCCGGACATCAAGGCTAACCAGGCCATGCCCATGGCTGCCATGAAGTTTGCCCCCATGCTTATTGCCGGGCTTGTTATGGCTTCCGTTGTGGCGGCTACCATGTCTTCCGCTTCTGGTAACCTCATTGCTTCCTGCACACTGTTCACCAAAGACGTGTACCAGAAGTATATTAACCCCAATGCCAGCGACCGCACCATTCTGCTGTTGAGCAAGGCCGTTGTAGGCGTTATGGGTATTGCCAGCCTGTACATTGCGCTGAACCCTGCCATTGGCATTATTGACCTGTTGGTATTCGGCTTTACCATGCGTTCAGCAGGCCCATTCGCTGCCTTCCTGTTTGGCTTCATCTACAAGAACGCCACCAAGAACGGCGGTTTGGCTGCCATCATCTGCGGCTCTGTTGTTGCAGGCATCTGGCAGTACCTGGGTGAGCCTTACGGCCTCATGTCCCTGGTTGTTGGTTCCGCTGCCTCCACCGTGGCCTTCTTCGCCGTTTCCATGATTGAACGCAGCATGGGCGTGCCCGCTGCACCCCCTGCCATTAGCGCTGAAAACGTGGAACAGAACCGCCTTTCTGAACTGAGGTAATAAGTATGAAACGCCTGATTAAAAACGGCGTTCTCATCGACGGATCGGGCACCCCTGGGGTGCCCGGCTCCCTCGCCATTGAGAACGGACGCATTCTTGCCCTGGGCAATATTGACGAATCTGGCTTTGACGATGTGCTGGACGCCAAAGGGTGCGTTATTGCCCCTGGCTTTATTGACACCCACAGCCACTCCGACCTTGAAGTATTCAAAGAACCCCACCTTACCCCCAAGCTTATGCAAGGGGTAACCACCGAAGTGTTGGGCCAGGACGGCATTTCCATTGCCCCCCTGCCGCCCCAATTCATCAGCCCCTGGCGTAAAAACCTGGCCGGGCTGGACGGCGACAAAGACGACTTTGACTGGAACTTCCACACCACGGCAAACTACTTGAAGCTGCTGGAAAAGAACGGTTCCGGCACTAACCTGTGCTACCTTGTGCCCCACGGTAACGTGCGCATGGAAGCCAAGGGCCTGGAAAGTGGCATTGCCACCGCAGCGGAGCTGCAAGGCATGCGCGACGTGTTGCAGCGCGACCTGGACGCTGGTGGCGTTGGCTTTTCCACAGGGCTTATTTACATGCCCTGCGCCTATGCCGACACCAACGAAGTGACCGAACTGTGCAAAGTTTCCGCAAAAAACAACGTGCCCTTTGTTATTCACCAGCGCAGCGAAGCAGACACCATTCTGGATTCCATGCGTGAAGTGATTAACGTGGGCCGCGATTCCGGCGTGTGGGTACACTTCTCCCACTTCAAGCTGTGCGGCAAAAACAACGCCCACCTGTTTGATCAGGTGCTGGGCCTGCTGGATGAAGCAAAGCGCGAAGGTATTCGCGTTTCCTTCGACCAGTACCCCTATGTGGCAGGCAGCACCATGCTGGGCGTTATTCTGCCCCCCTGGGTGCATGATGGCGGCACAGACAAGCTGCTGGAGCGCCTTGCTTCCCCTGAAGCCCGCAAGCGGATGGTGAAAGATATCCACACCGGCATTCAAGGCTGGGATAACTTTGTGGCCTTTGCTGGCCTGGACGGTATTTTTGTCACCTCTGTGAAAACAGATGCCAACAAAGACGCCCTGGGCAAAAGCCTTGTAGAACTGGGTGCCATGCGCGGCAAAGACCCGCTGGATGCCACTTTCGACCTGCTGTACCAGGAATCAAACGCTGTGGGCATGGTAGACTTTTACGGGCTGGAAGAGCACGTGAAAGCCCTTATTGCCCGCCCGGAAATGAACGTGTGCACAGACGGCCTGCTTGGCGGCAAGCCCCACCCCCGCGTGTACGGCGCATTTGCCCGCGTGCTTGGCAAGTATGTGCGTGAGGAAAAAGTTATTCCCCTGCACGAGGCCATTCGCAAAATGACCTCCAAGCCCGCTTCGGTGTTCAGCCTGAAAGACCGCGGCCTGCTTAAGCCCGGCTATGCCGCTGACGTCACGGTGTTCAACCCCGATACCATCATCGACAAAGGCACTTACCAGGACCCACGCCAGTTCCCCGAAGGGATTCTGCACGTGCTGGTGAACGGCGAACCCGCTGTGCGCGACGGCAAGCCGCTTGAGAAGGTGCTCAAAGGGCAGGTATTAAGAAAATAAAAGTGGAGTGGAAGGGGGGAGGACACCCCAAGGGCTTGAAGCCCTTGAGTTTTCCTCCCCCCTGGCCCCCCTCCTTCCTGAACCCCATTTCGCGGCTTGGTCTTTTTGCTTGTACCTTCGTTGGGCTGCAACTGCTTTTTCCGTCATGGACAGAAAAGTCCACTCCTTCAAAGCAGGTTTGCCCGCCTGGGTGCAAGCAAAAACTCCTGCGCCGCGTGCGGCTGGTTCTTTTGACGGCTGCCTACGTTAGGCTTCCAAAAAGCGCCGCATAAGAATTGCATTATTGGTTTCTCCTGCGTTGGCAACGCTGCTGCACCAAGGGCAACAGGGAAAACTCTGTTCCCCTTTGTGTAGCAAACTGCGCACCTTGATATTTCGGGGTGGAGAATGACGCAAAATTTACGGTGGCATTGCCCGGCAATGCCCCTTCCTCCGTAAATGAACGGAGAACAAACTTCCTCCATAGCGGTGCATTGCCTTGGGTGAAGGAAAACTCCCTGCTTTTTATTAGAGCAGGGAATGTATGAAACCACGGTGAGTACTGGCTGTAACGGGTCTTCCGTAACGCCATATGATTCGCACTCCTCCCCGTGGCTGGTTTACATACAGGGCACATGCGTGGCGCGTTAAGGAGTGTTTTCCTTGCTCCCTCGCTTGTGTGCTGGTGGTTCAGGCCTGCTTCGCAGTACATATGCCGATTGTGCTGTCATTGGAGGCAATGTAGACCTGGAACACAATGGCGGGCTCATGCCGCCAAGCCTTTGAAACGGGAAAGTAAACCCCTTGCCCGTACAACACATCGGGGCAAAGCACAGCTTGTGCTTTGCCCCGGTTGGTGGTTTAGGGGGGTATTATTTAACGTAGGCTTGTTCCCTAAATTCTCTTATCTTCATGAGGTTGTTCAGAGGATTTCCATTAAAACTGTTATTCATAATACCTTGCAAAAGGTCAAAATAAACAAGTTCTGCGTTGCTGAAAGGTTTCCAAAGGGGGGGCTGAGCAAGAAACTCTGCATAGTGATCCTTTATATTTAATTTTGCCATCCCGATTTTTCGAGCTAGCAGGTTGAGCGAATTCAGTAGAGTGTACTTACCTACCGGAGTGTGGGATAGGTATTCATCTTTGAGTGCATCTCCAGTAAGGTAGCTATACCACAGACATTTAGAAGTAATTCGGTCTATGCTCTTTCGGCTAAATGACGAGGGAGTCTTAAATATTTGAGGAGCAACTTGATTGCATATGGCAACCGTAGATTCCATTGGGAGTGTGGTAATAAATATACTCAGCGCAGGCATTTTTTCTTCCGTGAATCCTCCATTTGTTCTTAGGGCTTCCTCTAAGAAGAGAAGTGCATCGTCGCGTTCTCCAAGTGTATTGGACAATTCCCCAAGAAGCGTTAAGTGTTCTATCTCTTTGTTTTCTGGTATAATTTTCTCCCGGTAGGCTTTAGCAGCAAATGCACGTGTTGCCCTTATGGATTTCTTAAATGCAATAGATGATAGTAAATATTCTTCGTATTTATGAATTGGTTTCTCATATGCTGCGATAATTTTTTCTACTTCGGGAAAATCTGCAAGATATGTGCTGCAGTATTTAAAGTCCGATGGCAAAATTAAAGCTTGCTCTTCAAGCATTTTTAACGTCTGTATTTGTTCGCTACTCTTCGCTTTGTTATTGATATTGTGTTTTTCGTTAAGAGCCCGAATGTCGTTAATATATTTTTCATCAAGTTGCTTTAGTTTAATACGCTCAGTTAACAGGATATTGTAAAGATTGATCCTTTGTCCGTTTGGCATGATGGGCAAAATGTCAAACCAGTTTTGTTTCTCGTTTGCCGTTATACTTTCAGTTCCATGAATCAATAATACAAGTTCCATAGTTAGATTTTTGAGGAGTTGATTTGGCTGTTGCAGGATAAGTTCATATGGCACTTTATAAACTGTCCCCTCTGTAAATTTTTCCTGTAATTTCTCTTGGATGCATATATTTTGTGTTTCGGTATTTTCTAGTATATCCGTAAAGGTACAGTTGAAAGAAAGTGAGCCAAGTAACGCTTTAAGAGAATTAATATTATTTAATTCTGTCTGTTCCAAGAGATTAAGAGAAGATATTTTTTTCTTAGTATCTGAAGGTGAGTTTTGAATACTTGCGGTTTGCTTTGTATTTGAAGTGGTTTGGTTGTTACTGTGTGGAAACAATATTTTGTCAAATAGAACAATATCTATTAAGCGATCAGTGGCTTTAAGGATATTTTCATTACTAAGAAGTTTTAATGTACTATTCTTACCCTCCATTGATTTTGCTTGTAGGTTACCGCGCAAGGCAAGTGGAACCCATAGGGCTTCGGGCAAGAGGTCCAATGCATCAAGATCATTTGGTAGATGAAGTGATTCAAACTGTTTTTGAGGTAAGTCCTCCCATTTGGTAGGAGAGGGGAGATCTTTACAGTATTTTAGGGACAAATTAGTTGGGTACAGGTTGAATTTAGTAATATCTTCGCATGTAGGAAAGCCCAAGATGTTATAAGCTGTAATTTTTTTTTGAATAGAGTGTCTTGTCCAATAGTCGTGAAATATTCCATACCCTAGTGAAAGAGAGGATACGATGAGCGTTAAAATTGTTAATACCAAGCCAATGTAACTTGCTTTATCCGGCAATGTCCAATTTTGGAATTGATTACGGCTAGGAATGATCTTTCCCATGATTTTCTCCAATACGTATAAGCTAAATTAATGTAAAAAAATGTTGTACTCTATTTTATAGGCTGAAGTTTTTCTGCATGTTCTCTCGATTGATAAATAATGATATATTCAATAATAGATGTCAATGCAAATAAAGGAAATATTAATTAAATTTGGCACTTGGGTGGCTCTACGTCATTCCCTGCTGCCAGTTCTGCTAGCCATGCTTTGGCCTCATGGTTGGTCACGTGCAGCCCTGTGTGCTGGTATTCTTCCCAGGCGGCTATGCCTTCCTGCCGAAAGGCTTCGCGCTTTTCTTCCTGGCTTACGTAATTTTCCAGCGCTTGCAGCATAATGGCATGGGGCGTGCGTTTGCGTGCTTCGGCCAGTTGTTGAATCCGCTCTCGTAATTCACCGGGTATTTTAATGCTTGTGGCTGTTGGGGGTGTTTGTGGTTGCATCGTGTTTTCTCCCATTTGTAGTCAAACTAAATACCTTTTGGTTTTACGTCAAGTAACGCCAACAAGCTTGTTGGCAACAAATCTGTTGTAGCATCTACTTGCATCCTTCTTTTAAACAACAAAAGCCTGCAACTTCCTTGCACAGGAAGCCGCAGGCTTTTCTCATAACTTAATACGGGGTTCAGGAGGGAGGGGGTGTGGGGGAGGGAACATTAAGGGCTTCAATCCCTTGGGGTTCCCTCCCCCATATTTTCTTCCCTATTTCAACAGCGCTTCAACTACCAAATCACCCGCTTTGGTGCAGCCAATAAGGGTGCCGCCGTCTTTCATGATGTCGCCTGTGCGGTAGCCAGCTTTCAGCACGTTGCGCACGGCAGTTTCTACTGCGGTGGCGGCATCGTTCAGGCCAAAGCTCATGCGCAGCATAAGGGCAGCGGAAAGGATGGTGGCCAGGGGGTTGGCTTTGTCTTGCCCGGCAATGTCCGGGGCAGAGCCGTGCACGGGCTCGTACAGGCCAATGCCGCCATCCGCAGCGGTGCCGGAAAGGGAAGCTGAGGGCAGCATGCCCAAAGAGCCAGCCACGGCAGCGGCTTCGTCGGAAAGAATGTCGCCAAAGATGTTGCCGGTGACGATAACGTCGAACTGGGCGGGGTTAAGGATAAGCTGCATGGCGCAGTTATCCACATACATGTGGGAGAGTTCCACTTGGGGGAATTCTTTGTGCACTTCTTCCACAATGCTGCGCCACAGGCGGCCTACCACAAGGACGTTGCATTTATCAACGGAGCACAGGCGCTTGCCGCGGGCCATGGCAGCAGCAAAGCCCACGCGGGCAATGCGGCGTACTTCGTCTTCATAATAAATCATGTTGTTGAAGGCGCAGCGCTTGCCGTCGCGTACTTCTTCGCCTGCGGGCTGACCGAAGTAGACGTCGCCAGTGAGTTCGCGCACAACAAGAATATCAATGCCGTTTTGCACAAGGTCGGGGCGCAGGCAGGAAAGGGAAGCCAGTTCCGGGAACACGGTGGCGGGGCGCAGGTTGGCATACAGGTTCAGCTCTTTGCGAATGCCAAGCAGGCCAGCTTCGGGGCGCTTTGCGTTGGGCAGGTTGTCCCATTTGGGGCCGCCTACGGCACCAAGCAGCACGGCGTCGGCCTTTTTGCAGGCGGCAACGGTGGCTTCTGGCAGGGGGGAACCTGTGGCGTCAATGGCGGCGCCGCCCATGAGGGCTTCTTCAAAGGTAAAGGAAACGCCGAACTTGGTTTCCACGGCGCGCAGAACCTTCAGGGTTTGGGCCACTACTTCTGGGCCAATGCCGTCGCCCGGCAGAACCACGATATGCTTTTTCATGCGAGTCCTCTAGAGTGTGATGGTTGGTGGTGGGGGAGGGTTCGTGCTTCTGCACGGCATGGGGAAAACTGGACTTTTTGACGCTGGCGTCGTTGCGGAGTGTTTTTCCTTCGGGGCAGACCTTGAGGTCAGCCCCCTTGTAAAAACACCCCGCGCCTGGCCAGCGTCAAAAATACCATCATTTCCCCCCTGCCATGCAGAGAGTACCACCCCGCATGGCTGCGCTGTGCTTGCCCTGCGGGTTTCAAGGTGGCTACGCTCAATTCGCACAGAGCGCTGCCGGAACAGTGTGGCAAATGGGTGCCGGAGTCTTTTGTACTAGGCAGCGGCGGCAATGGCAAGCCGTTATGAGCTGGAAGTGGGAAAAATGTGGGGATGGAGGAGTTACTTATGCACAGCATGTGGAATGCCGGGATTTTGAGTACAGGAGGCGTCCTATGGATATGAGATTTCTTGCAGGCCCTAGATGAAGAGAGTTACTGCTTTACAGTAGACCATAAGTTCGTGTAAATTTATTGCACATCAAGTACATCTTGATTTTTCCTTGATTGTGCTTATTCCTGATAAATGCAATCAACTTGATTATTCTTTTGAACCGCTAGGATACGATCATGGCACCTATACCAGCAAGCGCATTGAACCCAGTAATAGATAATCTATGGGAAATTTTTTGCAAAAAGCAAACACTTACTGCTTTTGAGTGCAAGCGGTATGAGCGTGAAGCACAAAAGGCCATTAAGATAGAGCCTGAAATCTCGCATTTTATTCATATTCTACTGGCTGCTATTACAGGTAACTCAATTGAAGCAATACGGTTGATTGAGCAATCTCGTATTATAGGTATGTCTTCAGTTCTGTCTGCGAACATTGTGTCTACATGTGTTTTTTTAGGAAAAATGCGTTTAGCGTACGACATTGCCTGTGAAGCTTTTGAGCGTTTTCCTGACTCTAGGGCTATTTCTGAGTTGGCTGCAGATCTTGCTGAGGCTTTTGATGATTCTGCAATGCTGGAAACTATTTTCGTGCAGTGGAGTATATTATTTCCTGATTCAGTCCATCCTTTGCTCGAGGAGGCTGCGCAGCTCAGGGCAATTGAGAGTTTGCAAGAAGAAATGGAGAAGTATCCTGAAAACTCTGAGGAATACTGCAAGGCTGAAGAACGTTTTCTTGATGCACTTACCCAAGGAATGAGCGTACTTGAGCCTTCATTTGCTACGCAACGAATTGAAGCCTTGTTGCAGGAGCATGACAATATATGATTAAGGCAAGTTGCTTTGATGGGGTGCCACGTTATGCAGAGTGGCATCATCCTTTATTCAACGTTATTTATAGTCGATATGTATTATATGCCCTTCGGATGAAAGAAGAAAATCCCACTGGTTATAAGGAATTACCCAAAGTTCGTTTTTTTGATGGCATACGAAAAGCCATGAACAATGCGTTGGCTGACCCTACCCATAAGAGATACCTTTTGGGTAATACTTTGGGGGAAGCCTATAGACGCTGGCGACGTATTAAGAATGATGGATTGCCTGATAGGTATCGACTCTTTTTTCAATTCTCCACAGAGGAGTTGAAAGTTATTTTTTGTTGGTTAAATGACCAGAGTACTATGCGCAAAAAAGGCAGCAAAACAGATGTATACGTTATCTTTAAGAAATTACTGGAAAATGGAAAAATCCCTTCCCAGTTTAGTGCGTTGCTCAATGATGCAAATCAATGCATGTAATTTTGGCTAGTATAGTTATGTGTAGGCCAACTTTTTGAGAGTAAAACCCAAAAAACGTTTCAGATTTTTTTCTTAACACCCTCCCTTCCCTCAATACGGAGTAAAGGAGGGAGGGGTACGGGGAGGGAACCAACAGGGCTTCAAACCCTGTTGGTTCCCTCCCCGCATATTCTTCCCCTATTATTGCAACTAGGCGTTCAGTTGCTTTTTCACATACTCAGCAAGGCCACCAGCGTTAAGGATGGCTGCCATGGCTTCCGGCAGGGGCGGGAAGGTAATGACCTTGCCGGATGTTTTGTTAGCAATGGTACCTGCTGTCATATCAATTTCCAGCTCGTCGCCGGGCTTGATGTTTTCTACTTCGTCGCCAATTTCCAGGGGAATAAGCCCCATGTTAAAGGCGTTGCGGTAGAAGATGCGGGCATAGCTGTGGGCAATAACCACAGGAATGCCAGCGCCCACAATGGCAACCGGGGCGTGCTCGCGTGAGGAACCGCACCCGAAGTTGCGGCCTGCCACCAAAAAGGTGGCGTTTGGCTTTACTTGCTTGATCCATTCCGGGTCAAGGCCTTCCATGCAGTGGCTGCCAAGTTCCACCGGGTCGGTGGTGACCAGGAAGCGGGCAGGAATGATGGCGTCTGTATCAATATGGTCCCCAACGCAAAGGGTTTTCCCGTTATATTTCATGGTTGCTTGCTCCTTATATAAGACCATTGCAAAACTACGTTTTGCGTGCTTTTTCCATCATGTTTCGCTCTGCTTTCGCAGGTTGAAACATGGCCGAAGTCACAAAAAGTACTCATTTTACAGGGAAAGTAAATTTCCCTTATTCGTACTTTTTGGGGCATCTTCCCTGCGGGAAGTCGCCTAAAGACTATGTTGCAATAGTCTTTATAGGGCGGCAGGGTGGCTAATGGTGCCAGCCACAGCGGTGGCGGCTGCTATTGCCGGGTTAGCCAGGTACACTTCCGCATCCAGGCTGCCCATACGGCCCCTGAAGTTACGGTTGGTGGTGGCAAGGGCGCGTTCGCCCCCGGCAAGAATGCCAAGGTGCCCGCCAAGGCATGGCCCGCAGGAGGCAGGCCCCATAATGCAGCCAGCGTCCAGCATAATTTCCACAAGCCCTTCCTTCAGGGCTTGCTTCCAAATGCGGGGGGTGGCAGGCAGCACAATGCAGCGCACGTTGTTGTTTACCTGGCGGCCCTTGAGCACGGCAGCGGCAACGCGCAAATCTTCAATGCGGCCGTTGGTGCATGAGCCAATAATCACCTGGTTTACGGTAATGCCTTTGACCTGGGAAACGGGCTTGACGTTTTCCGGCAGGTGCGGGCAGGCCACCAGGGGTTCCATGTTGGTCACATCCAGGGTCAGGGTGCGTTCGTAGGTGGCACCGGGGTCGGCTGCCAGGGCCACGTCGCCTTTGCGGCCTGCGGCCTGGGCATAAGCCAGGGTTTTTGCGTCCACAGCGAACAGGCCGGCTTTGCCGCCCGCTTCAATGGCCATGTTGGCAATGGTCAGGCGGCCTTCAACGGAAAGGGCCTCAATGGCTTCGCCGTCAAATTCCAGCGCCTTGTAGCGTGCGCCGTCTACACCAAGCTGCCCAATGGTCCACAGAATAATGTCTTTGCCACCCACGTATTCCGGCAGTTTGCCTGTAACGGTCACGCGAATGGTTTCTGGCACTTTGAACCAGCTTTGGCCAAGGGCCATGCCAGCGGCTACGTCGGTGGAACCCATGCCCGTGGCAAAAGCACCAATGCCGCCGTAAGTGCAGGTGTGGCTGTCTGCCCCAATTACGAGGTCGCCGGGGCCCACAAGGCCCAGTTCCGGCAACAGGGCGTGTTCCACCCCGGCGTTGCCGCCCTCATAATAGTGAACAATGTTCTGTTCTTTGGCAAATTCGCGCACGCCTTTTACCTGTTCGGCGCTGGCAATGTCTTTTTGCGGGGTAAAGTGGTCCATAACCAGGGCAATTTTCGTGTTGTCAAACACTTTTTTGGCACCCATGGTACGGAGCGATTTAATGGAAAGCGGTGCGGTAATATCGTTGGCAAGCACCATGTCTACCCGGCAGTTTACAATGGCCCCTGGTTGCAGGGCTTCATCGGTAACGGGCGTGGTAGTGTGCGCCTTGAGTATTTTTTGAGCAAGGGTCAGCGCCATGAGGTGGCTTCCTCCTAATTTTTTGCCAGGCGGTTCAAGGCGTTAATAAAGGCCTTGGCACTGGCGTTAATTACGTCCGGGTCTGAAGCCCGGCCAATTGCGACACGCCCGTTTTGAGCCAGGCGTACAAATACTTCACCCTGGGCGTCGGAGCCGCCAGAAATGGAGTTGACGGAATATTCTTCAATGGTGGGCTTTGCTTCACACACATGGCAAATGGTTTTGAACACGGCATCCACCGAGCCCACACCAAACCCTGAGTGACGGCATTCCTTGCCATCTTTTTCCATAACCAGCATACAGGTGGGGGGCACGCCAATGTCGCTGCTCAGAATGCTTAAGTGCACAAGGCGGAACTTGTCTGGCACCCGGTGCACTTTTTCCACCACCAAGGCTTCAATATCTTCGTCAAAAATCTGCTTCTTTTTGTCCGCCAGCACTTTAATGGCCAGCATCATCTTGTCAATCTGGGCATCTTCCAACTGATACCCCATGCTGTCAAGCTTTGATTTTAGCGCACTGCGGCCTGAATGCTTGCCAATAACAATGGCGTTGTTGTCTGTCAGGCCAATGGAAGCCGGGGTCATTATTTCATAGGTTTCCGGGTTGCTCAGCACCCCTGCCTGGTGAATGCCTGATTCATGGGCAAAGGCGTTGGCCCCCAGAATGGGCTTGTTGCGGGCATATGTTTGCCCGATAATGCGTGAAAGCAACCGTGCTGTTGGGTAAATGAGCGGTGTTTTAATGTTGGTAGTAAGGCCATAATAGGGCTTGCGCACCGTAAGGGCCATAACCAGCTCTTCCAGCGAGGCATTGCCTGCCCGCTCCCCAATGCCGCCCACGGTTACTTCCGCCTGGCGTGCCCCGGCCTTCAGGGCAGCAAGGCTGCTGGCCACGGCAACGCCAAGGTCGTTGTGGCAGTGCACGCTGAATATAATGTTTTCGCTGCCTTTCACATGTTCTTTTAGGTGGGCAATAAGCTTGCCGTATTCTTCCGGCTGGGCATAGCCCACGGTGTCGGGAATGTTCAGGGTTTTGGCCCCGGCAGCAATGGCTGCCTCGCATGCTTCCACCAGAAAGATTTTGTCGGAACGTGACGCGTCTTCGCAGGAAAATTCTACATCTGCCGTGCAAGAAGCTGCAAAGCGCACGGCCTTTTCAATCATCTTCAATACTTCAGCGGGGCTTTTGCGCAGCTTGTATTCCATGTGCAGGGGGGAAGTGGCCAAAAAGGTATGAATACGCTTGTTTTTGGCAGGTTCAATGGCTTTTGCCGCGGCTTCAATGTCTTGTTCCAGGGCGCGGGCAAGGCTTGTGACCACAATGGAATTGACTTCCTTGGCAATGGTGTTCACCGCTTCAAAGTCGCCTGGGCTGGCAGCGGCAAAGCCTGCTTCCATAACATCAACCCCAAGGCCTTCCAGGGCGTGGGCAAGCAGTATCTTTTCAGAAAGGCTCATGGTGCAGCCGGGTGACTGCTCACCGTCGCGCAGTGTGGTGTCGAATATAATGACACGGTCGGAAGAAGCACTCATCTGGTTCTCCTGGTAGTTCAGGTTCTTGGGCGCATGCCCTGTGCTGTAAACGTATAAAGCCGCTTGCCTAGTTGCTGTGTACGGGCAGAAATGACCACTGGAGGGTATTGGCTAGTTGAAATTGTTGCACTTAATTTGTGGAGGCTCTGCCTCCCCAATCCCCTCCGCCAAGGGCATGATGCCCTTGGATCCCGCATCAGCGTTCACTTTTTCGCTTTGCGAAAAAGTGAACGCAAATGGGGGGGGCAAGGGGAATTATTCCCCTTGCAGGGGGCTGGGGGACAGCGTCCCCCAATAAAAGTCAATAAAATCAAGTAAGAAATGCTCTCCACTAGGGGGGTATGTTCCGGCGAATGCCTTGGAAACAAAAAAACCACCCCTAGGGGTGGCGCATACGACCGGACAGGTGAAAATACAATAAAAAACCTGGCCTATGCGCCGCCCATGGGGCTGCGTAGAATAAGAGCCAGGCATAGAAGGGGAATAGAGGAAGCGCAACGCATGGAACCACAAGCAAATGCTGTGGTAGTGGCGGTGGTGCCGCAATGGAATTGGGCTATGTGCTTCACAAAAGTTCCTTGGTGTATTTTCTGCAAAAAAAGCATAGGCCAGGAAATTACAAAAAGCAAGGGTTGTTGGCTAAAAAATGCTTTGGCCTGTCCTGAGAGAGCAGGAGCGCATGGGTTTTTGTCTGGCAGGAGCGGGTTTATTGTTCCGAGAAGTTGCTGATAAATTCCCGTGCGTCGTTGCTTTGGTCGTCCAGCAGGGCGTCGCGCTGTTCCGGGGTAAGGCGCAAAGGGGCAAAGCCCACCCGGAGCAGAGCATTTTGGAAGGCAGGTTGGCCTAAAATCTCGTTGAGAAAGGTGAGAAGTTCTGTTTGGCGTACATCGGTTGTGTTGGCGTTCACCGCTATGCCAAGGTACACATATTGGGTAACGGGGCAGTCTGCTTCAAGCAGGGTGGGGGTTTCCGGCAACAGCGGCACCCGCTCTTTTGAAGCCACAGCCAACGGGCGCATACCAGGGAGCAGGGCGGGGGCCAGGGCGGGGGCCCACAAGGCCTTGGCTTTGCCTTCCGTCACTGCCTCAAGGGCTTTTTCTGTTGAGGCCAGGGGCATAAAGCCCGTTTGCGCACCAGCTTCACGGTTCAGGTTGGCGTTGGCCATGCGGCTGGCTGTGTCCATGCCCGTTCCGGCAATGAAAAAAGTACCTAGCTGGCTTTGGCGCAGGGTGTCCCACAGGTCGGCAAAGTTTTGGTATGGGGAATTTTCCGGCACCCACAACGCCAGGGGAGCCCCTGCGTAAATAAGCAGCGGGGTTATTTCCATTTCCTGGTACAGGGGCTGCTCGGTAAAGCGGTGCAAGTAAAAATCGGGCAGGCGTATTAAGGCGGCTGTGTAGCCATCGGCATCTTTTTGCAACAGGGTGTTTACCGCCAGCGCGCCGCTGCTTCCTGGGCGGGTGACCACGGCCAGACGTTCTTTATCGTTGCTGGTGGTACCAGCAATGGCCTGGGGAATAAGCCCGGTGTCGTGGGCTTCCAGTTCCCCGGTAAGTACCAGGGTCACGGTACGTTCAGGGAAAAAACCCTGGCTTAGCGGCGGGAGGCGAAACCCCTCTTCGGCAAAGGCATGGCCCTGGAAAAACAGGAAAAACAGGACAAGTACCCACGCAAGGCTGTGGGCAGGTACCCCATGGCGCTGCTGTGGCAGGCATACTGAATGCGAAGCTACACATGTGCTACAGGAAGTGTGCTGAGGATATGCCATGCTTTGCTCCTGCGTGATGCGTTAAGGGCCTAACGCTGCCAAGGGTGGTAAGGGAGTGCGGCTTATAGCCCGGCGCGGGCCGCAGCCGTTTCCAGCATGGGCCGCAGGTTGTGTATGCCGGTAATCCGCCAGGTTTCATTGGTGCGGGTCATGTTCAATTCCAGGGGAAAACGGCCAGCGTCGCCGTCTTCCAGCACGGCGCTTACAAGAGCTGTATCGCCCTTTTCCTGTAACACTTTACCCGGCACAAGGCGTTTTGCTTTGGTGGAAAGCCCGGTGAACAATGCCCCGGCCCCGGCAGTTTTCGTTTTGCCATTGGGTTTGCCTGCAAAGTGCCCGCCGGAAATGCCGGAAGCCACAAAGCTGCGCACTTCCGAGCTGAGCATTTGGGTGAGCATGTTCATTTGGTTTGCATCTTCCACATTCACCCCTGAAAGCATAAGAGCCATCACAGGGGTGGCCCCGCTCAGTTCCCCTTTCTGCATTTTTTCCTGCAAAAAGGTAAGGGCTTCCCTTGCGGTGCCGCGCACAATGCTGTCTGTATCTACCATGCGGGAAAACAGGGTGTAGTCGGACCCTTCAATGCCTTTTTGGGCAAGGCTGACCGCTTCCAGCGGGCTATTTGCCTGGCTGGTTGCTTTGGTAGTTGTTTGGGCGGCCTGGGCCTGCAATGCGCCTGAAATCGCCAGGGCAATGCACAAGGCCAGGGCCAGCAACAGGGCTGCACCCTTTGTTGCCCCAGGCTGCATGGCACGGGGCATAAGGGCAAGTGCTGCTACGTGTGTATGAATGGGTGTGCGTAAACGCGAATATGTGGTGTGCGGCTGGTAGCTCATACATGTTCCTTGGGTTGGCCCGGCAGGCCATTGGGCAGTGTTTTGGTTTCTAAACAACGGCGGGCATCACGCACGTCCTGGTGAATCATGTTTACCAGCTCTTCAATGCCAGAGCAGGTTTTTTGGTCGCGTAAAAAGGCTGCAAAGGCAACTTCCAGGGTTTTGCCATACAGGTCCTGGTCAAAGTCCAGCAGGTGAATTTCTGCCCGAAGGGAGCCATCTTGAAAGGTGGGGTTTGTGCCCACACTGGCAAGTGCCCGGTGCCACGGGCCAGGGGCAGTGCCTGCGGCGGTGCGAATTCTGGTAAACACGGCATACACCCCTTCTGCTGGCAGCAGGGTGTCTTCACGCGGGGCAAGGTTTGCCGTGGGAAACCCCAGTTGGCTTCCCCCCCGGCCCTTGCCATGAATTACTTCCCCCCGAATAAGGTGGGGGTGGCCCAGCAGGGCTTCGGCTATATCCACCCGGCCCAGGCACAAAGCTTCGCGTATGGCGGTGGAGCTGACAATGGTGCCGTTTACCGGCACAGCGGCAATCTGTTCCACCGTAAAGCCATGCTGCTGGCCAAGGCTGGCAAGCACAGCGGCCGTGCCCCGGCGGTTTTTGCCAAAGGCATAGTCATAGCCCACAGCCAAAAAGCGCAGGTGTAACTGGTTTACCAGCACCTGCTGCACAAATTCTTCAGGTGTTTGCTTTGCCAGGGCATGTGTAAAGGGGAGCACAAGAGTAATGTCTACCCCCAGCTCTTCCAGCTTTTGCAGCTTTATGTCCAGGGCCATCAGGGTAGGCGGGGCGTTCTCTTTAAGGAGTACCTGCAAGGGGTGCGGTGTAAAGGTAATGACAATAGCCGGCACCCCCAGGGCGCGGGCCTTTGCCACTGCCGCTGCGATAAGGGCCTGGTGCCCTTTGTGGACACCATCAAAATTGCCAATGGTGGCAGTGCTGCCCCCGGTAACATAGGGGGCGAGTTGGGAAGGGTCGGTATATATTTCCATAAAACACGTGTTTTTTAAGGGTACGCTGGTGCAGCGGTGCTGTAAGCATTGTCACGGGCCTGTTGCCAGGCACTCCCTGTGGTACATGAAAGGAACACACCGGGCAAGTGGAATGGTGGGGAAAGAATAGGGATGTTCGGAAGGGATGACAAGGGGCGGAGTGTGGCGTGCCGCTGCCCCAGCACTAGCAATACCTGCATTGCAGGCATTGTCTTCACTGTTACCATTCTTCTGTGCCTTGGCACCGCCAAAAATACCTGGGCTGACTTGACATGTGGCCGCATAATATTCCTGCCTTTGCAGGGATGGCACGCTGGCGGCAGGAGTGACAACGGTGTTGGTAGGCAGAAGCGATATTCAGAAATGTCGACATATCGCTTTCTATACTCTGGAAGTCTTTGTTGCGTGTAGCGTTGTGTATTGTTACTGGAAAAAGTTTCTGTTGCTGCATAATGTATACAGTTTGTCTATAAACTCCACCCCTTTATGGTGGTTGTTGTTGTGTCGCTTAACCTTTAATTATTTCGAGAAATCTGTTTCTTCTATTCACCGTAAACCCCCTCTAACTGTTCTCTTATGGAAAGATACATGCCGACTGCTTTCAATTCAGGTGGAGAGAAGCTTCATCACAAGGGTATTACTCTGTTGGTGATTTGTTATGTGGTGATGTTTTGTAGTG
This sequence comes from Desulfovibrio cuneatus DSM 11391, assembly GCF_000430005.1. Taxonomy (GTDB): domain Bacteria; phylum Desulfobacterota; class Desulfovibrionia; order Desulfovibrionales; family Desulfovibrionaceae; genus Frigididesulfovibrio; species Frigididesulfovibrio cuneatus. The sequence goes on from NZ_AUCY01000012.1 coordinate 110,449, forward strand.
TGTTTTGGGTTTGGGGGAGGGAAGCTCCGTTTTCGTTTTTACATTTTCATAAAGTGGGCCTGCTTGTGGGGTATGCTGTGTGCATTGCCCTTTTCCTTTTAGTGCGGCCCAGAAATTGCCCGCCGCAATGGCTTGGTCTTGCCGTGGCTTTTTTTGCTGTAGCAGTAACCTTAATAGTGCCCCTGGAAGGTTTTTTTACGTATATGTGGTGGGTAGCACTGCCACCTGTATTTATTATGTGCTCCGGCATTATGTTTGGGGGGGCCTTAAGTGTTGTGTTTTTGCTGGCAGGGGGGTGGCTTTTGTTGGCCGCGGGCGTTGCCTCCGCTAAAGAGCTGCTTCCGCTTGGTACCGTTTATGTAAGCATAACTGCTATTTACCTAGTTATGCAAGAATTCTATGCCCGGCAATGCCACAACTATGCGTGCCTTGCAAAAAGCTTAGAAACAAATGCCCTTACAGATGCTCTGACGGGCCTTGGTAACCGCCGTGATTTTCTTACCTATTTTACTGTTTCAGTCGCAAGGGCCCAGCGCGCAAAGCAACCGTTAAGTATTGCCCTTGTTGATATTGATGATTTCAAAAAAGTGAATGATACCTACGGTCATTTATTGGGCGATGCTGTGCTGTGCCATGTGGCTACCATTCTCGCCCAAACGCTACGGGCTTCAGACAGGGTGTTCCGCTGGGGTGGAGAAGAGTTTGTGGTGCTTATGGCAGACACATGCCCTTTGAATGCCCGGCACGCTGCGGAAAAAGTACGTAAGGCAGTGCAAGAATCCCCGTTTGTTACTGAAGATAAATCTATTATCGTGACTATAAGCATTGGGCTGCACACAAGCAATGTGCAGGTGGGGCTTGAAGCGGTGCTGGAAGAAGCGGACAGGAACTTATACCTGGCAAAGCAGGGGGGCAAGAACCAGGTTGTGATGTGACGCAGCTTTATCCGCTATAAAGTACATGAGCATGCACCTGCTGGAAACCATGCGGGTGGGGTTGCTATAAGAGCAATCATTCCACCTTATTACAAGCAGGCAAAAGAGTATGAACATGGTTATGTGTTGCAACAGTATGCCTACGTCACTTGTTTTATTGCCCAGGCTAGCCGCAGGGGTAACAAATTTGCCAGCACATCCTCCCCGTAGGCGTGTGTTCATGGCATTACCCGGTTACCTTTTGCTACTTGGTTGTTGCTGCATGGTGTGCGCAGGCGCAGCTTTTGCCAGGCCAACGGGTGAAACGCAAGAAGAAGCCCTTGCAGCCAAACAGAAAAATGAAAATTTTGCCATTTCTGGGTATAATTCGTTTAAAATGGCAACAGGCTTGAAAAGTCAAAAACACTTTGTGGCTGCTTTGTTGCAGGAAGTTACAGAGCGGCATGAAGCAGCAGGAGGGATGGAAAAATTCGTTACTGCATTGCCACAGCCGGAAAAAGTACGCTGGCATAATATAGAAAAAAAAACTTCCAGTATGCCTGCTGTAGAGCAACTTATGTCGGTAAACGGTTTTTTTAATGAACGCCCGTGGCGCAGGGATACTGCCACCTATGGCGTGCAGGAATTTTGGGCAACCCCGCAAGAGTTTTATGCCAATGGTGGCGATTGTGAAGACTTCGCCATTGCAAAATACCTTACCTTGCTGTACCTGGGCTGGCCGGAAGAGTCCTTGTGGCTAGTGATTGGCGAAACAACCAACAAAAGTAAAAATGAACTGCATGTTGTTGTTGCGGCACGCCTTGGGGGAAAAGTGATGTACCTTGATAATACGGTACGGCCAGGGGCAATGCTGCTTACGGAAGAAATGCTCTTTCAGCGTTTTGCTCCAATCTGGGCACTTAAAAAGCAGCACCTGCTGGCGTTTTTCAAAGTAAGCGAATAGGCAGCGAGGCTCATTGAAGGCCATACAAACCAACGATGACTTGCGTATCGTATTGAGTGCAAGAAAATACCACCATTCACTATTTTTCAATAGTTCATGGTGGTATTTTTGCAGTGCAAGGGCAACATGCCCTTAAATCCTGAGTGGAGAAAGGAAGGAATTGGGGAGGCTCTGCCTCCCCAAATTACAAACTCTCGTGTCCTCTAGCGGCGCGGGCCACGGGGGGCACCACGGTCACCGCCACGGTCGCCACCGCGGAAGCCGCCACGGTCGCCGCCGCGGTCATTGCGGTCACGCGGGGGGCGAGCAGGGCGGGCTGTTTCTTCCGGGTTCCAGGCAATGCCCTGTTCTTCCTGCAATACAACCTTGCGGGAAGCGCGTACACGGTCGCCGTTCACTTCAATAACTTTCACGGTCATGGTGTCGCCAAGCTTCACAAAGTCTGCCACGTTTTCTACGCGGCTGGTGTCAAGCTGGGAAACGTGCACAAGGGCTTCCAGGTTGGGGGCAAGCTCTACGATGCAGCCAATTTCCAGCACTTTCACTACTTTGCAATTCTCGTAGTTTTTGCCAAGGTCTGCACGCTGGTCAAAAGCAAGCACAGCGGCCTTGGCGCGCTCCAATGCTTCCATGGTGGGGGCAAAAATGGCTACAATGCCAGAATCGTCAATGTCAATGGAAGCGCCAGTGTCTGCGGTAATGGCCTTGATGTTCTTGCCACCGGGGCCAATAATCAGGCGAATGGCGTCTGGGTTCACGTCTACAGAGCAATGCTGCGGGGCATACTTGGAAAGCTCGGGGCGCGGGGCAGCCAGGGCTTTTGCCATTTCACCCAGAATGTGCAGGCGGGCTTCACGGGCCTGGTTCAGCGCTTTGGTCATAATTTCCATGGAAAGGCCGGAAATTTTGATGTCCATTTGCACTGCGGTAAGGCCTTCAGCAGTACCGGCAATTTTAAAGTCCATATCGCCAAGGGCGTCTTCATCACCCAGAATGTCGGTAAGTACAATGTACTCGTCGCCTTCCTTAATAAGGCCCATGGCAATACCCGCTACAGGGGCCTTTACCGGAACCCCGGCATCCATAAGGGAAAGGCAGCCACCGCACACCGCAGCCATGCTGGAAGAACCGTTGGATTCCAGTGTTTCAGAAACCACACGCAAGGTGAAAGGAAAGCTGGTGCCTGCAGGCAGAATGGGGCGCAGGGCTTTTTCTGCCAGGGCACCGTGGCCCACTTCCCGGCGGGAAACACGCACAGGCTTCACTTCGCCCACGCTGAACGGCGCAAAGTTGTAGTGCAGCATGAATTTCTTGGTCACGTCGCCCATAAGGGAGTCCATGCGCTGTTCATCGGTAGAGCTACCAAGGGTGCTTACCACCAAAGACTTGGTTTCCCCACGGGCAAACAGCACGGAACCATGCGCACGGGGCAGAATGCCCGTTTCAATGGTAATGGGGCGCACGGTGGTGGTGTTACGGCCGTCAATACGCAGGCCTTCTTTATGAATGCGGGTACGCACGTAGGCTTTTTCCAGTTCACTCAGCACTTCACCAAAGCCGCCCAAGGCTTCCTGGTCTTCAGCAAAGGGGGAACCTTCAGCCAGCACAGCAGCCAGGGCTTTTTCTTTCACGGCTTTTTTGGCAATTTTACGAGCCATTTTTTCTGGCACTTGCAAGGCGGCTTGCAGGTCGGCCTTCACGGCTTTTTCAACAAAAGCCTTCAGTGCGGAATAGTCTTTGGGGGCTGCCACAGCCTGCTTGGCTTTGCCGCACATGCCAATCAGCTTTTCCTGCACTTCAAGCAGGGGTTGCAGTTCTTTATGGCCCCAGGCAAGGGCTTCTGCCACAACCTGTTCGGGCACAAAAAGGGCTTCGCCTTCCACCATCACCACGGCGTCTTTGGAAGCCGCAATAACGAAGTTTAATTCGGTGCCTTCCATTTCTTTTTTGGTGGGGTTAAGCAGGAACTGCCCGTTTACGCGGGCAATGCGCCCACCAACCACCGGGCCGTTAAAGGGAATGGAAGAAAGGCCAAGGGCAAGGGAAGCGCCCGTTACAGCCAGCACGTCGGAATCGTTTTCCTGGTCGGAAGAAATAACGCTGGCAAGTACCTGCACTTCATCGCGAAAACCCTTGGGGAACATGGGGCGCATGGGGCGGTCGATGAGGCGGCAAACCAGGGTTTCACGCTCGGAAGGGCGGCCAATTTCCCGGCGGAAAAAGCTGCCAGGAATACGCCCGGCAGCGTACATTCTTTCGGAATATTCAACGGTGAGGGGGAAAAAGCCGAGGTCGCGCTCCATGACCTGGGAACAGGCTGTGACCAGCACCACAGTGCCGCCGCACTGGATCCATACGGAACCGTCGGCCTGGTTGGCCATGCGGCCTGTTTCAACAATAATGTCTTTCCCGCCAACTGTTGCGGTAAGACGGGTGCAAGGGAAAATACTCATAATTCGACTCCTTGAAGGGGATTCCGGTTAAAAGAGGCAACACGTAACGGCCAGAGTCATTTTTATGGAAATGCTGGTTTGTTCAGTCGTTCCATAACAATATTTGAAAGCCGCTCTTTGCGTCCTTTACCCGGACCCCCCTTCACTGCGTGCCCAACACTGGGCAGATAGTGGTTTTGCGTAAGATTTGCCAGCAGGCAAAACCTACGCACTGTGCGCTTGGTGCATGCACCGCCGCAACACAGGAAAGCATACTGGGAGCGTTAGTGGCCCTATGCCAGAACAACGCCTGCGCCAGTCAAATCAAAAGGAATATACTCAAAAGCAATTGCAATAGGCCTTGGAAAGTGCGTCTGCACCAGCCTTTGGGCGGGTGTAAAACAAAGGGGGGCCAAAGCCCCCCTTTTCCCTATTTACTTACGCAGGCCGAGCTTTTCAATAATGGCACGGTAGCGCTGCACTTCAGTATTTTGCAGGTACTTCAAAAGGTGACGGCGACGACCAACCAGGGTAAGCAGGCCCTGGCGGGAGTGGAAGTCTTTTTTGTGCACTTTAAAGTGCTCTGTCAGTTCAATAATACGGGCTGTAAGAAGAGCAATTTGCACTTCAGGGGAACCGGTGTCCCCTTCAGTTTTACCGTATTGCTTGATGATTGCCAGTTTTTGCTCAGTTTGCATTACCACAGCGTACTCCTTTATGCGGTGCATGGCACCGGGTGTGTGTTGCCAAAGGCTTATTAGGCCCCTGGCTTAGAGTGTCCAAAGCCCCCGCACCACGGCCCATGCCTCGTTGTTTTGCAGCATGGCTGCTTCCACAAGGGCAAGGGGGGTTTCTCCATTCATAAGCAGGGCCTGCCTGCCGGGCTGAAATGGCCCGGAAACAGCGGCGTTGTAAGCAAGGGGCATACCGTTTTTTACACGGGCTGCTTCTTCCCCTGCCACACACACCTTGTGCCTGCCGGGCAATGCTTCGGCAATGCCCAAAATGGAGGCGGTGAATGCTTCGGCATTGCCCAGCAGCGCTTCTAAATGATGCGCTTTGTCAAGGCCGAAGGGGTGGCTGTACTCCCGCGTGAGTTCTTCAAGCATGGCGCCGCACCCTAAGCGCTTCCCCAAGCTGTGGGCCAGGGAGCGTATGTAGGTGCCAGAACTGCACGTTGCGCGGAAGCGGACAAGCGACGGGCCAACCAATTCAGCCTCGCCGCGAAAAACAGTAATTTCTTTCTTTTTTATGGGAGTTTCCAACCCTTTGCGCGCCAGTTCATACAGGGGTTTGCCCTGGTGTTTGGCAGCGGAATACGCCGGAACTTCCTGTGCATAGGTGCCCACAAGTTCTTGCATGGCTTCCTGCACTGTTTCCTGGGTAACGCCCACCACGGGGTGTTCTTCCACCACCGCGCCTTCAGCGTCCCAGGTATCGGTCACTACGCCAAGGCGAATAAGACCGGAATAGGTCTTTTCCCCCTGCTCCATAAGGTGCCCGGAAATTTTAGTGGCTTGCCCCAAAAGTACAAGCAATACCCCTGTGGCCATGGGGTCCAGGGTGCCGGCATGCCCTATTTTTTTCTGCCCGAAGGCCCACTTTACTTTTCCAATACAGGCCGCAGAAGTAATTCCCTTGGGCTTGCACAGTACAAGTACACCGTCCTGTTGGGGCACAGGGCAGCGGTTTGCTTGGGGCAGAACGGGCTGTGCCGTTCCTGAGGGAGGTAATTTTTCTGCATTCATGGGAAACTTAAAATAAATACGCCAAAATAAGGCAAGAGTCCAGCAGAAAACAGCCGTTAACGTGTGCTGAATAAATCAGCGTTTTCCTGCTAGCCATGCCTGCCAGAAGCCGGGCCACAATTCCAATAGATTGTGCACAGCCCGCGCCCGGTGGCTTATGGCATTCTTCGCTTCCCGGCTCAGTTCTGCAGCGGTTTTGCCAGACTCCAGGTCAATGATGAATATGGGGTCATAGCCAAAGCCGTTTTCCCCCACCGGGGCTTCACCCAGGCGGCCTGCCCAGGTGCCACGGGCCACCATGGTTGCCCCCTGCGGCGTGGCGGCTGCCATGCAGCACTGAAAGCGCCCCCCGCGTTTTTCCGCAGGAACCCCGGCAAGTTTTTGCAACACAAGCTGTACGTTGCCAGCATCCGTTGCCTTGTGTTCGGGCGTGGCGCTGTAACGGGCAGAATACACCCCTGGCTCGTTGTTGAGGTAGTCCACCTCAAGGCCAGAATCGTCGGCAAGGGCCACAAGGCCTGTGGCACGGCTTACTTCTGTGGCTTTCAGCAGGGCATTCTCTTCAAAGGTGATGCCTGTTTCATCCACTTCCGGCACATGGGGGAAGGCGTCCATGCTCAGCACTTCCAGCCCGAAGGGACGCAACAATTCCGTAAATTCGCGCACTTTACCCTGGTTGTGGGTGGCAAGCACTATGGTGGTGGTGGGGTTCATGGTTAGCTCCTTTCTTTCCGCTCCTACGGCGGGGAATATGCTTCGGCGGCTTCGCTGCCCATACATCTTCCCGACGCACAAGCGAAAAAAGGTAACGCAGCCAAACGGAAATAAATCAACGTTTCCCTATAACACTCGGTGCCCGTCGTCGGTCACCAGCACCATATACTCCCAGCGCAAGCCGCCCTGGCCGCCCAGGTACAGGCCGGGCTCCACGGTAATGACCATGCCGGGGTGCAGCACTGTTTCGCTGCGCGGGTTCAGGCTGGGGGCTTCATGGGTTTGCAGGCCCACGCCGTGCCCAAGCCCGTGGGTGAACAAGTGCCCAAGGCCGCTATTGTCCAGGTAGCTGCGAGCCGCGCCATACACACTGGCTGCCGTTACGCCGGGGCGAATGGTGGCAATGGCCCTCTGCTGGGCTTCTTGCACCAGCTCGCGGTATTGCAGGAACCAGGGAGCTGGCTTTTCCCCCACCCAGAAGGTACGGGTCTGGTCGGAACAATAGTCGTCCATACGGCAGCCCACGTCCACCAGTACGGCGCAGTTATCGGTAATTTGCCGATCCCTTGGCACCGCATGGGGCAGGGCAGCGTTATCATCCACTGCCACAATGCCGGCAAAGGCATTTTCCTGTGCCCCATTGTTGCGGAAAAACTGGGTGATGTCCCAATCCACCTGGGCTTCGGTGCGGCCCGGCACCAGCACGGAAGGCACCCATTGCATCAGGGCATGGTTCAGGGCGCAGGAGCGCTGCATGCGGGCAATTTCCTCTTTATCCTTAATAACCCGCAAGGCTTCCACAAGGCCGTCTGCCGGTTGGCAGGTCAGGCCCTCGCTTAAGGAACGGAAAAACCCTACGGTGAGCACTTCTGCCTCAAAGCCTACCTTGCCGGGGGCAAAGCTGCGCAGCAGGGCGTTTATGTCGTTTGCGGCAGAACGGTAAATAAGGATATGTTCTTCATTCCACAAACGCTTGGCAGCGTCCATGAACCGTGCATCTGTACACAGCCAGTCTTCACCGTTGGCCCGAATAACAAGCCGCCCGGAACTTTCGTTCATTTGCGGGTCGTGTAATTCAAATCCGCTCAAATAATAGCGGTTCGCATCCAGTGACACCACCAGCGCATCAAACCCTTTGCGGTGCATTTCACGGCGCAAGGATTCACGGCGGTTGCTGTATACATTCAGGTTCATGGGGTTACCTCCCGGCACAATCCACGCAGTGCGAAGCTTCCGGCATTGCCATTAAGCGCGGCATGGGAATGACTTCCCCGCATTCAAGGCAAAAACCAAATTCAGGGTCATCATCCTCTAGACGTTTCAGGGCATACCCCAACCCCGCAAGGCGTGAACGTGAAGCCGCCAGGGCGGCATCGTTCACACTTTTATTGATCAGCGCATCCATGCGGGTAATTTCGTCCATGTCTTCGGCCTTTACGGGGCGGGTAATCTCTTCAAGGTGCGCCACATCACGGGTGATGCGTTCAATTTCCGAGCGCACTTTTGCTTTCAGCGCAATTTTTTCCTGTTCCGTCATGATTGTTTTTCTCAGCAGGGTTTTGGCCTTACACAGGCACTTATTCCAATTCCAAGGGAACACTACGTTTTCCTTGGAGAGCCGCCTTGCTTCTCCAAAACCTTCGGTTTTGGTTGTCTGCTTGCACAGACTCTACTCTACCAATTCTGACAGTACTCCCGCAGAATTGGTAGAACACCCCCAATGGAGCGTGTATGCCACAAACACACCCAGCAGAAGACTTCACACGAAGGCTTCACTGGGTATACCGGCATTATGCCGCCGGCAGGCCAATAAACACAGGAGGGCTGGAAGGAAAGAGAGCAGCACCGCCACAAGACGGTGCTGGGGAAAACAAAAACTGCACACAACGGCCATGCAGGCACCGGGTTCACAGTTGTAAAGAGTGTGGGCACACTACACCACGGCGCAGCAAATTCCAAGTTTTAATTTTAGCAAACGCCAATTGATTTTATTTACCAAATGCCAAGGTTTTTGTAATGGTTTGCATATCATAGTGTAAAAAAGTAACTATCCATAATTATTCACTTTAGGCAATTTTTTATCTGCCCAAGGCCTTCCCAAGGGGTTGCCTGCATAAGGTTCAGTAGCTACTGTTCAAAAAAACGGCTGCAAAGCCATTCAAGTGAAGCACAACACGCCCGCTTCAGGGCACCCGATTATATTCTACCTACTCGTATGGAACTACCTATGAACCAAGAGCCTTTTACCCTGCGTAAGCACACCTTGGGCCAATTGCTAGACGCCACCATTGCCGCCCACCCCAATGCTGATGCCATTGTCTATGTTGACCGCAACGTGCGCCAAACCTGGGCCGAATTTGGCACCGCCGTAGACGACCTGGCCAAAGGGCTTATGGCCCTTGGCGTTGAACCCGGTGAAAAAATAGCCATTTGGGCTACCAACGTGCCCCACTGGGTAACCACCATGTTTGCCGCTGCCCGCATTGGGGCTGTGCTGCTTACCGTAAACACCAGCTACCGGGAACACGAACTGGAATACCTGTTGCAGCATTCCCAGTGCGAAAACCTGTTTGTGATTGAAGGCAACCGTGACCACGGCTTTGTGCAAACCCTGGGGGCTGTGGTGCCGGAGTTGACTACCAGCCAGCCAGGGAACGTGCAGAGCAAAACGTTCCCCCACCTCAAGCGCGTTATCTTTTTGGGGGAAGACCCCCACCAGGGCATGCTGGGCCTTTCCGAGGTCATGGCAGCAGGCGCAGCCATTCCACAGGCCGACTACCTTGCCCGCCAGCAGGCCGTAAAACCTACTGATGTAGTGAACATGCAGTACACTTCCGGCACCACAGGCTTTCCCAAAGGGGTGATGCTTTCACACATCAACATTGTGAACAACGGGTACTGGATTGGCCTTATGCAGCGCTTTTCCCCTGCAGACAGGCTGTGCATTCCTGTGCCCTTGTTCCACTGCTTTGGCTGCGTGCTGGGGGTAATGGCAGCGGTCAACCACGGCGTAACCATGGTTATTCTTGAAACATTTAACCCCGTGCAGGTGCTTACTGCTGTGGAAGCGGAGCGCTGCACCGCCCTGTATGGCGTACCCACCATGTTTCTTTCCGTGCTGGAGCATCGCTCCTTCCCCAAATACGACGTTTCCTCCCTGCGCACGGGCATTATGGCAGGTTCGGTGTGCCCGGAACCCCTCATGCGCCGGGTGGTGGAAACCCTGAACATGCGCGAAGTGACCATTACCTACGGCCTCACTGAAGCTTCCCCCGGCATTACCATGACCCACGCCCATGAAGAATTCCACCGCCGGGTAGGCACCGTGGGCCGCGTTCTGCCCGGCATTGAGGCCAAAGTGGTTCTTCCCGGCACCCTGGAAGAAGCCCCGCGCGGCACCCCCGGCGAAATTGTGTGCCGGGGCTATAACGTGATGCAAGGTTACCTGAACATGCCGGAAGCCACCGCCGCCGCTGTTACCCCGGATGGGTGGCTGCATTCTGGCGACCTGGGCACCATGGATGAAGAAGGTTATGTGGTTATTACCGGGCGCATAAAAGACATGATTATTCGCGGTGGGGAAAACGTGTACCCGCGGGAAATTGAAGAATTTCTTTCTTCCATGCCCGGCGTGTTCGACGTACAGGTGGTGGGGGTGCCCAGCCGAGTGTATGGCGAAGAAGTGGGCGCGTTCATCATTCTTCAGCCCGGTGCCAGCATTGGGCCGGATGATGTGCGGAAGTTCTGCCGCGGGAAAATTGCCTGGCATAAAGTGCCACGCCACGTGGCCCTGGTGGAAGCATTCCCCATGACAGCCAGCGGTAAAATTCAAAAATATAAATTGCGGGAAATGGCCGGGGAATTGTTCCCTGATGCCATGAAAGGAAAGCGCTAGAGCCTTTTCACTGTTACAATGCTCTGGCATAGGCGCAAGCATGTATCCGCTGCAAAGGCAACACACCCTGCTGCATAACAAACACCACCCCAAGGCCAATAACCTTTGGGTGGTGTTTGTTATGCGTAGAATGTGTTTTTTAGGTGATAACGGTTTTGTCTACTTCAGCTGCTCCATTACCGCATCTAGTTCCTGGGCAGTGTGGGCAAGTTCCTGCACGGCCTGGCTTGACTCCAGCATGCCGTTGGTTGTTTCACCCACAATACTGCTGATTTCTTCAATAGCCCTGTTAATTTCTTCTGAAGTGGCGCTTTGTTCTTCTGCCGCAGTGGCAATTGCAGAAACAATGGACGAGCTGGAAGAAGCAATCTGGACAATTTGGCGCAGGGCGTCGCCAGAGGCATTGGTGTATTCCGTGGCACCTTGAATGGTGTTTACCACTTCGTGCACACCATCAATGCTAACCCGTGCAGACTGCTGAATGGCATGGATGCTGCCGCTGACTTCCTGGGTAGCGTTCATGGTTTTTTCCGCCAGTTTACGCACTTCATCGGCAACCACGGCAAAGCCGCGCCCGGCTTCCCCTGCCCGTGCTGCTTCAATGGCGGCGTTCAGGGCCAGCAGGTTGGTTTGGTCTGCAATATCGGAAATAACCAAAATAACGCCGTCAATGTTTGTGGCCAGGGTGCCCAGTTTTTCCATGTCCTGTTGCAGCACAGCCGCCATGTTGTTCACGGCATTGATGGAAGTAACAGCCTTTTCCACCAGTTGTTCGCCGCTCACAGCTTTTTTTTGGGTTTCTTCGCTTTGCTGGGCTGCCTCGCCTGCACTGCGGGCTACTTCCAGCACTGTGTCATTCATTTGGGCCATAGCGGTTGCTGTGGATTCCACCCTGGAGCGCTGCAATTCTGCCCCATGGGAAATCTGCTCCACCTGGTGGGAAAGTTTGTCTGTGGCCTCGCTTACGCGGTTGGCCACTTCCGCGGCAGCCTGGGCCACAGCATGCATGGTGCGTTCCCGGCGTTTTATTTCTGTCAGGTCGGTGACCATTTCCAAAAAGCCCACAACTTCACCCTGGGTGTTGTGCAAGGGGCTTGCTGTTACGGCTATATCCTGGTCTACCCCAGGCTTGGGGTGTACAATGGTTTCGCCAGCATTGGAGGCTTTGCTTGCCAGGGTTGCCTTGCCAAAGCAGTTTTGGGTGTTGCAAGCCTCTGCCTGGAAGCAGGAACTGCACTCTTGGCCTATTTTGTTGCCTCCCAGCATTTCCTGGGCTTTCAGGTTCTGGTATTTCAATTTGAAATCAACACCGCAGGTCACAATGGGGTTTGGCAAGTTATGCAGAACTGTGGTGTACGATTGTGCCACAGCGTTTACAGAGCGGCTTAAGTCGCCAAACACCCCAGGAAAGGCCTCTGCGTTGCTTCTGTGCATGAAGGAACCCGCCATGACCTTTTCTGTCATGCCAGTGGTTTCTGCCATAAGCTTTTGTAATACTTCGGGGATTTGTTTAAGAGCCCCCACCATGGTGCCAATTTCCCCTTTTTCCCGCACGGGAATGGGGGAATTGAAGTTGCCATTGGCCACGGCGTTGGCAAATGTGCCCACATTGTTCAAAACGCGCACCAGCCCAAGAACAATGTATAAGGCAAAGCCAATGCCCACCAAAATGGCGCTGGCGCTTACCGCAAGCATAAGTTGCTGGGCAGAAGCATTGCTTTGTTCAAAATTCTTGGCCCCGGCAATGGCGGCTGCATCGCGCTGGGTATTGAGCTTTATCAGTTCTTCTGTAGCAGAGGTAAGAAAGGCTGTCATGGCCTGCACCGATGTGGCAACAGCAGCAAACTGCCTTTCCATGGTTTGGATGCCTTGTGTAACCTTGGCAAATTCCGCCTGGACAATGGCAAATGTATTCTTTTCTGCTTGTTGCTGCAGGGTTTTTTCCAGGGTCGCAAGTAAGTTGCCTGTACGAAGGAGCGATTCTTTTACTCTGCCACCATCTTCTACATTTCGAGATTCAGAATAAATTCCCGCAGAGCCACGAAGAATGCAAAATTCCTCCCATACATCTGAAAGATTGGCCAGGGCTGCATCATTATTGGAAGCAGCACCCTGGTTACGCAGGGCGTGCAGGTGGTTTGCCATTTCTTTCGCGTGGAGCAAAAACTGGTTTGTATAGGCACCATGGCCAGCAAGCAGGGTTTCCCTTATGGCCGCAGGCAGGCTGCGTGCCTTGTTCAAATCTTCTTTTTCACGGGCAATGGAGGCCCTGTTGCTTTCCTGTTGAGAAAGAGAAGAGGCAAACTCCAACTGTTTGGCGATGTTGGCAAAATTTTCTTCCGCTTTGTTGATAAACTGGGGAGAACGCGAGGACAGGAACTGCACTGTATTGCCAGAAAGGGCATTGAGTTCTGTTAACAGGTCACTGGCTACGGTGTTGAACCGGGCAAGCCTTCTGTATTCTGCAAATTCATGGGTGGCTGTGGTAATGCCCCGGTTGCCGATAAAAGCCACTGTTATGGCGATAAGAATCATGAGGCAAAAGCCAATGGCAATTTTGTACTTTGTGGTCATTTTCGTTCCTTCCTACGCTATGGTTCTCTTGCCAAAAACACTCAATGTGTCATGTTTGCTGGTCAAGGAGTTATGCTTGAGCAGAATGATACAGGGGGTCACTTTGCCGTGTTCATAGGGGGTGAATATCCTGGCGGCTATTTCCAGCAATACAGTTCCTCTTGTAAAAAACTGTTGCCTGTATCACTATCCCTATCGTCCGCTAAGGACATTTCTTTATAGGATTCCTTTGTGTAAACTGTTTCTACTACGGGTGCAATAGGTTCTGTGTATTTTTACTGGGAGTGTGGTGGTTACTTTTGCGTAAAAGGGATGGGTGTGTAGGTGGCTGCATTATTAGCTCAGATACTTGTTGTTCTACTATTACAGTGTATTGTATAAGTGTACCTTGGTTCAGGGGGCAACAGCGTTAAGGCAATTAATGAATGGGATGAGCTAATTGCTCTGCAAGGATTTTTTCTAAAAGCCCTTGCCATAAGAATGCAGCAGAACAGCGGAATTGGACGGGGGAACAACGTGACCCCACCGCAACGTGGTGCATGTTCCAGCAAAAACAGTGCACCATATAAAAACAGCAGGAACTGCCCGTTGGTGTTCCTGCTGTTTTTTGGTTGCCAGAAATGGCGCTGGCTGAAAAAGGTTATCCTTTTAAGCGTTCCATAACGGTGTCCAGCTCCTGGGCAGTGCGGGCCAGGTCTTGCACGGCCTGGCTGGACTGGAGCATACCATCACTTGTTTCCACTGCTATGCTGCTAATTTCATCAATGGCGTGGTTAATTTCTTCGGAAGTGGCGCTTTGCTGTTCTGCCGCTGTGGCAATGGAAGAAACAATGGCAGAGCTGGCGGAGGCAATGGACACAATTTCGCGCAGGGCGTCACCCGAAGCGTTGGTGTATTCTGTGGCGCTGCGAATAGTGTTTACGACCTCTTGTACTTCCTCAATGCTAACCCTGGCCGATTGCTGAATGGCATGAATGCTGCCACTGACTTCCTGGGTTGCGTTCATTGTTTTTTCTGCCAGCTTGCGCACTTCATCGGCTACCACGGCAAACCCGCGGCCCGCTTCCCCTGCCCGTGCGGCTTCAATAGCGGCGTTCAGGGCCAGCAGGTTGGTTTGGTCGGCTATGTCGGAAATTACCAGAACAACACCGTCAATGTTTGAAGCAAGGGAGCCCAGCTTTTGCATGTCTTCTTGCAATACTTCTGCCAGCTTGTTTACGGCATTGATGGATTCTACCGCTTTTTCCACCAGGATTTCGCCGTTCACCGCTTTTTGCTGTGTCTGGTCACTTTGCTGGGCAGCCTCACCTGCGTTGCGGGCCACTTCAAGCACGGTAACATTCATTTCTGCCATGGCTGTGGCGGTGGATTCCACCCGCGAGCGTTGTAATTCCGCCCCGCGGGTAATCAGTTCCACCTGCGAGGAAAGCTCTTCCGAAGCAGCCGCCACCCGGCTTGCCACTTCACTTGCGTCCCTGGCCACAGCCAGCATGGTTTTTTGCTGGCTTTTGATGTCTGTGAGGTCGGTAATAATTTCAAGGAAGCCGACAATTTCGCCGGAAGTGTCCTTAAGCGGTGTTGCTGTTACGGAAACGTCTGCCTGCGTGCCTTGCGGGTTAACAATGGTTTCGCCCGTGTAGCTGCCTTTTTTGGCCATGGCATTTTTGCCCAGGCATTTGTCTGAATTGCAGGCGTCTGCGTTCATGCAGGAGGCGCACTGGATGTTAATTTTGTTCCCGCCAACGGCCCCTTGGGCAGCGGTATTCAAAAATTCAATGTTCATTAATTTGTTGCAGGTCATTAGGGGGGCAGGCACGGCGTCCAGCACGGCGGTGTAGGCGTTGCTGACATCGTTTACGGTTGCCCCAAGTTCTGCAAATGTGCCGGGCAGGCCTTCAGTGGAAATGCGTTCACGGAATTGCCCTGCAAGAATTTTGTTGGAAAGTTGTTTGGCTTCAGTAATAAGTCGTTGCAGAACAACAGGAATTTGCCGCATTGCCGTAACTGTTTCTCCAATTTCCCCTTTTTCCCGCACGGAAATGGCAAAGGTAAAGTTACCGCGTGAAACGGCTTCTGCAAAGCCGTGCAGTTCACGCAGCACCCGAATAAGACCAAAGCTGATGTACAGGGCAAATGCAATGCCCAGCAAAATGCCACAGGCGCTGACAAGAACCATGCGCTGCTGGGAGGCACTGTTGGCTTCCTGAAACGCTCGGGCACCCTTGAGGGCTGTTTCATCTGCCGTAATGTTAACTTTGTCCAGGGCGCTGGCGTTGCTGTTCAAAAAGGCGAGCAGGCGCTCTAACTGGCTGTTTACCCGGGCATACCGTTCATTCATGGCTTTGAAGGCGTTATTGAGTTTGGTAAACGCTTCTTGGGCTTTGGCAAAATTTTTCAAGCCCTCGGTGGTGTGCAGGGTGGCCCCCAGGCTTTCAAGGCGGGTATGGGTTGCCTGGAGCTCTTTTGTCAGTTGGGTCGCACTTTCAGCGTTTCTTGTTTCGGAAAAAACCCCGGCTGTGGCGCGCACGCGGGAAAAGTCGTCCCACACGTTGGAAATAGAAGCAAGTGCTTCTGCATTGTTCACAGAAAGGGCCTGGTATTGAATGCCGTTCAAACTTTCAACCAGTGTGGCAACGCTGGGCAAAAACGTGTTTGCATAGAATGCGTGGGCTTCTTTGATGGAGTCGCTTATGGCCGCAGGCAATGTGGCCACCGAACCCAAGTCATTTTGCAGGGTGTTAAACGCGCCCATGGAGTCCCCAGGCTGTGATAGAGACTTGATGTCAGCAAGCTTCTGGGTGATACTTCGCATGCTTTGGTCTGCCCTGGTAAGCAATTCAGGCGAATAACTGTCAAAGTATTGGAACATATTGGAAGACAGGGCGTTCATGGAAGAGACGAGGTCGCTTGTGGCCGTATTCAGGCGCGCCAACCTTCTGTATTCCTGAAATTCATGTGTGGCAGTGGTTAAGCCCCGGTGCCCAATAAAGGCCACCGTAATGGAAATCAGGATCATGATGCAAAACCCTGTTCCAATTTTGTACTTTGTAGTCATGGTAATCACCTTACGTTTTGTTTTGGGCTTCTGTACACAACATGCAACACAACCCCATTGCGCATTATTCTTGGCAAGCCTGGCAAAGAAAGATTATTGCAAAATAGTCTTAATTAAGGGCCGGCTATGTGAGCATTCTAGGCCTTGGTTGCATAGGACCTTTCTTCCTGTGCAATGCAGCATGCAAAACACGAACCAAAAGCCACAAAAAGAAATGGCATACATTAAGGTTCGTAGCCCTGTCATTATTCCGTATCGACTAGTATACAGGAAACTTAATCTCTTTGGCTAGGGGTAAAGTAACTTCAACGTGAAATTGTTATGCAGAGGCAAGGTAACCGGCCGCAAAGCATGACGTTTCTGTCTCTATGACATAATGGTATGTGCAGAATTTTTCGTAGTGCGTTGTATCATTCTGTACAGAATTGTTTTTGCATTGGTTCCCATGAAATTACAAACACCCTTACAAGCTTGCCTGTAAGGGTGTTTGTAAGGGTGCGGAAAAAACAAGAAGCGTAGCGTAGTTGCTGCGCCCCAGTCTTTTACGGGTTCATGATGAGTCCGGTATCTGCCCGCTCTGCCAGAAATTCGGCGTGGTCATGGTCCAGGTACTGGGTGGAATACAGGTACACTGTGCCCACAGCACTTTCCACAAACCGAATGTCTGCCCATTCCGGGGTTGCAGCCAGCTTTTGCAAGCATTCCTGCACCACTTCGGGGGTGAAGTCGAAGGGCGGGTATTCAAACAGGTCCAGGGGCACCGGGCGTGGGTACACCTGGGAATTTTCCCGTACCACATTGGCCAGCAGGGCCGGGGGGTTCCCTTTGCCTGCCAGAATACCTGCATAGACATCGCTCATTTCTGTGCGGATATAATATACGGTGATTCCTTCTGCCGTGGTGCAGGTGGCTATGGCCGGGTTGGTGGTTACCAATATGTCCAGCAAGGCATCGAATGCCGCCAGTAGTGCAGCCACAGCGGCTTTGCCTGCGGCGGCGTTAGCTTCCTGCACCGCAGGAGCAGGGGGGGCAACTGGGGCTTTTGCTTCTGCTTTGGCAGGGCGTCCCACAAGGTTCGCCAGCAGTTCCCTGCGGCTGATCTGCGCTTTTGCCGATTTTTTGCCAGCCTCAGTGCGGGAAGCCGCTTCCCCAGGCAGGGGGGCAGAGGGGCCTTCCCCTTCATGGGTGGTCAGGGTGATGTCTGGTGTTTCCTGTTCCTGCATGGGGCCGTTGGCCTTAGGTGCCGTGCCAGCGACTGCTGCAAAAGGGCCAGCCTGTTCCCCAGCCTGCTTCTCAGCCTCTCCCGCAGAGTGTTTCAGGGGGGCTGCCCCTGTGGGCACTGCCCCTCCGTCCTCTTGAAATGCCAGGGCTTCTTCCAGCAGGTTTTCCAGCCGCCGGGCAAAAAGCCCCCGCAGTGTTTCTTTATTTGGCAACTCTTCTTGGGTGTTGCACTGGCCAATAAGTTCAGCCAGCACAGCCAGCCCCTGGTGTTGCATTTCCTGCCCAAGACCTTGCAGGGCCTGGGCAGGGGTAATCACTTCCGGCTCACTCATTTGGGCAACAACCCGCCTTTTGCCAGTTCATCTGCCACATACCCAAGCCCAAGCTGCTTATAGGCCTGTGCTGTGGGGGCGCCTGTGGTTTTGTCCCAGCCCATCACTTCATAAAACAGGTCAAGGCTCTTTTCGATATCTGCCTTGTCCATGCGGATGGTGCCCTTGCTGAAGGCTGGCTTGTCCTTAGCGTCTTTGAAAATCCATTCAGGGCTTTGGTCGTGTTCTTTACGCATGTTCACCTGGTTCATGCCCCGTATGGTCAGGGCGCGGTGCAGGGTGAAAATACGCTCGCCCACCTTGTCCAGCTCGTCTCTGGAAAGGGTGTGCCCGGTGGCCAGGGAAAAGAGTTGCGATTCCAGGGTGTCGTCCCCGGCATAACCGCGCTCTTTCAGGGGCGAGGCAATCCACGGTCCCATCCAGTTACAAATGGAAAGGCTGTCGTGCAGTTCTTTGCGGATAATTGCCCACTTGGCCCGGCGCATTTTGTAGATGTTGGTGGGGGTGTATTCGCCCACAGCGTCTACGGCGTCGGCAGAGCCCCAGTTCTTTTCCGCCAGCTTTTTCTGCTCATGAATGGGCAGGCCGCTACGCACAAAGTTGCAGTGGGAATGGCACTGGGCGTCGCGGTTGTACTGGGTGTTAATCACCACGCCACACTGGCCGTCGTCTTCATTGGCGTGGTGCTTGGGGTGGCCCATTTTCCAGTAGGCTGTGTCTTTGTCTGCGCCCCATTTTTCTTCATCCAGGTTCCAGCGCTTGAGCATGGGGCCAGTGCCCAGGCCCAGCACTTCACCAAATTCGCCCTGCTTGTTGGCAATGCGGGGAAGAATGTCGAACAGGAAGGTGGGGTCGCCGTCATCACATTTTTTCCAGGGAATGGAAGCATATTCTTCCGCCCCCAGCTTTTGCTTGAAAATGCCTTCCTTGTGCAGGCGCACAAAGTCGCGCTGCAACTGCCCGTAGTTGCACCAAATGCCCAAATCGTCTGCAAGGTGCATGCCCACAAAGCTGGCTTCACGGCCTGGGGTGCCCCTGTCTTTGGCAAGGGAAGGGAAAAAGCTGCGCCCGTAAATAAGGCCAACGCAGGTGTTTTGGGCCAGTTCCTGAATGCCGTATTTGGCGGCAATGCCTGGGTCTTTGATTACCGTGTGGCAACGAATGGGGCAGCTATGGCAGCCGTTGCCGCGCACCGTATATTTCCAGGTTTCGTCTCCCAGAAAATACGCGGCGTTGTTGGTGCGGAATGAAATGCGGTTGAGCGAATAGATGTCGTCCGTAAGGGTAACGGCAGGGGTTGCTGCCCCCCAGCGCTTGCCAGGGGCACCCACCCAGCGGGAACCGGGGTTGAAGTATTCGCTTTTTGGGTGGGGGAAGCTGGGCACCACATGCTGGTTGTTGGCCCCAAGCAGGCTGCGGTGCAGGTTGATGAGGTTTTCCCATTTTTGCTTGTCTGCTGCAATGCGAACAGGCATTTTGCCTTGCACGGCAATGGCTTTAAGCATTTTGCTGCCCATTATGCCCCCTATTCCGCCAGCGGAGTGGGAACGCCCGGTAATAACCACGGCCATGGGCACCTGGTTTTCACCTGCCTGACCAATGGAAGCCACGGCACTTTCCTGCCCAATTTCCTGGCTAATGGTGGATTCCGTGCGCACAATGCCCTGGCCCCACAGGTGGGAGGCATCTTTAATTTCTGCAATGCCGTCATGCACGTGCAGCCATACGGGCTTGTCTGACTTGCCTTCCACAATAATGGCATCAAACCCGGCATATTTCATGCGGGCTGCAAACTGCCCCCCCATGTGGCCGCTGCCCACCAGGGGCATGGGTGAAACCGTGGGGAAAATAGTGGTAACAGCTGTGCGGCCATTGCAAGGCACCCCTGTGCCTGCCAATGGCCCCACGCCAAAAATAAGTTTGTTTTCGGCATCAAAGGGTTGTACGTGTGCGGGCACTTCTTCCCACAGTACTTTGTAGCCAATGCCCGTGCCACCCAGTACGTCCAGGTAGCGCTCCACAGTGTCTTCCAAGGTAATTTTCCGGGTGGAAAGGTTAACGCGCAGAACCTTACCCGCCCATCCGCCATATTGATTAGCCATAGCAGTTCCTCTTCGCTTGGTTGCCAACGGGGCTGCGGCCCATGGTGCCCATTACGGGTGGGCGCAGAGTGCGTGGCAAATTCTAGAACATTTTCATAGGGAAAATGTTTGGTGGACGCTTGGCGGAAAGCCGCAAAGCGTGTGGCACATAATTATCATTCCAACTTGTTGCATACTCTTGTGAAAAGAGTTGCCGGGCTTTGGGCAACCATTGGTTTACCGTTACCCCGCCCCAAGGTAAAAAGAGCATCGTGTTTCTACTTTGCCGGGGTGAACAACGGGTTCGGCACCGGGTTTTGCAGTGGGTTGCGCGGGCCGCCAGGTGCTGCCACGTGGCAAGAGGCACAGGCCGCGGCTTTGCTTTCCGGCACTTGCAGTAAAAAGGCACCGCGCGGGGGGGAAGTTTTTGTTCGGTCGCTCCACGGTACATAGCGCAACGCGCCGGAGGGGCAGGCGGTAACGCACTTGGGTTTGCCGTTACACAAAAAGCACTTGTCTGCCTTGCCCTTGTCTTCATTAAACGTCATCATGCCCCATGGGCAGGCCATTTGGCAGGTGCGGCAGCCCACGCAGCGTTCCGCGTCTACCACGCGGGTGCCGGAGCCGGGCTGGGCAATAATGGCATTATGCGGGCATGCGGTGGAGCAGGGCACCGGGTGGGGGCACTGCCTGCATGTGTCTTGCACCACCAGGGAATTGCCCCACAGCCCCAGCTTTTCTGTGCCAAGGGCCCCGGCAGGGCCATATTGCAGGTTGCGCCCAATTTTGATGCGGGTAAGACCAGGGTCTGCCTTGCCGTCATTAAATTCAGTGCAGGCAAGTTCACAGCGCTGGCAGGCCACACACAGGGAAGGGTCCCCCACAATCATGCCAGAAGCGCGTTCCATAATAATAAACCACGGCTTTTCCGCACCAAATGCCTCAGAAGCTTTCAAGGCAGCCATGCCTGTGAGCACGCAGGCAGAACCTTTTATAAACCCGCGCCGGCTGATCCCTTCAGGGGAATCTTCCATTGTTGCTTCCATGGGGGCAATAGCATCTTTACTGCTCATATTTTCTCCTTTATGCTGCATCATTCCAATCGTACCATTTTTCGGAGCCACTATGCTTGTAATTCCACAACAAGAACCTGAAGCACACGACGACCGCAGAGAAATTCATATAGTGGAGTACACAGGGAAACCTGTGAGCCGCACTATTTTTGCCATTCGCGAAACCTCGTTGCACATCTTTATCAATGATCTTCCTTTTGTACGCCTTGCCTGCACGGGTAAATACCCGGCCTACCTGGCTGTTGGGTTCCTTTTTTCCTGCGGCGTTATTGAAAGCGCTGCCGACATAGACGGCCTGGACATTGTCAATAATGGTGAAGAAGGGCTGGAAGCACGCCTGCGCCTGAACCGCAGCCTGACCTTGCCAACACGTACTGTTACTTCCGGCCTGGGCTCTACTTTTCAAATGCCCAAAGCCACCATGGCCCCCCTGCCCCCTGCCCCAAAGGACTACTTTGAAGCAGAAACCATTATGCGCCTTTCCGGTGAACTTGAGGAGCGGGCAAACCTGTATCATATCACCCGTGGGTGCCACAATTCTTCCTTGTGCAGCAACGATACAATGCTGCTGTACCGTGAAGATATTGGCCGCCACAATGCCATTGATACCCTGGTGGGGCAATGCCTGCTGGAAGAACGCGACACCTCTGCTGTCATGATTCTCAGCACCGGGCGCATTGCTTCAGAAATTGTTCAAAAAGTGGTCCGTGCCCGCATTCCTGTGTTGGCTTCCACCGCCGCCGCCACCAGTATTGCCGTGGAAAATGCACGGGCTTTTGGCTTGACCCTGATGGGGAAAACATCGCCCAAGGGCATGTGGATTTATAACAACACCGGGTGCTTGCGCGTGTCTTCTTGATTTCCGCTCGGGCTTCGTAGCGATGCGCGGGGTGGCAAAGCCACCCGCACCCTCCGCCCTCGCTCCACGGCTCGCTATGCTCGCGACTGCCGTCTT
>NZ_AUCY01000013.1 GCF_000430005.1 Desulfovibrio cuneatus DSM 11391
GCAGCCCGAACGGAAAAGGTAGACGGCAGTCGCGAGCGTAGCGAGCCGTGGAGTGAGGGCGGAGGGCACAAGGCAGCTTTGCTGACTGTGCATTTATACGACGCCCGAACGGTTTAATAGTTGCCACATGGGGCACCATGCCCACCCCTATACCCCTCGCAAGGGGCAGCATCAGCCTGTGGGCAACCGCCCCGGCGGGATTGCTTCATGCCACCATGGAAGCCACGGTAAGCGCCAAAGCCTTCTTTTTCCAGCTTGGCAGAAAATGCCTGAGCTGCCTCACGCATTTGGCCTTTCAGGGCAGTGGTTTCTTCCAGCACTTTGGCAATGTCTTCCTTGGTGGTATTAGGAAGCTGCTTGATAGCCTGAAATTCTTGTGTTTTGGCAATAAATTTGTCGTGCAGGGGCATAACGGCACGCTCATATTCGGCATACAGTTCTTCATAGCGCTGCTGGCGCGCTTCTTCAGTGGCAGGGGCTTTGGTTTCTGCTGCCAGGGCAGGCACAGCTAAGGCAAGCACAAGCAGGCCAAGGGCAAAAATAAGCGATTTGTTTTTCATCATTTCTGTAGGCTCCTTACATGATTTTTGAATGAGACATACACCATACACCGTATAAGCGAAAAGCGTGCCATTTAATAAAGTGAATAAAATAAAGGGCAATTTGAAACATACACGGCGTGTGATGTCTATTTTTGCACAAGTGTGCAAGAAATTGCACACGGGCTGTACGCCGGAAGGGTTTGCCATGGCACGTTTTCTGCTTAACCAGAGGTGCAGGGAATTTTTTTCCTGCTGGCAGCGCTGCGCGGGCACGGCACATGCGTTTTGTGCAACGTACAGTGCGTTCATGGCAAATGGCTATAAACCGAGGGGGTTTATTCGTTATGATGAGTTCAATGTTTATCGGCGCCACAGGCATGAAGGCGTTTGGGGAAGGTATGGGTGTTGTGGGAAACAACCTTTCCAACGTCAACACCATTGGGTTTAAGCAATCCATGGCCTTGTACCAAGACCTGGTGAGTTCGTTTGTTACGGCAGATTCCAACAACATAACCAATATTTCGCAAAAGGGCATGGGCAGTGCCATTAGCATGGACCGTACCCTGTTTACCCAAGGGGCGTTCCAGCCTGGCAGCGCCAACACAGACGTGGCCATTCAGGGCAAAGGGTTTTTCGGTGTCTCCAAAGATGGCAAAACCGAATACACCCGGGCTGGCAACTTTCGCTTCACCATGGAAGGCGAGCTGGTAGACCCCAGCGGCTGGACAGTACTTGGCAGAACCATTGATAAAAATGGCAATGAAGCAGGCTCCGCTTCTCCCATCACGCTGGATTTCAGCAATAGTACAGGGGGCATTGGTTACACGCCGGGGCAGGCCAGTTCCTGGGTACAAAGCGTTTCCCAGCTTGGCGGCTTGCAAGACAAAGCCCAGCAAGCAGGCAATCCATTTTTTGCCATGGCCGCTTCATGGAACGGCACCAGCAACCCACCCCTGGGTGTTGGGCAGTTCAGCTATTCTGAACCCATAGAATTTTATGATGCCGCAGGCAACCGCCAGAAAGCCACCATTTATTACGATAGAGCAGACACCGTAGATGGCATGAATATTGTGGAATATATGATTGCCATGGACCCTGCCCTGGATGGCTCTTCCCGCGCTGGCACTGAAAGCGCCGGGCTGCTTATGGCAGGCACCATCACGTTTGATTCTGGTGGCACTATGCAGGGCCTTTCAGCCTTCACCCCGCCAGCAGGGGGTAGCCCGGCTGACCTTGCGGCATGGTTGCCCGCTGGCGTAAAAAACGGCATGCCCGAATTTTCTGCCAACGTTAAAGATGCCGGTGAGCAACGCGTGGGGCTGGATTTTGGCTTACGTTTGCCGGGTAACGCCTCACAAGGGCTTGCCTCTGCTGCGGATGCCGCCACCAATGCCAGCAAACTTGCTACCCCCATTAACGGGGCCACACGCCAGCAAATGGTAACCACAGCCTGGGGCAACAGCCCGGCAAGCCGTAGCCAAAACACCGACGGCTTTGGTGAAGGCTACCTGCGCGATGTGACCATTGGCGAAGACGGCATGGTAAAAGGTGTGTATAGCAACAACCAGACCCTGGAACTTGCCAGATTGGTGCTGTACCGCTTTACCAGCCAGGATGGCCTGCGCAAGGAGGGGGGCAACCACTTTGCAGCCACCGAAGACTCCGGTGAGGCGCAGGAAGGCATTCCTGGCAAAGAAAACTACGGCACCCTGGCCCAGCGCAGCATTGAACAGTCCAACGTGGACTATGCGCGGGAGTTTACCCAAATGATTATTACCCAGCGCGGCTTCCAAATGAACAGCAAGATAGTGACGACCTCTGATCAGATGATTCAGAAGGCGCTTGAGCTCAAACGCTAAAAAAGTGCTGTCTTTTTTTGTTTGGCGGCGTTGCTGCACGTATTTTACGGGAGGGCAGGACTGAAGAGTCCAGCCCTCCCGTAAAATACGTTTGCGCCTTGCCAAACGAAAAAAATTCAGCACTTTTTATATGACGTATGTTCACTACCCTAACGCCAGTCGCAAGCGTAGCAAGCCGTGGAGCGAGGGCGCAGGCCACAGGCAGCTTTGCTGACTGTGCATTTCCACGCAGCCCGAACGGAAAAAGGTAGACGGCAGTCGCAAGCGTAGCGAGCCGTGGAGCGAGGGCGCAGGTAGTTACGCCACCGAAGCATATCCCCTGCCACAGGAGCGGAGAAAGACCACACGGTGAAGGCACTGCATGGCATACTGGGCGCGAGAACCCAAAGAATCCACAAGAGAAGAATACTGTGGTTTACCGGGCAGCCCGGGCCAACCCCTTCACTTTACGCAGGCCCGTTTTTGCCGGAACGCGCTTGGGGGCGCTTTGCACCGCCGGAATGGCACGGGCAGCACTGCGCTTGGCTTTGGCGGGGGGGTCGTTGTCATTCAGGCATATGGCGTCCTCATGCAGCAGGCGCTCAATGCTAATGGCATCCAGTTCTTGCTCCAGGGTGCGGGAAACATGCAGCCAGGCCTTACGAGTAAGGCAGCCAGACTTGCGCGGGCAGGAATTGGCTTTTTCACCGCAGCATACTGTTAACTGAATGCCATCTTCCATAATGCGCACAACTTCACCTAAAGAAATGTCTGAAGCAGGCTTTGCCAGTTTGTGGCCACCGGCTGCGCCGCGCACACTCATGGTAAGGCCCTTTTGCTTCAGGGGCTTTAAAATTTGCTCCACAAACTGCACAGAAACACCCGTTTGGTAGGAAAGGGTGGAAGCAGAAAGTGGTTCATTCTTTGGTGCATTACGGGCAAGTTCCAGCAATATCCTGGCGGCATAACGTGCCCTGGCAGAAAGTTTCATTGCATCCTCCTCAACAAAGGCAAGCCCTAGTGTTATGGCCTTGGGCGTGCCCAAACGTATGGTATGTTACATGTCATAAAAGTAAGCAGGCACATTCGCCAAAATAGGCCAAAACTTCTGTCTTTCATGAAAACAGCCCATGTGGACTGTCTTAGTGCTTCATATAGCGTCATTTTAGCTAGCTTGCAACAATTATCACAAGCTCTTTATGCAAGAAAAATGGGCCATTGCTATTGTTTTGGAAGGCGAGTATAAATAAATTAATGTAGCCTAGCTCTTCCCTTGCTCCCCTGCTCTTATATACACTTACTTAAATCATACTCAAAAAGTAGTAATATTGCTATTTCTTTTTGAGATAGCTAGGCCGGGTGTTAGCTGTTGTGTTTGTTGGCCTGGGCTTGGGAAGCAGGCCAAAAAAGGTACCTTGCCGAAAGGTATTTTGCTGGATAAAAATTTAATTGAAAATGGTGTGGTGGTGCATGGTTGACTCTCCTGTTCTTGATGTTGCTTCTGCTGTGGAGCGTATGGGCGATAAAGAAATTTACCTTGAAATTGCCCGCTATTTTTCTGAAAGGGTAGTGCCGGATGTGGCTGCCCTGGCCGAAGCCCTGGAAAAGGGCAGCATGGAAGAAGCCACCCGCATGGCCCATTCCTTTAAGGGAAGTGCTGCCACTGTTGGGGCAGAAATTGCCCGTGCTGCCTGTGCAGAACTGGAAGCGGCCTGCAGGCAGGGCAACACAGAAGCGCTGCCTGGGCTGTTTGCCACGGCACGCCAGGAACTTGCCACCGCACAAAAGGCCATAGACGCGCTTCTTGCTGAATAGCATTTTGGCTGCGGCCCGGTTCTTCCCTGCGAAAGAACGAAGCTTCGAGTATTCCGATCAATACTGTCTGGCCCGGATAGCATTGTATTTCAATACGTTCCAAGGCGCATGTGCATAGCCCTGTTATGGGCTCTTTGGCGTTACTGGACTTTTAGGCTGTTTTTGTCTATTTAAGGCCATGGCAAAACTGCGTTTTGCGTGCTTTTTCGGCATATTCCCCTTTGCCGCGCAGAGAGAAGTATGACCAAAGTCACAAAAAGCACTCATTTTACAGGGAAAATGAAATTCCCTTATTCGTGCTTTTTGGAGCGTCTTCCCTGCGGGAAGCCGCATAAAGACTTTTTTGCAATAGTCTTTATTTTGTACGCGTACCAAGCGTGCCCATGAAAAAAAGGCCGCACATGCACCCCCCTTTCCCGCGCCAGTCGCGTTGTTATTGCAAGGAATTTTCATGCCCAGGCAGGAACACATACGTAATTTCAGCATCATAGCCCACATTGACCATGGCAAGTCTACCCTTGCAGACAGAATACTGGAATGCACCAAGCTTGTGAACGAAAGAGACAAGCGTGCCCAGTACCTGGACCGTATGGACATTGAGCGTGAGCGGGGCATTACCATTAAAGCCCAAACAGTGCGCATTCCTTACACGGCAGACAATGGCAAGGAGTATGTGCTCAACCTTATCGACACCCCTGGCCACGTGGACTTCAACTACGAAGTTTCCCGCTCCCTTGCTGCCTGTGAAGGTGCCTTGCTGGTGGTGGATGCCTCCCAGGGGGTGGAAGCCCAGACCCTGGCCAACGTATACCTTGCCCTGGACCACAACCACGAAATTATTCCCATTTTGAACAAGGTGGATTTAGCCAGCGCCGACGTGGAAAAGGTTAAGACGGAAATTGAGGAATGTATTGGCCTGGACTGCACCGACGCACTGCCCATTAGCGCCAAAACCGGCCTTGGGGTGCCTGCCGTGCTGGAAGCCATTGTGGCGCGCCTGCCCGCCCCGGAAGGTGACCCCGAAGCCCCCTTGAAAGCCCTTATTTTTGACTCCTGGTACGACAGTTACCAAGGGGTTATGGTGTTGTTCCGCATTATGGACGGCACCATCAAAAAGGGCGATAAAATTCGCCTGTTTTCCACCGGGGTAGAGCATGACGTGCTGCGCCTTGGTGTTTTTTCCCCGGATGCTTTGGACATTGACCAGCTAAGCGCAGGCGAGGTGGGCTTTTTTTGCGGCAACATTAAAAGCCTGGGCGACGCCCGCGTGGGCGACACCATTACCCATGCCGCCCGCCCGGCAAGCTCTGCCGTGGACGGGTTTAAAGACGTGCAGGCCATGGTGTTCTGCGGGTTGTACCCCACAGACAGTTCCGACTATGAAGGCCTGAAGGCGGCCCTGGAAAAATTGCAGCTCAACGATGCGGCTTTTTCCTACGAGCCGGAAACCTCCCAGGCTCTTGGGTTTGGCTTTCGCTGCGGTTTTCTGGGCTTGTTGCACATGGAAATTATTCAGGAACGCCTGGAGCGCGAGTTCCAAATGGAACTTATTGCCACGGCCCCTTCTGTTATTTACCGGGTGGTCACCACAGACGGCAAAACACACCATGTGGCCAACCCGGCAAAACTGCCAGACCCAGGCCGCATTACAGAATTTTATGAGCCCTATGTGCGCATGGAAGTGCATGTACCCAACGAGTATGTGGGCAACGTTATGCGCCTGTGCGACGAAAAACGCGGCAGCCAGAAAGACATACGCTATTTAACAGCAACACGGGTAATTTTGACTTATGAACTGCCCTTTGCCGAAATTGTGTATGACTTTTTCGACAGGCTCAAGTCTTCCACCAAGGGCTATGCCTCAATGGATTACGAATTTATTGACTACCAGCCCGCCAACCTGGTGAAGCTGGACATGCTCATTAATAGCGACCCGGTAGACGCCCTGGCGGTTATTGTTCACCGCGACAAGGCCTACTCCCTGGGGCGCTCCATTGCCCTGAAGCTTAAGCGCACCATTCCGCGCCAACTGTTTGAGGTAATTATTCAGGCCGCCATTGGCAACAAAGTTATTGCCAGGGAACGCAACGCGCCCCTTGGCAAAAACGTCACCGCAAAATGCTATGGCGGTGACATTACCAGAAAACGTAAACTGCTGGAAAAACAGAAGGAAGGGAAAAAACGCATGAAACGCATGGGCAACGTGGAATTGCCGCAGGAAGCGTTCTTGGCAGCCCTTACTGTAGGAGATGATTAATGGGTGAAGGCAACGGGCTTTATCAAACACCATTCCAGACATTTTTGGAATTTTTCAAGATTATTGGGGTGGCCCTGCTTATTGCGCTGGTTATACGCACCTTCGTGGTACAGCCATACATCATTCCCTCTGAATCCATGCTGAGCACATTGCAGGTGGGTGACCGCATTTTTGTCACCAAATACAGCTACGGTATTCATGTGCCCTTTGTGGAAAAAGAACTGGTGAGCACCGGGCAGCCGGAACTGGGCGACATTATTGTTTTCCCGTACCCCAAAGACCCCGACCTTGATTACATCAAGCGCGTGGTGGGTTTGCCAGGCGATGTAATGGAAGTGCGCAACAAGCAACTTTTACGTAACGGCAAGCCTGTGCTGGAAAGCTACATTCGCCACGGCGACCCCAATATTATTCCGGGCTGGCGCGACAACATGGCCCCGGTCACTGTGCCGGAAGGCCACGTGTTTGTTATGGGCGACAACCGGGACAACTCGGCAGATTCGCGGGAATGGGGGTTTGTAGAGAAATCCGTCATTCGCGGCAAAGCCCAAATGATTTTCTGGTCCAGCCAGAACTGGTTTGATATCCGCTGGAATAGAATTGGAAAGAGTTTGTATTAGTTGCTTTTATAAAAGCACGGAAATAAGGAAGGCCACCGCAGGAATGCGGTGGCCTTTTTTTGTTTGTAAGAGGGAGGCAGCAGGGGGTAGTGCTTTCTTCTCACTCAAAACGCCCGTGATACTGTTCAAACAATATCACGGGCATTATCAAGCAGCCACAGAATAGCGAATAAGGGCGAATGCTACTACTGGTTGCCTTCCAGTTGCGCTTCAACATCAATTTCGCCGTTTAATACACGGTGGGCACGGTCAATGTCGAGCACGCCTTCCCATTTGGCTATGGCCACGGTAGCCACGGTATTGCCAATAAGGTTGGTCACGGCGCGCACTTCATTCATTATGCGGTCAATGCCAATTACCAGCGTTACACCAGCCACAGGAATAACCGGGTGGGCCTGCAACGTGGCAGTCAATGCAATTAAGGCCGCACCAGCAACGCCCGCTCCGCCCTTGGAGGTGAGCAGCAAGATGCCAAGAAGTAGCAGTTGGTGTTCTAAGTCAATGTGGATATTCATAGCTTGGGCAATGAACATTGATGACATTGTCAGGTAAATCGCCGCACCGTCCAGGTTAAATGAATACCCCGTGGGCAGGACCAGCCCGACGATGGGTCGGGTGCAGCCTAATGCTTCAAGCTTTTCCATCATATGGGGCAAAACAGATTCAGTGCTGGCAGTGCCTAAAGTGATGAGGATTTCTTCCTTGATATAACGAAGCAGTTTCCAAAGGCTAATTCCTGACCACCAACAAACAGAACCCAGGACAACGATGATAAAAAGAATGCTGGTGAGATAAAAACAGGCAACAAGCTGGGCCAGTTGGGACAACGTACCAATACCGTATTTCCCTATGGTAAAGCCGATGGCACCGAAAGCGCCAATGGGGGCAAGCTTCATTACCAGGTTGACAATTCCCAGCAGGGCTTGTCCAAAGCGTTCAAGGGTCGCCAGAATTGGTTTGCCCTTCTCACCCATAGCAGACATGCTAACACCAAAAAGAACAGAAAAAAGCAGCACTTGTAATAGGTTACCATCAGCGAAGGCACCAACTGCACTCTTGGGGATAATGCCCATGATGAATTCCATGGTGGTCTGCGACTTCACACTTGTGTAGTTCGCAATACTCCCCATATCCATGGACGCTGGATCAGCATTGATGCCAGCACCAGGCTGAACAACATTCACTACCACCAAGCCGATAACAAGAGCCAGCGTTGTGATAACTTCAAAATACAGCAACGTTTTGCCACCAACCCGGCCAACCGCCTTCAGGTTTTCCATGCCAGCAATGCCAACAGAGACTGTGCAAAATATCACAGGGGTAATGATCATCTTAATAAGATTGATGAAGCCGTCGCCCAATGGCTTAAGAGATATCCCCAACGCAGGATTGATATAGCCAACGAGAACACCCAACATCAAACCTACAATAACCTGAAAGTACAAAGTGCTATAAAATGCTTTCTTACGCACAATACCCTTGCTGACTAAAGAGTTACAGGTTAACAGAATTTAATCACCTGTTTAGAATATAGGACAAGCTTAGTACACCAAAACACCCCCCGTGTAAAAATTAATTCCAAGAAAAATGTTAAGTTAAAAAAATAACTTGCAATTAATATGCCACGACTGTCGGCCTAGATATATATTCAAATTTCATCCACATTCACCATTGATTACGAAGGGCCATATGACCGTATTAGGGCATTACTGACCATATCTGGACACTTCACTATATTTTGTTGCCTTGCAACGTGCAAAAATTTCAATTGTGCAATACTCTTCCATAACGTGAGGGGAGCCAGACAAAAATGTCTAGCCCCTGTTGTTTCTAGTTTATGACCCAATGCAAAAAATGTTACAAAAGTGACAGTATTTTTATGGCACATGGAGGACGCTTGTGAATAATTAAACCTGTTGCCCTGGCAGCCTGGAAAGAGCATTGTTCAAAGGTAAAAATGCTCTGGTAAATGCGGAAGCATCTACCCGCTACGTAAGCGTAAGCGCACTTTATTTGCGCTGTTAAGCGCCGAAGTACGCGCGGCTTACACTTTGAGAATGGGTATACTCAAAGTGACTTTGGTCCAGGGAACGCGCACCATGTTTTGCAGTAAGGAGGCATTATGTCTACCATGGAAAATGGCGCTGTGGGTTCTGCCACAGCCGCAGGAAGGAAGCCAAATAATTATTTCGATGGTCTTGCCGTTACAGGCATGCACAAGGCAGTGTTCTTTATTCTCATGCTGGCGTACTTTTTTGAACAAATGGACAACTGGAACTTCGGCTTTATTGCCCCAGCCGTATTTGCTTCCTGGGGGCTGGACAAGGCCGCTTCCAACCAGGCCATGGCCTCCATTATCTTCTGGTACTTCATTGGCATGACTTCCGGCGGGTTCCTGGGCGGCATTATTTCCGACATTATCGGGCGGCGCAAAACGTTCCTTATTGCCATTGTCATGTTCTCCTCCTGTTCCGTTATTAACGGGCTGCCCATTGCCAGCTTCGAGCTGTTTGTGGCAAGCCGTGCCCTAACAGGGTTTGGGGTATTCTGCCTTATGGTGTGCTCCCAGGCCTACATTGCGGAAATGTCCCCGGCAGAATCGCGCGGCAAATGGCAGGGGCTTGTTGCGGCTGTGGGCTTTATGGCTGTACCTGTTATTGCCTTTTTGTGCCGCATTATTGTGCCCCTTTCCCCGCAAGCATGGCGGTTAATTTTCTACATTGGCGGCACCGGCATGTTCGGCTTTTTCCTGGCCCTTAAATATTTACCGGAATCCCCCCGCTGGCTTGTGGCCCAGGGTCGCCTGGCAGAAGCGGAAGCCGTGGTACAGCGCGTAACCCACCAGAACATTGACCTTTCAGCCATGGCTAAAAATGTGCCTGCCCCCACCAACGCGGGGCGCAACATGCTGGACATGCTTTCCCCTGCCTATATCAAGCGCACCGTTGTCTTATTTATGGTGTTTGTTACCACTGTGCCTGCGGGCTTCATGTTTACCAGTTGGACAGGCAAACTTCTGGCTTCCATTCCCCAGCTTGACCCCATTACCAAAGCCCCCATGGCAGACGCAGCAGGCAAAGCCCTGATGGTGTACGACCAGGCCACCATGCTCACCATTATGACCATTATCAGCTGTGGTGTACCCGCAGGGTGCTACCTTGCTTCTGTTATTGCCGACAAAGGGGGGCGCAAAATACCCATCATGTGTTGCTTGGGTCTTTCTGCCCTATGTGCCTACCTGTTTGGCGTGTTTGCAGAGCATGTGTACTTTGTGGCCCTGTGTGGCTTTTTACTCAGCGTGTTCAACATGGCAATCAGCTTCATGGTGTTCAGCTACACGGCGGAATCGTACCCCACCCGTATGCGCAACACCGCCACAGGCACACACAACGCCGTTGCCCGGCTTTCCGTTTCCGGCTCCAACTTGCTCATTCCCACCATCCTTGCCACATTTGGCGGTGCGGTTAACGGCATAAACTACGATATTCCGGCCCTGTTCAACTCCGCCGCCGTGCTGTTCGCTGCTCCCATCCTGATTATTGCCTTTATGGGTGAACGGACTGGGGGGCGCAGCCTTGAAGATATTAAATAGGATTTCTTTAAGGGAGGCTCTGCCTCCCCAAACCCCACCGCCAAGAGCATGATGCCCTTGGAACCCCTCCTTTGCGCTCAGCTTTCCGCAAAGCGGAAGGCTGAGCGCTAATGGGGGTCAAGGGGCGTCACGTCCCTTGCAGGGGCTGGGGGACAGCGTCCCCCAATAAATCAATAGAATTCATTCCGACTATAATAACCGCCCCCTGTGTGCCTCGGCACGCAGGGGGCGGTTATGTATTCGAAATTGGTAGGCAAGAACTGCGGTTATGCCAGTTGGTGCTGGTGGAACGGGGGCATAGTGGTGGTTTGGCCGTTTTCCAGGCTAAGGAAGCCGCTGCACAGGGCGTGCAGGAAGGGCGTGTCGTGGGAAACAACCAGCATGGCCTGGGGCAGGGTGTGCAGAATGTCTATCAGGCGTTGGCGGGTGCGGGTGTCCAGCATGTTGGTGGGTTCGTCCAGGAGCAGGGCCTCTGGTTCCTGGGCCAGAATACCTGCCAAGGCCACCAGTTTTTTTTCCCCGCCGGAAAGGGCGTACACGCTTTTGTCCTGTAAGTGGGCAATGCCGCAGGCCTCTAAGGCCTGCTGTGCTTTTTCCACAGCCTGGGCCGGGGGCAGGCCATAATTTTGCGGGGCAAAGGCGACATCTTCCAGCACAGATTCACAAAAAAGCTGTTCGTCGGAATTTTGCAGCAAATAGCCCACGGTACGCCGCACAGCAGCCACATGGGCATTGGTGGTGCATGGTGTGCCATGCAGGGCCACTGTGCCTGCTGTGGGGGCCAGCAGGCCTGTTATCAGGTGGAACAACGTGCTTTTGCCTGCGGCGTTGTCCCCCAGCAAACCAAGTTTCTGCCCGGCATCCAGGCTGAAGCATGCATTACACAACAGGGCAGGCTCCCCAGGGTACGCAAAGTGCAAGCCTTCCACCCGCAAAAGTGGGGGCATTAGGGAGGTGCCATGGCAATTGGGCATGTGCATGGGGGTATTCCTTACGGTATTCATGGTGCCAGGTGTTCAATAACCAACAACCCTACCAGGGCCAGGCCATAAGCCACCACGCCACGGACCACGTGTTGTTTTGCAGGGGCAAACAGGGGGGCAGGGAAAGCGCCCGTGAACCCGCGCAGGCGCATGGCAGCATCAACATTGTCTGCCCGTTCCAGGCTTTTGAGCAACACAAACGTAACAAGGGCGGCAAATTTTGGCAATTTGCGCAGCCGCAGGCAAGGGGTAAACCCCCGCAGGGCGGCGGCATTACACACGGTGCGGTAACTGGCCCACAGGCTGTGCATGTGGCGTGCGGTAAGCAAAAGCAACAGGGTGAGCTTATGCGGCACCCCAAGGGTGGCAAGGGCTTTTGCCGTTTCATGCACCGAAGCGGTGTGTAAAAACGCAAGGCCCAAGGCCAGCAGGCAATTAATTTTCAGGGTAAGCAGCAGGCTTTTGGTCAGGCCTTCGGCGTATACCGCAAGCCCAAAGGGCAAAGTGGCCACAGGGTGCTGCCCAAGGGTAAAGGGCATGGTCAACCATATGAACAGCACAAACAGGTTGCCAAGGGCCATGCGGCCCAGCACCGTGCGCCAGGGCAGCCCTTTCAGAAAGGGCAGGGGCAGGCTCACAGCCAGGGCATAGGCCGCGGCCCACAGGGTGTGGGTAAAGGAAAGGGCCAGACTGCACACAAACAACCCCGCAACGTGCACAGCGGGGTGGATTCTGGCCGGGGACCCTGCCACGGTGGCAGTTGGTTTCAGGGGGGCTGTGGTGGGGTTTACAGACATGGTGTTTGCTTGCCCAGGGTAAAGGCCGCAGGCCGTGCTTTGGCTATGCTACGCAGCACAAGCAAGGTTATGGGGGCTTCCACCGCCATAAGGGGGAGGGAGGCTACAAAAGCAACACGGGCAATGGGGTAAAATTCTTTACCGCTGGCAGCAAGGGCCAACACATACAGCAGGTTGGAACACAGCAGCGTTGCCACCACAGCCACCACCACAGGCAGCGCTGGCACAGTAATGCAAGGCCGTGCAGAAGGGGCTGAGGGTGACGGTGCTTCCTGCGCTGCAAGGGCGACTGTAGCTGGCGTGTTGCGCGCCGCAAGCCAGCGGTGCAGAGCCAGGCCAAACAGCACGGCAGGCATGGCCATAACCGCTGTGTTTACCCCCAGCACCGTAAGGCCGCCATAGTTAAACAGCAGGGCTTGCAGCAACAGGCCTGTAAAAATTACAGGAAACGCCCCCCACCCCAAAAACAGCCCCACAAGTGCGTTAAGGGTAAGGTGAATGTTCACAGCGCCCACAGAAAAATGGATGAAGGAGGCCACAAAAAAACCTGCTGCCAGCAGGGCGGCATGCATAATGCGCTCAGTGGGCAGGCGCTTCAGGCCAAGGCTGAGCCCCCCGGCGGTTATGGCCCACCCCGCAGCAAGCACGGCGGGGTGGAGGACTCCTTCATGGATGTGCATAAGGATAGCTCGCGGTTCCGTCGGTTTAAGGAGCACTTTTGACGGTCATTGGTTTACTGTAGCACTTCGTTCTTGCGTTTGCGCAGTCCATACAACCCACAGAAAATATTGCCCAGCACGCTCAGGCCCAGGGCCAGGCGCAGCACAAAAGAGGTGCCCGTGCTTGAGGTCTGCGGGGGTGTTGTCATGTTGGCGGAAGCACCAGAGGCCGCTTGTGGCGCGGCAACATCCAACACCGCTTCCTGGCGGTGCCCCATGCCGTCATCTGCCACAATGCGCCATGGGCCTGCCGCCCCCGGTACAATGGCAAAACGCCCGGTTTTGTCTGTGTGGGCGTTCTGGTATTCTACTTCTGCCTCGTTAGGGGCAAACACCTTGATGCTGGCATAGGCCATGGGTTCGCCCCCGGCATAGGTAAACAGCACCACCATGGCAGGGGCAGGGTCGCTTTGCCAGCCAAGGCCGTGGGCCTGCACCGGGCTGCCCCAGCCCGCCAGCAGCAGGCAGGTAAGAAGAACTATGCGCATGATTTTCCTTTTTATATTGGGGGACGCTGTCCCCCCCCTGCAAGGGGCGTGACGCCCCTTGACCCCCAGTTGCGTTCACCTTTCCGCAATGCGGAAAGGTGAACGCTGATGCGGGTTCCAAGAGGACAATTGTGCTGAAAGCACAATTGGGAATTGCCCACAGGGCAAGAACCGAAGGCCGAGGCCCAGGACGGGCCGAGTCAACTCTTCCGTCCTCGACTGTTTCAAAAAAAGAGAAGTAACACAGCCAAACGGAATAAATCAGCGTTTCCCTAGGGAACTTGAAGCACCAGGGTAGCCTTCAGGCTATGCGTGTCTGCGCCTTGCACGTTTTCTTTCAGCACGGTCTGGGTTTGCAGCAGCCATAGGCCGGAGCGGCTGAAGGGAACGTGGCTCACATTCTCTTTGTCCGGGGTCAATGTGAAGGCATACTCTTCCTGTTCCTTGCTGAAGCCGTCATACGTGGCGTGCAGGGGCAGGTTTGCGCGCTTTCCGTCAAGCAGTACCGTAAAGCCAATGGGCTGGCCGTTGCCTTTCGCTTGGGAAACATCGCCCACAGGCACAATTTCCAGCCGTTGCCCCACTGGGGTGGTAAATAGGGGGGCGTTGGGGGCAAGGTTGTACAGCGTCTTGGCAAATTTCTCGTACTTCCCCACACTCGCCACGCTTTTCCCCTGCTTTTTCAGGGTTTCGCGGTCTCCTTCCATAATGCCCTGTGTGGTCAGGCTCCACACCTGTGGCTTGCGCCAGCCCACCAGCATAAAGGGGCCACCTGTAGGGGCAGCAAAAGAATAGGCAAGCCAGGGCTTGCCTTGTGGGGCTTCCACCGTAACGGCAACAGGGCTTTCCCCCACAATGTGCAAGGGCGATTCCGCAATGCGTTCCGCCTCTTCACTTACCATAAAAATATGGGCAGCCTGCACCTGGCCTGTGGCATTCTGCCCCTGCTTTAAGGCGGTACTGCCCTGTGGCTTTACAATAAATTCATGCCCAAAGGCAGCGCCAGGCACAAGGCACAGGGCGCACAGCAAGCACCATAGCAAGGGTGTTTTCATACGTTCCTCCAAGAATGTGGGAAGTTACACTGCAAAATCCCCCCGGTAACATGATTCTGCAAAACGTGTTACTAGTGGATGTACCCCTTGCCCGGCATGAAGTCAAGGCGGGTACCAACGCATAGACGGGGCTGAGGCTTTTCAGTATAGTCGCGCTGAACGAACCGATAATTTTATACGTGAGGGAGCTTATGGAGCTGTTTCTTGATTTGCACACGCGTGTGCCCCGCCAGGGGCCAGGAAACGATGCCAGCACCGCCCAGGCGCTGCGCATGCTGGGGGAATTGCCCCCTCAGCTTCACATTCTGGACATTGGCTGCGGGGCAGGGGCGCAAACCCTGGCTTTGGCTAACCAGGTGAACGGAAACATTGTGGCCCTGGACTGCAACCAGTGTTTTTTGGATGAATTGCGCCAGAAAATTAGCGAGCTTGGGCTACAACGCAAAATTACCCCCATGCTGGGTTCCATGTTTGACCTGGCCTTTCCAGACAACACCTTTGATGTAATATGGTCGGAAGGGGCCATTTATATTGCGGGGTTTGAAAAAGGCATTCAAGACTGGCGGCGCTTAGTAAAGCCCGGCGGTTTTTTGGTGGCCTCTGAAATTTCCTGGCTGCGCAGGGATATTCCGGCGGAACTGGAAACCTACTGGAAAGAACAGTATGCGGGCATCGATTTTATATCCGCCAAAATCGCCCAGATTGAAAGCTGTGGCTATGCCCCCTTCGGCTATTTTGTGCTGCCGGAAAGTGCCTGGCTGGAAGGGTATTACGGCCCGCTCCTGGCCAACCGGGAAGCGTTTCTGGCCGAACACAACAACAGCCCAGAAGCCCACGCCGTGCTGCAAGAAATGGCACAGGAAATGGCCCTGTACGAAAAATACAGTAAATATTATGGGTATGTGTTTTACCTTGCCCGCAAGGTTGCCTAGGAAAACGCTGAT
Source organism: Desulfovibrio cuneatus DSM 11391 (assembly GCF_000430005.1). GTDB lineage: Bacteria > Desulfobacterota > Desulfovibrionia > Desulfovibrionales > Desulfovibrionaceae > Frigididesulfovibrio > Frigididesulfovibrio cuneatus. The sequence goes on from NZ_AUCY01000013.1 coordinate 15,651, forward strand.
TTATTCCGTTTGGCTGCGTTGTTTCACTTTTTTTGAAACAGTCGAGGACGAAAGAGTCCACTCCTGCTTCAAAAAAAGCTCATGCCTTGCCAAACGAAATAACTACGCGTTTCCCCAATGCCGTATTATCACTTTGACATGCTAAAAACGAAGAAAGCCCGCGTAGGCGGGCTTTCTTCGCAAACTGGACAAGGCCGGGGCCATGCCTTTCCTTGGCAGACTACTTCACAGTGTCTTTCAGGGCTTTACCAGGGGTAAACTTCACAGCTTTCCCGGCAGGAATGTTGATTTCCATGCCAGTGCGGGGGTTACGACCCTTGCGGGCGGCGCGCTCAATAACTTTAAAGCTGCCAAAGCCGGTGAAGGTAACGGAGTTGCCGTCTTTCATGGCTGTTGTCAGAATGTTTACCAGCGCGTCCAGGGCAGCTTCAGCTTGTGCTTTGGTTGCCAGGCCGGATTGTTCGTGAATTTTGCTCACAAGTTCTGCTTTTGTCATTACAGTCTCCAGCAAGTGGTTTGGTTTCACGCGGAACTGCGCAAAGCCGTTCTGTTGCTTAGTTAGTAGCCTGCTTTTACAGACTGGCTAAAAAAAGTCAATAGATTTTTGCAATACAGCCCGGCTATCTTTTTGTTCTCAGCCAAGCGTTTCATTAAACCAAGAGACATAAAGAGATGATTTTTTAAACAAACGACACGCTACGCGTGCAATTTTGCTAGCAAAATTGCACCAATGCTGTCCGGGAAAGAGCCCGGACAGCATTGGGATTTTTGCAATACAGCCCGGCTATCTTTTTGTTCTCAGCCAAGCGTTTCATTAAACCAAGAGGCATAAAGAGATGATTTTTTAAACAAACGACACGCTATATGTTTAATTTTACTATAAAAATTTAACAAATACGGTCAAACAAATAAGCCGGAGAACATTACAATTTTGGTAAAATGTTCCCCTTGCTTCTCCTGCTACTGTAAGCGTTCTTGTGGTTTTTCAGAAGAAGGGGTATACTGTGCATATGGATTGATAAAGGCAAATGCCGATTATTTGTTGGTACACAAGGGTATAATGCGCCATACGCATTGTGGGCGTCGTTGCACTGCAGGAGGGTTCATGTTGAAGCGAGTACAATTTTTTTGGCTGGGGCTGTTAATGGCGTTTCTTTCGGGGTGCGCAACAAGTGCAGTGCCCCTTACCTATGCTCCCAGCGGGGAAGAAGTAATTCCCATTGCCGGGGCACCTACCATTAGCGTGGTCACCTTTACGGATGGCAGAACGGAAACAGCTATTGGCATTCGTAGCGACGGCACAGCCTTTACTGCAGACGCCCCCGTGGCAGACTGGGTAAGCCAGGCACTGGCCACAGAACTTACCCGACTTGGCTATGTGGTGACCTTTGCCCCCACACAAGCCCAGGCCAAAAAAAGCGGGGCAACCTATGTGGTTACGGGCAAAGTGGAGGAAGTGTGGCTGACGGAAGTTTCCAGCACCTCCTACGAAGGACGCATGCGTGCTTCTGTACAGTTGCACAAAAACCAGCTCCAGTTGATGAAGAATACCTTCAACAGTTCCCTTACCCGGCGCGTGGTGCCCCTCTCCAGCGTTCCCAAGGAAGTACTGGCTGAAACCCTGCGTGACCTTGTAACCCCCATGACCTTGGCTATTCGCCAAAAAATAAGCCAGTAATATGCGGTTTGCTGCGGTATGCACTGCCTGGGTGCTGGCCCTGTATTTGTGCCTACCCTGGGCACACGCACAGGGGGAAAGCGCCCGCGCTGTGCGCCCCTTCAAAGGGCTTGTGCGCCGCGACCTGGCGAAAGATGCTGCCCACGTGGCTGCCTTGCTCGCCGTGGTGGAAGCAGCCAGCCGCAAGCTAGCCGCCACACCAGACATGCAGTTTATTGCCCGCCAGTACCAGGAAACGCCCTTGCGGGTGCCCCCACTGGAAGGGCTTGTGCTGCAATTGTTTACCATAAAAATTGCTGCGGAAGGGGCCCAAGGGGTTCCCCCGAACCTTGAAGCTGTGGTGGAACTGGCCTTTACCCAGGCACCAGACTTCAGGGAAAGGCTTACCAGTGCCCTGGAACAGCCGGAAATAAGCGTGCTATACACCCTTGTTGTGCACAAGCTGCGTACCCACCTGAAAACCTATGATGAAACGGCCCCTGCTGCCCTTGCCATTATGGCCAGCGAGTTTGCCGGGCAAGAACGGCTGTTGGCCGTGCAACGGGCCGTGCGCGGTATGCGGGGCACACTGCTGTACCTGGACCTGTTGCCCCGCCTTGGCACCACCTGGGCAGACCCCCAGGGCACCGGGGTAGCGTTACAGAAAGCCGCAACCCTGGACCCGGGCAACCCCCTTATTCTGGTGGCCCAGGCAGAACTTGCGTTGCAGGCGGGCAAATCTTCTGAAGCCCAACGCCTAGCCGCAGACGCCCTGGCCGCGCTACCCAATTTTTCCAGGGCGCATGATGTAAAAGGGGCTGCCTTGCTGGCCCAGCGCCTGCCAGCCCTTGCGGTGGCCGCCTTTGGGCAGGCCATTGCCAACGCGCCGTACCATGCCCCGTATTTTATGCACAGGGCCTCTGCCAACCTGGTGCAAGAGGAAATTGAGGCCATGTGCGCAGACCTGCACGCCGCCTGCGCCCTGCGCGACTGCGAAGGGCTTGAGTGGGCGCGCACCATTGGCAAATGTAGTCAATAGAAAACGCTCAGTTTTTTCGTTTGGCAAGGCACGAAGTGTTTTTGCAAGGGCGGGCTGGGCTCTTCTGCCCTGCCTCCGTTGCAAAAATGCAAGCAACGCCGCCAAACGGAAAAAATGAGCGTTTTAAACACGCTTTCTGCTTTTGATTTCCACAGATAATAACAAGAAAACCGCCAGCAGACGTATGCCTGCTGGCGGTTTTTGTTTGTATTACTGTTCCCGTACTCGTTTCTTTAGGGCGCACCGTTGCGAATGCGCTCAGCCAAGGCAGTGGTGGAGTAACCGGGAATAAGGGGCAGGGAAAGCACGGTGCCGCCTTCAGCTTCCACCACTTCACGCCCCACAATGCGGGTTATGTCCCAGTCTCCACCTTTTATGAGCACATGGGGGCGGATGGCAGTAATAAGGTGCAGGGGGGTGTCTTCATCAAAGCCCGTAACAAAGTCCACCGCTGCCAGGTGGGCCAGCACAAAGGCCCTGGCCGGGTAAGGGTTGAATGGGCGTTCCGGCCCCTTGTTCTGGCGTTTGACAGAATCGTCGCTGTTCAGCCCCAGCACCAGCACGTCGCCCTGGGCCCTGGCACGGGCCAAAAGGTCCACATGCCCTGGGTGAACAATATCGAAACAGCCGTTGGTAAACACAATGCGTTTACCTGCGGCCCGCAAGGGGGCAAGGGCGGCAAGCAGGGCTGGCAGCTCCAGTACGTGGGGGTGGGCCAGTAACTGGTCTGGGGGCTGGGATGAAAGCATGGTGTGTTCCTTTCTGCAAAATCCATTGGTGGTAGCGCTATGCTGGGGGACTCTGCCCCCCACACACCCTGCAAAGGGCGTTACGCCCCTTGCCCCCTACTTGTGTTTGGCAATGCTTTGTACGCTCTGCCCAGGAAGGGGCATTGTGTGCGGGGTAATAAACCTGGCTTAAACAGAAGCAAAGAAAATCATTCAGGCTCCAGGGGCACAGGCACAGAAAAACACTCCCCCATGCCAAGAAGCCGGGGCTTACTTTAGCGGTGAAACCTTCCAGGCGCAAGAAGGAAGGTTCGTTGTGGTTGCCCAAACTCACTGAATGGGCATTGGCTCTCTTGAGTAATGCACAACTGTGCCGGGGGCAGTGCGCAGTACAGTTGTGAAAATGCCCAACGTGGCATACACTGCTTCTGGCTACAAAGCGTGCCTTTGTGCCAGTTCACCTCTCCAGCGCCATGCATGTATGTTGTGTGATAACAGCATTACACTGCCATGAATGGCTCTCCAAAAACTCACACCGTTTAGCCCTGTTGGTACTATGCGCATAAGCCTGCAAAATCTTTCCAAGTCTTTTGGCGGCAACGCTATTTTGAACGACTTTTCGCTGGAAATTCCTTCTGGTGCAAGGCTCTGCCTGTGTGGTTACAACGGCAGCGGCAAGTCGACCCTTATTAAAATTTTAGCAGGGAAGGAGCAGCCGGACGGCGGCAAAATTACCCTGCAAAAGGACTGCCGCCTTGGCTATGTGGAGCAGGAACTAGACTCCCACAGCCTGCAAAAAACCCTGCTTGCCTACGTGCTGGAAGTGCTGCCAGACTGGAGCAGCTTTTGGGAAGAATGGGAAAAGGCGACGGACGCGGAAGATACTGACACGTTGGCCCGGCTGGGGCAACGCCAGGCAGAGCTGGAGGGCATATACGGCTACAACCCGGAACACCGGGCCAAGGCGGTGCTTTCCGGCCTGGGGTTTGCCCAGCACAAGTGGCACCGCACCTTGCAGGAACTTTCCGGCGGGTGGCGTGAACGCGCCAAACTGGCCCGTGTGCTTACCCAAGGGGCCGATGTGCTGCTGCTGGACGAGCCCACCAACCACCTTGATTTGGACGCCGTGGAATGGCTGGAAGCCTTTTTGCTGGACTACGAAGGCACCCTGGTGTTTGTAGCCCACGACAGGGTGTTTATGGATAAAATAAGCACCCATATTCTGTGCTTTTCCGGCAACGGCAAGCCAGCGTTCCGGCGCGGCAACTTTACCCATTTTATTGCCTTGCAGGAAGAAATGGGGGAACAGCGCGCACGGGAAGCTGCCCGGCTGCAAGATGAAATCCAGAAAAAAATGGACTTTGTACGGCGTTTCAAGGCCAAGGCCAGCAAGGCCCGCCAAGCTGGTTCCAAGCAGAAAATGGCCAAGCGCCTGGAAAAAGAACTGGAAGGCCTACAGCCGGAATCAAAACGCAGAAACCTTTCCTTTAGCTGGCCCACCCCGCCCCAAGCAGACCGCACCGTACTTTCCGTGGCAGACCTGGCCTTTTCCTTCCCCGACGGCAAGCGCATGTGGTCGCCCTTGTCCTTTTCCTTGTACCGGGGGCAAAAAATAGGGCTGGTGGGGCCAAACGGGTGTGGCAAATCGACCCTTTTGCGCCTTTTGGCTGGCAGGCTGGAAAAAGATGCAGGCAACATAGTATTCGGGCAAATGGTGCGCTTTGGCTACTTCAGCCAGCACCAGCTAGACACCCTTAACGCTAGCGGTTCTGCCCTTTCGGAAATTCGCCGCTTAAGCGACCCGCGTATGACCGAAGAAGAGCTTATGAGCGTTATGGGCCTGTTCCAGCTTGGGCAGAACTTTTTTGAGCGGCAGGTCAATTCGCTTTCCGGGGGGGAACGTTCCCGCCTGATGCTGGCAACCCTGTTCCTTTCCCGCAGCAATTTCCTGGTACTGGACGAGCCCACCAACCACCTGGACCTGGAAAGCCGCGAAGCCCTGGTGGAAGCCCTGACCAATTTTGAAGGCACCCTGCTTATGGTGGCCCACGACCGCCACCTGCTGGCAGAAGCAGCCGATGAAATTTGGGAACTTGGCCCCACAGGCTTCACCACCTATGTGCACGGCTTTGCCGATTACGACGTGGTTCGCCGCCGCCAGCGCCAGCTTTCGGCTGAAAAGGAACTGGACGAAAGACGGGGCGCAGTACGCCGCACCACAGGCCTTACCCGCGAGGAACTGAAGCAACAAAAACGCGACCAGGCCGAAGCACGCAAAAAACTCTCCGCCATTATGAAGCCCTTACAGCAAAAGGCCCAAAAGGCAGAAGCCGCCCTGGACCAACTCCTTACCCAGCAAGACACCCTGGAAAAAACCCTGGCAGACCCGGCAGTGTATGCCGACGGCCCACGCGCAGGCGCCCTGCTCAAAGAATTCCACGAGGTGCAAACCAAGGTGGAAGCCGCCATGCTGGCCCTGGAAGCAGCAGAACAAGCCCTGGCTCCTTACGAAGAACAGCGCAAGGCCTTAGGTTCCGACGAAAGCAACGACTTGTAGGAAAGGCTGATTTTTCTGGGGGACGCTGTCCCCCAGGCCCCCAGCAAGGGACGTGACGCCCCTTGACCCCCATATTTGCGCTTGCCTTCCCGCAAAGCGGTTAGGCAAGCGTGGATAGGGGTTCCAAGAGGACAATTGTGCAGGAAGCACAATTAGGAACCGCACGCAGTGCGGGAGCCATAGGCCGAGGCCCAGGACGGGCCGAGTCAATCATGCCCTTGGCGGAGGGGGTTGGGGAGGCAGAGCCTCCCCAAGTCAACTCAATCATATCCAAAAATTATGCAAAATACTCCCCTTCCCATTCTTGATGTAGCCGCAGGCATTGTGTGGCGCGGCGACCGTTTTTTGGCGGCCTGCCGGCCGGCGGGCAAGCCACGGGCTGGTTTTTGGGAATTTCCCGGCGGCAAGTTTGCCCCTGGTGAAACCCTGCACCAGGCCCTTACCCGTGAATTACAGGAAGAGCTGGGCATAACGCCCCTGGCGTGTGCACTGTGGCAATGCGTGGAACACCGCTACCCGGAAATTCATGTACGCCTGCATTTTGTGCATGTGCAAAACTTTGCCGGGGAACCCACCCCCCGTGAAGGCCAGGAGCTGCGCTGGGTGACCGTGGCTGAAGCCATGGTACTGCCCTTCTTGCCTGCTGACCTAGCCCTGCTGCCGGGCTTGCACCCCCCAAAGGAACACAATGCACAGTGCCCTGGAGAACAACCACGGGCTAACCCGTGTGCCTGCACCAAGAAAACCACTCCGTAACACCCTGTGCAAAACTGCGTTAATTTGCACAGTATCCCTTGTATGAGTTTGCACAAATGTGCATTTTTTGCACATACCCTGCATTGCACTTTGAATAATTTCCTTGTGGTTCCTGCATTTACACGTTTGGCACGAAGTATGCTTTATAGTCACCATAGCGCATACCGCCGCTCTGCCGGGCAACGTTTCCTCAGTGCCCCCAAAGGCAAGGCACCGCCCCTCCCCGCGGAATCGTCTTGATAGGTTGCCCACCCAATTTCGGGTGTAGCAGAGCGGCTCCTTCACATGCCAAGTTTTATACAGAGCCTGATGCCCTAATGGTGAAAGCTGGGAAAGAAAGTGTGGCAGCGTCTTTTCCAGAAGCAACCCGGCACGCAAGCCTTTATGGCTGCACAAATCAGGCAGAAGGAACAACGCCTCCCCCTTACTTGCCGTTGCTCCTTCATTCCCCAGCCGGAGGCTTTCTCCGGCCCAGCGCACAAGCGCATCTGCACTGGACACAACGCGCGTTCCTCAACACGTGGCCAGTGCTCTCCTCAAAAAAAGCAGCGGACCCCCTTCCGCTGCTTTTTTTTATTCTGCGCCCTGCCGCCCCACTGTTCACATTTCCCCCACATACACAGCCAAAACACAGCCCGCGGCAAGGTTCGTATGGGCTATTTTTAGGCAAGTCTCCTTACCTTACGTCATAAAACAGCAAAACAGCCGGAAATGCCCATTCCCGGCTGTTTTTGAGTGTGGCCTTCACTTTGTTCTTTGTACAACGTAAAAAATGCCATTACCCTCATGCAAACCTGTGTTGCCTGGGCAATTCTGTACGTATGAACGTCATCAGGTGCAGCAAAACTGCCCATAGGCATGGGGCCATTACGGGCGGCGTTATAGCAAACAGGTCACCTGTAGTAATACCGCCTTTACCCCATGCAGCAGGCTGTCAGCTTCATGCATTTTGCCGGAAGGCCTGACACGGAGTTCGTGGGGCGCAGCAGTGGTGGCAATGTTCATGGTTGGGCTTTGCTCCAGCAAAAATTCTTCGCCTGCCACCACGGTTCCGTCTGCAAGAACAAAGTGCGGCAATTCTCCAATTTCGTTGCCTGCAAAATACGCCCCCATGGTCACCCTGCCCCCGTCTTCTGATTCAATAAACAGGTTGTCCCCCTGCCGGGAAAACCGGGCCGCCTGTGCCTCAAAGTCAAGATGCAGGCCCCCTTCAGCCGGGCTTTGAAAGCCAACGTGTACCCCGGCCACTGGCAGGCTCAGGGTGAGGGGCGTATACTCTAATAATTCTGTCAGAGCATTCCATGCTGCTATGGAAGGGAGCGAATTTTCGACTAATTCAGTCTGGATATTATTTTCAGCCGGGGGCTGATCATTGCGTGGACCCATACAAAACTCCTGGAATGTAGACCAAACAGTGTGCACCATTTCGCGCATTCACCACTTACTACAAACAAAAATTACGTTGTGTCACAGCGTGAATACTGTTGTTTATCCCGCTATATTTCCTTGAACTGGCATACAATACCCGCAGTGGCAGGTATGTTTTTTCTGAACCATTGCTGACCCATACCCTGTATGCTTTACAGCACCAAGAAATGCATGAGTTATAGTATATACTTACCATGATAATTTACTTTGGCAAGGATAAACAATAAAAATACTGTGTTAGAAATACAAATTGACTATACTGCTATCAAAAAAGATACTGTTCTCTCAATTGGTTATGGCACTGTTTCCACGGCAGTAAATTTGACACTACTGGTTCGATTTGAAGCACCCCAGGAATAAACCCTTTGTGTAATAAAAAAATCCTGCCGTTCAGAACACTGAACAGCAGGATGCATAGCCTGGAACCGCCTCAGGGCGGGATTGGTACTTATGGAAACGAATAACTGCTTGCTCCCAAAAAGTCCTTTAATCAGTAGTTCCTTATAATACACAAGAACGTTGCACTATCACACGTTGGAACATGTTTCCATTCAAACGGCAATTGCTCTGCTACAAATTCTTGGCGTACCACGCCCCGGCCTGCAACATACCTTGTTCCACCGTAAATTCCGGTTCAAAGCCCAGCAGGGTGCGGGCCAGGGTTATGTCTGCCAGGGAGTGGCGTACGTCGCCCTGGCGGAATTCGCGGTATTCCGGCTTGGCACCTGCCACCGCCGGGTTGTGGCGGGCAGCTTCCGTGCGCAGCAGGGCAAACAGTTCATTCAGGGTGGTGCGCTCGCCCACAGCCACGTTGTACACCTTGTTCAACGCTTCAGGATTTTCCGCACAGGCAGCCAGAATGTTGGCCTGCACGCAGTTATCAATAAAGCAGAAATCGCGGGAAGTTTCGCCGTCGCCATTAATGTACACCTGCACACCTTTCAAAATGGCGTCAAACCACAGGGGAATGACCGCGGCATAGGCCCCTGCCGGGTCTTGGCGCTGCCCGAAAATGTTGAAATAGCGCAGGCCAATGCTGTTCATGCCATAGGTGGTAGCGAACACGTCGGCATACAGTTCATTCACATACTTGGTAACGGCATAGGGCGAAAGGGGCTTGCCAATGCGGTGTTCCTGTTTGGGCAGGGTGGGTTCGTCGCCGTAGGTGGAACTGGAGGCAGCATACACAAAGTTCTTCACCTTGGCGTCGCGGGCAGCTACCAGCATGTTCAGGAAGCCGTCAATGTTATTGGCATTGGTGAAAATGGGTTCATCAATGGAACGCGGCACAGAACCAATGGCCGCTTCATGCAGCACATAGTCCACCCCTTTGCAGGCAGCGTGGCATGTTTCCAGGTCGCGAATGTCGCCTTCAATAAAGGTAAAACGGCTGAACGCTTCGGCCCCCACGGCAGCTTCCACCATGACCAAGTTTTTGCGGTAGCCTGTGCACAAGTTGTCCAGCCCGCGCACCGTTTGCCCGGCCCGCAGCAATGTTTCCACAAGGTTTGAACCAATAAAGCCTGCGGCACCAGTAACAAGCCATGTTTTGGGGGACGTTGCAAGACGCTTTAGTGTTGAGGCATACACAGACATAACACCCTCTTTCGGTTGGGTTGGAGTTCGTTTACGACGGGTAGTTGAAAAAGCACAGCACGCAATAAGTGCGCTTGCAAAAGCGCCTCGCCTAGCGTGTTACTTGCCGCTACAAAGGCAACGTTCCTGGCTTTTCATGTTTGGCTACCCTGGTATCCAGGCAATTCAGGAGTTCTATTTTGACAAGCACAGCACAGTGCTATAAAATTGTGCTACAATCCATTTCAACCAGCACACAGCTTGGCCTTATGTACCGCATTACGGCATGGGGCATGCCCCGCAGGGCGCTGTGTGTTCTGCATACTCGCAGTGGGCTACAAGAGCAAGTGTTTTATGCACACGTTGCCGGGTACAGGAGTTTTTTCATGCAAGCCACTTTCTCCCATTTTGCAGGGCGCCGGGTTCACCTTGGGGTGTGCGGCTCTGTGGCCGCCTATAAAGCCGTTGAACTGGCCCGGCTGTTCCAAAAGGCTGATATGTTCGTTTCCTGCACCCTTACGGATGCCGCGTGCCAGTTCATAAGCCCCCTGACCTTTGAAGGCATTGGGGCTTCCCCGGTGTATACCAAAATGTTTGACGATACACAAAACTCTTGTTTTTCCCATTTGGACCCCGGGTTTATGGCAGACGTGTTCGTTCTTGCCCCGGCCAGCGCCACCACCTTGGCCCGCCTTGCCACTGGCATGGCAGAAACCATGCTGGCAGCCCAGTGCCTTGCCTTCCATGGCCCGCTGGTGCTGGCCCCCGCCATGAACCCGCGCATGTGGGCCCACCCCGCCACCCAGGCCAATGTGGCCTTGCTGCACCAGCGTGGTGCCACGCTGGTTGGCCCTGCCGGGGGCAACGTGGCCTGCGGGGAAGAAGGGGTGGGCAAGCTGGAAGACATTCACACCATTTTTTTACACACCCTAAAGGCCCTTGCCCCCCAAAACCTTGCAGGCAAAACAGTGCTGGTTACCCTTGGCCCCACCAGGGAACAATGGGACGGCGTGCGCTTTTGGAGCAACCCTTCCACCGGGCACATGGGTGGCGTGCTGGCCCTTGCGGCCTGGCTGCGCGGGGCAAGCGTTGTGGCTGTGGCTGGCCCCGGCACCCCTGCCCTGCCCAAGGGCATTCACACCGTGCCCGTAACCTCGGCCAAGGAAATGCTTGAAGCGGCTGAAGCCCACTGGCACAAGGCAGACATAGGCATATTCACTGCCGCAGTGGCAGACTTTTCCCCCGTTCCCTTTGGGCCTTCCAAGTTTAAAAAGGCCACGGCAGGGCAAGACCTTACCGTGCAGTTTACCCCCAACAAAGACATTCTGGCCACGCTTAGCCTTGCCAAAAATTCGTCCCAGAAAGTGCTGGGCTTTGCGGCAGAAACGGAAAACCTGGAAGAGCGCACACGCGGTAAACTGCACGCCAAAAAGGCCCACCTTATGGCAGGCAACACCGTTGGGGAACCCGGCTCCGGCTTTGGCAGCGCCACAAACACCATGTTTGTGGTAGACGCCAACGGCAAGGAAGAGCACTGGGAAAACACGAGCAAGGCAGACATTGCCTGGAGGCTGTTAGATTGGCTCTTAACTCTGTAACACTTATGGAGCTGCTTCGGCCCTGGCGCGGCGCAGGTATAACACACCTGCTGGCCCTGCCCGAACCCGGCGACCCCACCCCCGAAGAACTTGAGGCCCAAGAGCAGCCCCAGGCCCTTGAGGCTGGCCCTGCGGGGCACTTGGTTCCTGCCGCTGGCCCGGTTAGCCCTGTGGGTATTGAACATACCCCACCTGGGCTTGCTCCCACTTCCCCCACCCCTTCCCCCCCGGCCAATGCCAAGGAAGGACGCCCTATTCCCAGCCACCTGTTGCCCCCCCAGCCAGCCAGCCGTGGGCAGCAGCCCCAAGGGCACGGTGCAAGCAGCAGGCTGAACGCCCCAGGGCAGGTGGAAGCCACCCCCGACACCGCGCACCCCGCAGCACAAGCCTTGCCTGCCCCCAATACAGAGCTGCACACCTGGCCAGAGTCCTGGCAAGCGTTATGGCAGCGCACCCGGCCTGCTTCCATTGTGTGGTCTTACCCGGCACTTTCCCAAGACCTTGCCGGGCAAGGCAGCCCGGAACGCTCTCAGCTTATGCGCGGGCTTATTGGCAGCCTGGCCCTACCCAAAGGTTCCAGTGCCTTTTGGCCTCTTACAGCCCACCAGGACAGCGGCACCTGCCACATGCCCGCAGCCTTTGCTGGGGCTATAACCCGCCTTGCGCCGCAGGTTGTGGTGTTTATGGGGGCCTCAGCTTTGCCACTTTCCGGCTTTGCCCTTACCCTTTCCTTCCCGTTCACCCAGCAAGTTCTTGGGGGCAAGATGTTTTTGCTGCTGCCTGAAACGGAAACCCTTATTGCTGATGCCGCTGCCAAAGCCCGCGCCGCCGCCTTCCTGCGGGCCCAGTTTGCATCCATTCCTTCACTCTTTTTTACCAAAGGTTAATCGTATGCATGTGCTTGTTACTGGTGCTGCTGGTTTTATTGGATTCCATCTTTCCCGCTGCCTGCTGCAGGAAGGGCACACCGTTGTTGGCATTGACAACCTCAACGACTACTACTCCCCTGCCCTGAAGGAAAGCCGCCTTGCCCTGCTGCGCCCCTTCCCCAATTTTTCCTTTGAGCACATGGACATGGCCAATACCCCGGCCATGCAAGCACTGTTTAGCAACAATGCGTTTACCCACGTGGTCAACCTGGCGGCCCAGGCCGGGGTGCGCTACAGCCTTGAAAACCCCCTTTCTTATATTCAGGCAAACCTTGTGGGTTTTGGCAACATTCTGGAAGGGTGCCGCCACTCAGGCGTGCAACACCTTGTGTATGCCTCTTCCAGTTCCGTTTACGGCATGAACAAAAAAGTGCCCTTTGCTGTGGAAGACAGCGTAGACCACCCTGTTTCTTTGTATGCAGCCACCAAAAAGAGTAACGAACTTATGGCCCACTCCTACAGCCATTTGTACCGGCTGCCCACCACAGGGCTTCGCTTTTTCACGGTATATGGCCCCTGGGGCAGGCCAGACATGGCCCTGTATATTTTCACCAAGGCCATACTGGAAGGCAAGCCCATTCCCGTATTCAACCACGGCAACATGCAGCGCGACTTCACCTACATTGACGACATTATTGAAGGCGTTGTGCGTGTTATGGGGGTTATTCCCACCCCTGCCCCCCAAGGCACCCCCCTTACCCCGGCGTGCAGCACGGCTCCGTTTACCGTGTTCAACATTGGCAATAACAATGCAGAGCCCCTTGGACGCTTCATTGAAGTTCTTGAAGATGCCCTGGGCAAAAAAGCAGAAATCACCTACCTGCCTATGCAGAATGGCGACGTGGAAGCCACCTATGCAGACATAACCCACTTGCAAAAAGTAACGGGGTTCACCCCTAGCACGACACTGGAAAAAGGTATTCCTGAATTTGTACGCTGGTACAGGGAGTACCATACGATTTAAGCATTCCGGCAGAACAACTTCATGCTTTCAACTGCTAAAAAGCTCATGTTTCACGTGAAACATGAGCTTTTTTTGTTCCAGTAATACATCATGTTTCACGTGAAACAAAGGAAAACACATTGACGCTACGCGCATTCTCACGTACAAGCAAATCGTAGCAAATGGTCAGTGACCCGACAAAACCAACATATTGGGGGCAACTGTGGCTCGATTAATTGCAATAGCAAACCAAAAAGGCGGCGTTGGCAAAACAACTACGTCTATTAACCTGGCAGCCTCACTCGCTGTTATGGAAAAAAGGGTGCTGCTTGTTGACTGTGACCCGCAAGCAAACAGCACCAGTGGGTTGGACGTGCAGGTGGGGGAATACTCCCTTTACCCGTGTTTTTTTCAGCCAGAACTTACCGAAAAAGCCATACGCAAAACGCACAGCCCATTCCTTTCAGTACTGCCTGCAACCACAGACCTTGTGGCTGTGGAAATGGAACTGGTAGATAAAATTGGCCGTGAATATTACCTGGCAGAAGTGGTGAAAAGCGTAGAACACGCCTATGACTACATTATATTTGACTGCCCGCCTTCACTCGGCTTGCTTACCTTAAATGCCCTGTGTGCAGCAAAAGAACTGCTTGTGCCCTTACAGTGCGAATTTTTTGCTCTTGAAGGTATTGTTAAATTGCTACACACCTTTGAGCTGGTAAAAAAACGCCTGAACCCGGACATTTCCCTGCTGGGTGTTGTGCTTACCATGTACGACATTCGCAACAAATTGACGAAGCAAGTAAAGAATGAAGTGCGCCGCTGCTTCCCTGACCACTTGTTTGAAACCGTCGTGCCGCGCAACGTGCGCCTTTCTGAAGCGCCAAGCCACGGCAAGTCCATTATCCATTACGACATCAAGTCCAAAGGGGCGGAAGCGTACCTTGCCCTGGCAAAAGAAGTGGTGTTACGCAAACCCAAGAAAGAAGGCTAGCGCGTACCGCATAGCCTTCATTATATGTTGGCACAAGCCCTATTGGGCTACGTAAACACAGCAATACGGAAAAAGAAAATGAGCGTTTGCGCGTGGCTGTGGCGAGTTTGAACAGCGCCAGAAAAAAAGGCACATGGCCAAATAACGCCACATGCCTTAAGTAAACACCTGAACCACCATTTCACCCCCAGTATGCGCAGCATGCACACACTAAGGGCAGGTAAACCAGCTCATTCCCCGGCAAAGCAACTAACTGGCAGTGCGGGGAGTAGCTTCAAAACACACATGGTCCTTAAAATGCTTTTTCCGCACAATAGCCCCGCACGATTTACACAAAAATACCACAAGGCCCCCAAGCTGGGCACTTTTCAACACAAAGGGGTGCTGCGGGTCTTCCTGCCAGTTTTCGGTACTGGCGCCACAATTTTTACAACTAACTGAAGCTTCCACCGGGTACTTGAAATCCCAGTATTGCAAAAAACTCTCCCAAGCTTCCAGGGGTTCCTGCAATTCAGGCTGTGGTTCAAGCTGGGCAAGGGCGGCCTTCAGTACTGGTTCCAGGCGCGGCCCTGCCACCCGCCACAGCTCAGGGCTCAGCAAAATGCCGTGCAAGGCACCTTCGGCATCATACAGCGGCAGTACATGACGTGATTTTCCCATGGCACTTCCTTTTTTCTAGAGACGTAACACTTGCAACGGTGCCCCGTTGTTCCCCCGTCCACTTTCGCTCTCAGCGAAAGTGTGGTGGCAAGGATATTTCAAACCCTTGCAGAGCAATCAGCGCATTTCATTCGTTAATTACTCTAGGGTGGAGGTTATGGGAAAATATGTCAAGGGGAAAGCCGCGCTGGCTTTCTATGAAGATTTTTAAGGAGTTATTATGAAAACAGGAACACACGGCCTTGGTAAAGGCCTGGGCGCACTTATTCGCGAAACAAGCATCACGGCCCAGCCAGAAGATGTACGCACCCTGCTGCTCAAAGATATTACCCCAAACCCCAACCAACCGCGCCGCACCTTTTCCGAGCAGGCATTGCAAGAGCTGGCTGTTTCCATACGGGAACAAGGCTTGCTCCAGCCCATTCTGGTGCGCCCGTTGGCTACGGAAGCTGGCCTACCAAAATATGAAATTGTGGCGGGTGAACGCCGCTGGCGTGCTTCCAAGCAGGCCGGGCTGGTAGAAGTACCCGTTATTGTGCGCTCATTTACCGACAAAGAATGCCTAGCAGCCGCCCTGGTAGAAAATATTCAGCGGGAAAACCTGAACCCCATGGAAGAAGCGGAGGCCCTGAACAGCCTGAAAACCGACTTTTCCCTGAGCCAGGAAGAACTGGCAGCAAACCTTGGCAAAAGCCGTTCTGCCATTGCCAACAGCCTGCGAATGCTCTCCTTGCCGCAGTGTATTCGGGCCGATGTTGCCGCAGGCAAACTCACCTCCGGCCATGCCCGTGCCCTGCTCAGCATAACGGAACCTGCTGCCCAGGCTGCACTGCATACCCTTATTCTGAACAACGAGCTTACCGTGCGGGAAGCTGAAGGCCTTGCTGCCCTGTGGAAAGAAACTGGCACCCTGGCAGTGCCCACCACCGCTAGGCCTGCTGCCCCTGGGGCAACACAAACCACTGCAACACAGGCCCCAGCCCCCAAGGCCACTGTACGCCCGCAAAGCGCTGTGCTGCTTGCCGCCCAAACCCGCCTTGGGCAAGCCCTTACCTTTGCCGTGAAAATTTCGGGCAAAGAAGAAAAAGGCAAAATCACCATTGCCTACAATTCCAAGGAAGAACTGGAAGCTGTGCTGGCAACGTTTGAACAGCAAAAAGCACGCAGCGCGGAATAAGGTTCCACGCCATAGCCAGCACACCCTCTAGCGCATTTTACCTTTGAAACGTCGTATTCCTTTATGCCGAGCAGACATGAAGTACTTCATACAACGTTTTATAAGGACTCAATACAATGACACCCTTGGCGAGTGTCCGCTGCGCGTCCACAGAGCTTTTCAAAGTTGAAATGCTCTAGCCCTGAACCACTCTCCATTGATTTTTGAGGCACCATGAAAGCACACCAGAAACACACACCCGTACTCTCTCCTGCCAGCCTTGCCAAGCACTGTGAAACGCTGCACACAGGCCGCGTTCTTATTGTGGGCGACAGTATGCTGGATGAGTACCTTTACGGCACGGCAGAGCGTATTTCACCGGAAGCCCCTGTGCCCATTGTGCTTATTTCTGAAGAAAATGCGGTGCTTGGCGGGGCGGGCAATGTAGCTAAGAACATTTGCTCCCTGGGGGGCAAGGCCGTGCTGGTAAGCTGCCGTGGCAACGACACCGCAGGCACGGCCGTGCAAACCATGCTTGAAGAAACCGGCAGCACTGCCGACTTTATTATTACCGCAGAGCGCCCCACTACAGTAAAAACACGGGTACTGGCAGCAGGCCAGCAAATGCTGCGCATTGATAAAGAAGTGCCCCAGCCAATACATGAGGAACACACCCGCCAACTGCTGCAAAAAGTGGCTCTGCACCTGCCGGAAATACAGGCCATAGTGCTTTCCGATTACGGCAAAGGCGTTATTACCGCAGGCTTTATGCAGGGGCTGCATGCCCTTGTGGCCCAGCAAAAGCGGGTCATTCCTATTTTAGTAGACCCAAAACCGCAGCACATGCCCCTGTATGCCGGGGTAACGCTGCTTACCCCCAATAAAAAAGAAGCCGCAGCCCTGGCCGGAATGCGCACGGAAACCAGGGAAGAAATTTTTGCCACGGGCAAAGCCCTCATGCAGCAGCTAGGGTGCCCACAGCTTGTTATAACCCTTGGGCCGGAAGGCATGGCGGTGTTCAGCGATACAAACACCGTGCACCACATTCCCACCACCGCCCAAAGCGTTTTTGATGTGACAGGTGCAGGGGATACCGTTATAGCAACACTCAGCCTTGGGCTGGCTGCTGGCTATTCCCTGATTGAATCATGCATCATAGCCAATTATGCGGCAGGCATTGTTGTAGGGCACGTAGGGGCAGCAACAGCCACTGTGCAGGGCATTGCCCATGCCCTTACTGCATTGCCCTTTACGCCGCCACAAGCATGGGAGTAGCCTATGGGTGATTATTCCAGGTTTTCCCTTTCTTCCCGCCCACCACAAAACCGTGGTCTATACAAGGCGCTCGCCAAATGGCTGGCCTATGCCGTGGTTATTGGGGGTGTGGCTGTAGTGCTGCTGGGCCTTTTGCCAAGCCCACTGCACCACCTTATGGCAGGGGAATCAACCAAGGCCCTGTGGGCCCTGCGTGAAGCAGACCCCCGGCTGAAAGATACCGCAGCCCACATTCCCGTGTATGTGGTGCAAACTGGCTCCCGCCTTGATTTTGCCCTGCCCGCCTATGCCGTGGTCACAGCGCCGGAAGGCCGCTTTGCCATAGACTGGGGCAAATACTTCGGCTATGAGTTTATTTTACCCAAACCCTCCCGCCTGCCTGTGGCCTGGTCGTTTCCTGATTTTCCCTTTGATGCTGGGAACACAGCCACCACCGCTTCCCCCCTGGCCCCCGTGCCAAGCTCCCCTGCCAGCCCCCCTACCCCGCCACTGGAAGCAAACCGCCAGGCCCTGGTAAGTAATTCCCTGTGGTGCCTTGTGGGTTGGGGGCAGCCAGAACTGTATGGAACACAAGGTATATGGCATACCATGCCAGCACTTGCCATGCTCACCTCCCTGGTGGGTAGCACGGCTGCCCTGCATGTGGATATTTGGGAAGGCCCCATGGCCCCCAGCCAGAACATTCGGCGCTTGTACCTTACAGAAGCCGAATACATTACCCTGTGCCGCTATATTCAACAAAGTGTTGCCAAAGACGGCGCAGGTGCCCCGGTGCCCATGCTCATCAAAGGCTACGCCGATGTAGACAGCTTCTTTAAAGGCAAGGAACGCTTTGCCCCATGGCATAACGGCGTAAACTGGGTGGTGGAAGGCCTGCACACCATTAACGCCCCTACTTCCGTGTGGACTCCCGTGGCTGGCCTTGCCATGCACCACCTGCCGTAGGGGTAGTTTTTACTGGGGGGCGCTGCCTCCCCAATAAAAATCGCTACCATTCACCAAGCAATTGCGCTGTGCGGTTGCTCCAGCTAAGGCTATGAGCCAGTTCACCACCATGCTGACACAAACACAAAGCCCCACCCACCGCGCCAAGCTTACCCGCCGTGACCTTTTGGCCTTTGAGCAACGCCTGCTTGGTATGCTGCGCCAATTCATCACCTTCAGGTCACACAGTGTGCTGTTCCCCAGGGAACATAGCCACCAGCAACCAGTTTGGCTTGAAGAAGAGCAAAAAATACTGCTCCCCCTGCCAGCAGTGGAAGGAGGCACCCTTGGGGTGTTTCTGGCACGTAGGGTGGAACCACACGGTGCTGCCAGCCTGGTGGAACAATGGCCCAACCTTGCCCCCCTGATGTTGGAAAACTTGCTGCTGTATAAGCAAAGCCTGTGCGACCAAGCCACAGGCCTTTACAGCCGCCATTATTTAATGCAACGGCTGTGCGCTGGCATTGAATCGTTCCGCGAAGGGGCCAGCGGCCCTGCCCGAACCGAAGCGTTGACAGAAACAAAGCAGGAAGCCCGGGCAGGGGCAAAAGCCCAAAAACGGGAGAGTGTTACCGCCAGTAAAGGGAACGCCACCCCGCCGGAAACAGCACACCTGCAAAATGGTCTGGAAAATACCAAAGAAATGGGTACGGAACAGCCAACTGCCCCCCTGCCCGCTGAAACTGGCCTGCTGCGCACGGAAAACCTGGGTACTGCGTTCACAGCCCAGGGGTGCCTTGGTATTATCACAGTGCGTTTTTCCGGCCTGCGCGATGTGGTGCGGGAATTTGGCTACCAGTTTGCCGACACCCTGGTGGTTGAACTGGCAGACACCCTGCAAGCCAATGTGCCGGAACAGGCCCTGGCCACCCGCACAGGCGATATGGAGTTTGCGGTGTTGCTGCCTGCCACCACCCAAAAGGGCTGCCGGAAACTTTCCGTTAACCTTGCGCAAAATTTACGAAAAGTTACTATTGAACACCCCTTGCGCCGCAACCGCGTGGGGCTTGCTACAAGCATTGGCTATGCCCTGTTCCCACAAGATTCCGATGCATCCCTCGCCTTGCGCACCCCACACGACCAGGCCGCCATACTGCTGCGCCAAGCCCGGCTGGCGGCAGCCCTGGCTGATGAGCAACACAGCCTTGCCTCTACCCCGGAAGAAGGGGAACGGGTTATGGGCTTTAGCCGCATTCTGGCGGAAGGAGGGCGGGTACGCGAAATTCTGCCACTTTCCAGAGCAGTGGTCAGCCTTGGCAGCAACATGCACGCCCGTGAAGGCATGCGCTTTTCCGTGTGGTCAACCAACTACCCCGTACAAGGGGAACGCAGCACCAGCCCACTCCCCCCGCTGTATAAGGGGGAACTGGTACTTATGCAGGTGCAGGAAAACGCCTCCCTTGCCGAAATTATTCACGTGGGGGACCCTTCATGGCAGGTGGCCCCAGGCGACTGCCTGCGCCTGAGCCAGGACCAGCAATATTCACGCGCAGACAATGCCATGCATGGGCCAGACCCCATTACCGGGCTGCTGCGCCATGCCGATTTCCTGGCAGCCTATGCCAAACAGCGTGAAACATGCCGGGAATTTGGGCTGGTGCTCTTGCGCGTAACCCCGCGCCCCCAGGTTGAAGACGCAGGGGAAGCGGCCCTGTGGCATAACCCGGAAGAACTGATGGCAGAAGTGGCAAGACTGTGCCAGGAAGAGCTTGGCCCCGCACTTGGGGGGCGTTACGGCCTTACAAGCCTGCTCTACTTTCACCCCCACACAACACCGGAAGCGCTGGAGCCACTGTACAAAACCCTGGCAGAAACATTGCAAAAGCGCCTTCCCGTGACCACAGTCACAGGCATTGCTCATTTTCCCTTTTTGGAATACCGCAAGGCAGACACCCTGGAAAACTGCCAAAAAGCCCTGGAATACGCCATTCTGTTGCAAGAACCCCATGTTGGCATACTCGACTCCCTGGCCCTCAACGTGAGTGCCGACAGAATGTACAGCCAAGGCAACATTTTTGGAGCCATTCAGGAATACCAGAATGCCCTTATGGCAGATGAAAGCAACAGCATGGCCTGGAATTCCCTGGGCATTTGCCTTGCCAGCATTGGCCGCCACTGCGAAGCGGAACACCACTTTTCCAAGGCCTTGCACCACGCACCGGAAGAACCCATGACCCTGTACAACCTGGCCTTTGTAAGGCAACTACAGGGCAATGTGGAAGATGCCGTGAACCTGTATGTGCGTTGCCTGAACAAAGACCCTGGCCACCTGTATGCCTTGATACGCCTTGGGCAAATAGCGGAAAACGCTGGCGACTTTTACCAGGCACGGGCCCTGTATGAAGCCGCAGCCGCCCAGCCCGACGGCACAGGCATAACCCGCCGCCACTTTGCCCGCCTGTGCAGGAATGAAGGCAACCCCGACGAAGCCCGCGAACACCTGCATGAAGCACTGCTGGCCAACCCGCAAGACGCCTTTGCCATGCAACTGCTGGCCGGGCTTTACCTGGATGCAGGGGAAGACCCGGACCTTGCGGCCTCCTTCGCACGGCAAAGCGTTTCCTTAAGGCCGGAGTTGAAAACTGGCTGGCTGGAACTGGCCCGCGCCCTAGAAGCCCTGGGAAGCCTGCCAGAAGCGCGCGAAGCCCAACTTCAGGCCGAACGGTTGTAGGAGAGAAAAAAAATACTGAGAAACTATTGGGGAGGCAGAGCCTCCCCAACCCCCTGCACCAAGGGCATTATGCCCTTGGAACCCACAGCAGCATTTGCTTTCAGGCACAGCGGGAAAGCAAAAAAATACCAAAAAAGCCCCTGCACCAACGTGCAGGGGCTTTTTGTAAGTACCATGGAAAAATTACAATGTTACGGGGTTGCCAAGTAAAAAATGCCCCAAACATGCCTGCAATTTCACATAATCAATGGGTTTTGTCAGGTGCAGGTTCATGCCAGCGGCAAAACTTTTTTCCTGGTCTTCTACCTGGGCGTGGGCTGTCATGGCAATAATGGGCAAGGTGCAGCCGCGCTGGCGCAGTTCTTTGGCGGCACTCAGGCCATCCATTACAGGCATTTGAATGTCCATCAAAATTAGGTCAAACTGTCCATGTTCCCATGTGGCTACCCCCTCTGCTCCATTCACAGCCAAAGTGGGTACAATGCCTTCATCTTCCAGAAAAGCCATAATGATTTCCTGGTTCACTTCATTATCTTCCACCACAAGCACCCGCTTACCTGCATAAGTAGGCGCAGCCGGAGCTGAAATCGAAGCATTGGGCGCAGCACTGGCAACACCATTGGCAGCGGCAGGCACGGCTGCGGTTAACGCCTTGGCTGGGCCAGCGGGCGCCTGTTGCACCAATGGAAAAGTCACCTGCACATGAAACGTACTGCCCTTGCCAGGAGCACTGGAAAGCTGAATGGTGCCCCCCATATGCTCTGTAAGCATTTTGGCCAGCATAAGCCCAAGGCCAATGCCCCCATGGCGGCGGGTAAGGCTGCTATCTGCCTGGGCAAAGGACTGGAAAAGAACGCTTTGCTGCTCTTGGCTTATGCCAACGCCGGAATCTTGCACCATAATGGCAAGGGTCACTTCCTGCGTAGTGCTATGCAGCACATTCATGCTCAGGCGCACAAACCCCTGGTCGGTAAATTTCACGGCATTGCTGCAAAGGTTCAACAAAATCTGGCTGAAGCGTCTAATGTCCCCCAGCAACAAGGGCAAGTGCTGCACCTGTTCGTCAACTTTGGCAGTAAATACCAAACCTTTTTCGTTGGCGCTTGCTTCCACCACTCCAGCCACTACAGTAAAGGCCTGCATGGCAGTAAATGGCCGGGGGGTAAGGGTTACCCTGCCTTGCTCCATTTCAGAAAAATCGAACAGGTCGTTAATAATTTGCAGCAAAATATCGGCGGAAACCTGAATTTTGTGCAGCACTGGCTGAATATTCTCTGTGGGGGAAGATTCTAGGGCTCGCTTCACAAAGCCGAGAATGCCATTCATAGGGGTACGAATTTCATGGCTCATGCGGGCAAAAAACTCGCTTTTTGCCTGGGAAGCGGCTTCTGCCTGCTCCTTGGCTGCAAGCAGGGCCCGTTCATGGCGGCGCTGTTCACGCATGTCGCGCACGTAGCTGAGCAGGCATTCCTGCCCGCTATACTGAATAGCCACGTGGGTCAATTCACAGGGAATATGCGTACCCTGCGGGGTTATGAACATAACTTCTTCCCGCCATACCCCATTGCGGTGAATGCGTTCCTGAACAGCCCCGGCCTGCAATAACAGCAGGGTATGTAAATGGCTGTTGCGCAGGGCCTCTTCTTCCGAACCAAGGCCAAGCAGGGCAACGGCACCTTCGCTCACCGAAATAATGGAATTTTCCTTCCACACCACATACCCGTCCAGGGAAAGGCGGAAAACCGCATGCATAACCGCTTCAAGGTTACGCTTTTGCTCCAGCCCTTCTTCCATTTGGTTGGTGCGGTTATACAGTTCCGCCAAATGGGTGCTGAAGGTATCAAGCAATTGCACCACAAGGGCAATTTCCTGAATATACACATGGGGTGCAGGGGCACATTCCTTGCCTTCCCGCAGGGCCGCAAGTTTTTGCGAAGTCCAGCGCACCGGCACCGTTACAAGCCCGGTAACCAGAAAATAATACAGCAGAAAAACAACCGCAGTGGCCCCAAGGAACCACATGGAGAAAAACCGCAGTTCTTCCCCGGCGTCTATAATAGAGCGCAACAGCGTAATAATGGAACTTTCAGTACCACCAGCAATATTTTCCCGCAAAAGTACGAGTTTTTCGTCAACAGTTTCCCAAAAATCCTGGGCAAGTTGCGCTTGTTCACCAATTTTTGCCAGTAGTTCTATCCTGGCCTGGATGGCATATACAGCTTCACTCAGTTGGGGTTTTAATGCAACTTCCAGCCCAGGGCTTGTGGACACAATATTGTTGAAAACACGGCGCAACCCCTGTACCAGAGTTTGGGTTTGGCTGTTTTCTTCCTCCAGGTTAAACTGGCGGTGGGCAATGGTAAACATTACCCCGCGGGAGCTTATTTGGAACAGGAAATTGATGTCGTCCCTGTTCATGGCTTCATTGCCAAGCACAAGCACAGCCTTGTGGTACGTTTTTTCCAGTTCCGCCACCTGGTTCCATTGCTTGTCCAGGTCGTCAAGGGAATCAGCAAGGCTATTAATATCTGCCATGGTTTGTACAAGCATGGCAGAAAAAGTGCTGTCGCTGGCGCGGGAGTTACGCTTCACCAAATCTTGGGCAGTAAGGCGCAATTCTTTGCGCTGGGAAATACTGGGAGAATGGTTCAGCACTTCAGCAATGCGGCGCAACGCACTTAAGGTAATAAGGTCGCGCTGGCTTTCCATAAGCACGGGCATACGTTCTTCTTCAATGGAAGAAGCGTTCTTTTCAATGGCAGTTATATGACGCATGCCCGCAAAATAAGCCCCAAGCACTACGGCAAGGAGCAAAAGCAGGCAAAACGCATTGAAAAATCCAATGCGTATGCGAAAGGGGCGTAAGGAGGAAAAAAGGGCCATGGCACTCTCTGGCTAAAAAACACGGGGAAAAGCAGAGCAAATTCCCCTTGAAACGCTGGGGACAAAGCAATATACCCCAAAAAAAACAGTCCAACAAGAAATAAACGAAGACGAGGCGTTTGGCAACAACTTGAAATAAATAAATCAGTAATATCAATATTGTGCTATAAAATTCATTCCCCTATGCCTCAAAAATGAATTCATAGTTATTGGTATTGCCTCAGGAAAGCTGCCTATTATGCAAAATGAGGGTTGAAAAAACAGGAGGCACTTGTGCACGGTAATGCGTGAAAAGCTTTCCATAGGAGTAACCTCATAATAGTATTGGAAATCAGCGGTCCTCAGGTTTACGCTGGTGCACGGAAGTACGGCACACCACCATGCAGGCTACTTCAACCGCACCGGCCCGCAGCAGGGCCTTGGTGGCAGCCCGCAGGGTCTCCCCTGTGGTGCTTATATCATCCACCAGTACCACCTTGTGCCCGGCAACATGCTTTGTTTCCGGCACATGAAACACGCCCTGTATGTTTTCCTTACGGGCAGCACGGGGCAGTTGGGCCTGCGGGGTGGTGGCCCTGGTGCGTTCCAGCGCTTCAGGAAGGAGCAAAGGCCGAGCTCGTTCCGGCCACTGGCTATATAATGCCTTGCACAGCTCATACGCCTGATTATAGCCACGTTGCTGCAAACGGTGGGCATGCAGGGGCACCGGCACCAGCCGGGTGTACCCCACAGGGGCAGGCCCCTGCCTGGCCAGCACTAGTCCTGCCAACGGGTTGGCAAGCACCAGTTTTTCCTGAAACTTGAAGGAAAGCACAAGACGGCGCAACAGTCCTTCATAAGGGGCAAAAAACGTAAAGCTGCTCCATGGCGGGGGCGATTGCACACACCTGCCGCACGGCGCAGGAGGCAATAGGGGCCAAGCGGCTATTTCACCGCACAAGGGGCAATACCCGGTACACAACACAATAAGCTTTTCCAGGCAGGCAGGGCAAAAATACTGGCTTGTGGCATGACCACTGCTCCCATAAGGAACAAACGGCGCAGAACAGGCTGCGCAGCGCTTTTCCGCCCATACCCCGTGCCACACGCCGTGCCCCGGCATATGCTTACCCTTTTATTTCTTGCATGGCAGGCAAGGCGTTTTCCCCATGCACCCCGGCAAGAAGGGCTTGGGCAGCCCTTGCAAAGTCCTGCACCTGCCCATTAATTTCAGCCTTGCTTGCAAGGTCATTTTTCCCATCTACCCCGCGCAGTTCAAGCCCACTGGCAAAAGTGAAGCCCATGGGCTTCAAGGCCCAGCGAAGGGTGCGTAGTGACCCGGAAAAGAGCTCTGCCCCGCGTTCCCGCCCTGCCACCAGAATGGTGAAAAAAGGACGAGGGGGGCAAACTACGGGGAGCACTTGGCCTGCCTCAGCAGCAAGGTACTGGCTCCAAAAGGGCTGTAACCTGTCCAGAAACCCTTTGGCCAGGGCGGGCAAGTGGTACATGTAAATAGGGGCAGTTATGCACACCCATGGCGCTTCCATAAGGGCATGCAGCAAGGGGGCGCTGGCATCGTTTTTGGCAAGGGGGCAGCCCAGCAGGGGGTGCCAGCCCTGGCCCGGTGTAAACAACGTGCCTTTTGCCGCGGCCACAGCACAAGCCCCGCACCCGTTGCAGGGAGTTATGGTGTGCTGGCGCAATATTTCTACCCGGCACGGCACCCCACCTTCCTGCATGGTGGCAGCAAACAGGGTGGCGGCAACTTCAGAATTGCCACCAGCCCGCGGGCTGCCGCACAGCACTAAGGGCAGTTGGTTAGATGTTGCTACTGCGTTGGTAATTTCTGCATTCGGCAAGGAAGATACTTTATGCATGAGCAAAGCTACCCGGCTGAGATGTTACTGAAAACGCTCAGTTTTTCGTTTGGCAAGGCACGAGCTATTTTTTAAACAGGAGTGGACTCTTCCGTCCTCGACTGTTTCAAAAATAGTGAGTAACACCGCCAAACGGAAAAATGAGCGTTTTCTTAGGCAAAATCACTCACATAGGGGTTGTTGCGCACCTCATCCCCAATGGTGGTAGAATCGCCATGGCCGGGGTAGGCAGTGGTGTTTTCCGGCAGGGTAAACAGCTTGGTGCGGATGGATTCCAGCAAGGTTTCTGTATTGCCGCCTTCCAGGTCTGTGCGCCCAACAGAGCGTTCAAACAGGGTGTCGCCCACAAACACCACGCTGCTTTTGGGGAAATAGAAGCACAAGCCACCCGGAGTGTGCCCCGGTGTGGCAATAATTTGGCATGTCTCCCCGCACAGCTCCAGGCTCCCTTCTGCCAGGGCCTTAGGCTGATACGCTGGCACTTTAGGAAAGCCCCATGCCCCGCCAGCGCCAATTTCCAGGCCCAGCAAATAGTTATCGTCTGCGTTGGCATAGCAGGCAGCGCCTGTGGCTTCCACCAGCTTTGCCACGCCATAAGTGTGGTCAAAATGCAGGTGGGTAAGCAGCACGTGGGTCAACTTCACGCCTTGTTGTTCCAGCAGGGCCAGCACCGGGGCCGGGTCGCCCCCTGGGTCTACCACCACAGCGCTGCTGGCGTTGTGCGCTACATAACAGTTTGTTTGCAAAGGCCCAAGGGGCAAGGTGTGAATGCAAAGCATGGTATGTTTTCCTATTTTTTACCTTTTTTTTCTAAGTCCTGAATGCGCATAGCAATAACCTGCTGGTTTGGGTAGGTATCGCGTATGCTTTCGTACAGGGCTTTGGCCTTGGCGAATTTTTCCTGTTGTTCATACACATCGGCCAAGGCAAAAAGCCCCAGCACCAGGTGTTCCTCGTTTATTTCCGGCATGGAAATAAGCGCTTCCAGGGTTTTTTCCGCTTTGGGCAAATTATCTGTCAGGGCTTCGGCAGTTGCCAGTTCATATTGGCACTCCACCTTGGTGGCCAGCTTTACCGGCAATTCAAGGCACAGTTCCAGGGCTTCCGTAGCCAGGGTAAAGTCCAGCCGCCGCAAATACGCACCAGAAAGGCTGATGTAGGCAGCGGCCTTTTCTTCTGCCGGGGTTTGGGGTTCTGCCACCAGCAACTCCCACAGCGTTATGGCCCTGGTATACTCTTTCAGGCTGGCGGCCACGTCGGCCAACTGAATTTGAATAATGCGCTTGCGTAAAGGGTCGCTGGCAAATTCTTCCAGCATAATTTCAAGGTAGGAATGCGCTACCCGCTTTTCCTGCCGAAAGTTCAGGGCAATGTCCAACAGGCGCTGCCACACGTACCAGCGCTTTTCATTTTCCTGATTCTTACGCAAAAAACGCTCATAATGCATTTCAGCATCAGCAATTTCTTTATGCTCGTAAGCCACCTCGGCAAGCTGGAAGTCGTTTTCCACCTCGGGCGTGCGGTTACACCCCCCGGCAAAAAACAACAGGCACAGCAAAGCACACCCAAGCAATACCCGGCCTGTACCCTGTGCTAATGAAAAATATGTAGATTGTGCAGCCATACGCGTTGCCTGGAAAAAAGATGGGGTATGAGAACTACATTGGGAGGCTCTGCCTCCCAAACCGACCTTCTCCGTTCGGGCTTCGGGGAAATGTGCGGGTCAGCAAAGCTCCCCGCACCCTTCGCCCTTACTCTACGGCTCGCTACGCTCGCGACTGCCGTCGGCTTAAAGGACGTGACGCCCCTTGACCCCCATTTTCGTTTCCTTTTTCCGCAAAGTGGAAAAAGGAAACGTAGATGCGGGATCCAAGGGCATCATGCCCTTGGCGGAGGGGTTTGGGGAGGCAGAGCCTCCCCAATAGTATTTCTTACTATTCAGCGGGAGTATCTTCTTCTATTTTGCCTTCTTCGGCATTGGCGCCTTCGTCTATGCGGTCAAAGGCAGCTACAAAGGCGTTGCCGTCCATGCTAACCAGACGCACGCCCTGGGTAGCGCGGCCTATTTCATTCACTTCACCCACGCTGATGCGGATTATTTTATTGTCTGAGGTCAGCAAGATGAGCGCGTCGGAGTCGCTCACTTCCAAAGCTCCGATAACCTGACCAGTTTTGGGAGTTGTCTTAAAGTTGATAACCCCTTTGCCGCCGCGGCTTTGCAGGCGGTACAGCTCTATTTTTGTACGCTTGCCATAGCCTTTGTGCGAAATGCTCATGATAGAGGCGTCTGCCCCTTCAGCCACCACTACGCAGGCCACTACGTTATCGTTCCCGCGCAGGGCAATGCCCTTTACACCGGAGGTGCCACGGCCCATGGGGCGTACATCCTTCAAGGGGAAGCGAATAGCAAGGCCGTCTGCCGTTGTGAGCACAATGTGGGCATCGTCCGATATTTCGCGCACGGTGATGAGTTCATCTTCCTCACGCAGGCCCACGGCAATAAGACCGCTTTTGCGGCTGCGGGCGTACAAGGATGCGCTGGAACGCTTGACCATGCCTTTTTTGGTGACGAACAGGAAGTACTTGTCTTCGGCAAATTCCCGCACGGTAAGCACGGTGGCCACAAACTCGTCTTTTTCCAGGGGCAAGAGGTTGGCAATGTGTGCGCCCTTGGCGGTGCGGCTGCCTTCCGGAATTTGGTGCGCCTTCAACTGGTGCATACGCCCACGGTTGGTAAACAGCAGCAAATACTGGTGGTTGGAAGTGGTCAGGAAGTCTTGAATCACATCGTCCTCACCTGTTTGCAGGCCGGCAATGCCTTTGCCGCCACGGCGCTGCTGCTGGTACACATCCAGGCTGGTACGCTTAATGTACCCGCGCCGGGAAAGGGTTATCACCACATCATCGTCGGGGATAAGGTCTTCAATATCAATGCCTGTAAGCGCATCCATTTCAATGGTGGTGCGGCGTGGTGTGGCAAAGGTATCTTTCAGTTCCTGAATTTCTTTGCGAATTTCATTACGCAGCACGTCTTCATTTTCCAGAATGCTTTTAAAGAACTCAATTTTCTTCAGGAGTTCTGCATATTCTTCAAGAATTTTTTCGTGTTCCAGGTTGGTCAGGCGCTGCAAGCGCATGTCCAGAATGGCCTGGGCTTGCACGTCGGAAAACGAGAAGCGGGTCATTAACCGTTCTTTAGCTTCTGGCGGCGTTTTGGAAGCACGAATAAGTGCCACCACTTCGTCAATATTATCCAGAGCAATGCGCAGCCCTTCCAGAATATGCGCCCGTGCTTCCGACTTTTTCAGGTCGTAGCGGGTACGGCGAATAACCACTTCCCGCCGGTGTTCCATAAAATGGAACAAGGCAGACTTCAAGTTGAGCAGTTGCGGCCTGTTGCCCACCACAGCAATCATGTTGTAGGCAAAGGACGTTTCCAGCGGGGTGTATTTATACAGCGAATTAATGACAATATCGGGTATGGAGCCGCGTTTTAAGTCCAGCACAATGCGAATACCGCGTCTGTCGGATTCGTCGCGCAAATCGGTCACACCGTCAATTTTACGCTCATTGACCAAAAAGGCAATTTTTTCCACCAAGCTGGATTTATTCAGGGCATAAGGAATTTCCCGAATAACAATGCTTTCCCCGCCCTTTTTACGCTGCTCTATTTCCAGCTTGCCGCGCACCTTTACGGAGCCACGGCCAGTGGTATAGGCATCTTCCAGGCCTTTGCCGGAAAACACAAACCCGCCCGTAGGGAAGTCTGGCCCTTTCACAAAATCCATGAGGTCATGCACAGTACATTCAGGCTCTTCCACCATGTGCAGTAATGCGTCGCACAATTCCCCAAGGTTATGCGGGGGAATATTGGTAGCCATGCCCACGGCAATGCCGGAAGTACCGTTAAGCAGCAGGTTAGGCACCTTGGTGGGCAATACGCTGGGTTCTTCCAGGGTGTTGTCGTAGTTGGGGCGGAACGCTACTGTTTCCTTATCAATATCTTCCAGAAACTCCCCGGCCAGCCGGGACATACGTACTTCCGTGTATCGCATGGCAGCGGCAGAGTCGCCATCGATACTACCGAAGTTACCTTGCCCGTCTATGAGCATGTCGCGCATGGAAAATTCCTGCGCCATACGTACCAGGGCGTCATACACCGCCGTGTCGCCATGGGGGTGGTACTTACCAATTACGTCACCCACCACCCTGGCAGATTTCTTGGGGGTTCGGTTGTAGCCGTTGCCAAGCTCATGCTGGGCAAACATAATACGGCGGTGCACAGGCTTTAAGCCGTCGCGCACGTCGGGAATGGCCCGGCCAATAATAACCGAAAGCGAATATTCCAGGTACGCCTTGCGCAGCTCTTTTTCTATATCCACCCCAGGGGTGGTTTCCAAACCCGTTTCCGGGGCGTCATTCACAGTATCCAAAGGGCCTCCCTTTGTAATAGCAACAAGGGTTTGTGTGCTTTGGCAGGGAGGGAACCCCAAGGACCCTTGGCCCTTGAGTTTCCTCCCCGCACCCCACCCTCCTGAACCCATTTTTAAAGGGTTCCAGAAGCCATGGGGAGCAAAATTATCATATTCATGCTGTTATAGCAGCAATTATGTCGATCATTGCAGGGTGGAAACGCTGAGTTTTTTCGTTTGGCAAGGCGCGAGCTTTTTTTGAAACGGGTGGCTGGACTCTTCGGTCCTGCCCCCTTTCAAAAAAAGTGAGCAACGCCACCAAACGGAATAAAATCAGTGTTTCCTGGGGGAGGGAAACTCAAGGAGTTTGGATCCTTGGGGTTCCCTCCCCCAGTTCACCTAGATATCTAAGTCCTGAACACTCAAGGCATTTCTTTCAATAAACTCGCGGCGTGCTTCCACGCGGTCGCCCATGAGTTCTTCAAAGGCGTCGTCGGCTTCTTCTGCATCGTTAATGGTCACTTGCAGCAGCACGCGGTTTTCCGGGTTCATGGTAGTTACCCACAGTTGTTCCGGGTTCATTTCACCCAGGCCTTTGTAGCGCTGAATATTGATGCCTTTACGGGCTTCTTCAAACAGCAGGCGTTCCACTTCAAACAGGCCTTTGGCCGGAATGGGGGTTCCTTCCTTGCGTTCCAGGGCAAAGTCCAGGCCGCCGCAGTTGTTCACAATATCGGCCCGTGTCTGCCAGCCGCGCTTGTACATGCGTGAACCGAAAAACTCTGGTGCCATGCGGGTGCGGTGCCCACTTTTCTTATCTTCGAACACTAGGCGTACCAGGGGTTCAAATTCCGTTTCTTCAAAACGAACGCTCAACATAAAGCCCTGGGTTTCCACCCATTGAGTAAAGGCGGCAGCTTCTGCTGTTTCCGTAGCAAACCAGGAAGGCTCAATAAGACGGTCATAGCGTAAGAAAGAAAGGAACACCCCTTCAGGGATATCGGCCATTTCCGCATCGCGCATACAGGAGCGTATAAAGGAAATGTCTGCCGTGAGGGTGCGAATGCCGTCGTTTTCAAACACAAAACCGTTGTCAGCCCGAATAATGGTGTCTTTGGTGACCCGTTCCAGCAAATACTTGTTCAGGGTGGGGTCGTCTTTAATAAACTTTTCAAATTTACCAGAATGGGCCCGGTACAGTGGTGGCTGGGCAATGTACAAATAGCCGTTTTCCACCAGTTCTTTATACTGCCGGAAAAAGAAGGTGAGGAGCAGGGTGCGAATGTGCGCCCCGTCCACGTCGGCGTCTGTCATGATAACAATTTTGTGGTAGCGCAACTTGGTCAGGTCAACGTCAGATTCGCCGCCCACAAGGCCAACCCCTGCCCCAAGAGCAGTAATAAGGGCTTTGATTTCCTTGTTGGCCAGCATTTTATCGAAGCGGGTACGCTCTACGTTCAATATTTTACCGCGAAGGGGCAAAATAGCCTGGGTGCCGGGGTTTCTGCCTTGCTTGGCAGAACCACCAGCGGAGTCACCTTCCACGATGAACAGTTCCGACTCTGCGGGGTCTTTGCTCTGGCAGTCTGCCAGTTTACCGGGCAGGGCGTTGTCGGAAAGGGCCCCTTTGCGCCGTACCAGGTCTTTGGCTTTGCGGGCCGCATCACGCGCACGGGCTGCGTCCACGGCCTTTTCAATAATCAGCTTGATGTCTTTGGGGTTTTCCTCAAAGAATGTGCAGAGCTTGTCGTACACAATGCCGCCCACAAGGCCGGCTACTTCGCTGTTCCCCAACTTGGTTTTGGTTTGCCCTTCAAACTGCGGGTTGGGCAGTTTTACGGAAATAACCGCTGTTAACCCTTCACGTACATCGTCGCCGGAAAGAGTCATTTTGTACTTCTTTCCCAGGTCCGAGTTTTTCATGTAGTTGTTAATGGCGCGGGTAAGGGCGGTTTTAAACCCGGCAAGGTGGGTGCCCCCTTCCTTGGTACGAATATTGTTGGCAAAGGTAAGGGTGTTTTCCTTGTAGCTGGCGTTATATTGCAGGGCAAATTCTGCTACAATATTTTGCGATTCTCCATACCCGTAAATGAGGGTGTGAATGGACGCTTCCCCGGCATTAAGGTCTTTCACAAACTGCTCAATACCGCCGTCAAAGCGGAACAGTTCCGTTTCATTGGTGCGCTCGTCGGCGAACTCAATTTCCAGCCCTTTGTTCAGGTAGGCCAGCTCTTCCAGGCGCTTACGCAGCACTTCATAGGAAAATTCAAGGGTTTCGAATATTTCCTCGTCCGGGTAAAAGCGTACGGTGGTGCCGTGTCCGGTGGCCGGGCCAAGTTCCTGCAACGTTTCCTGTGGTACCCCACGGGCATACTTTTGAGAGTATTTTTTTCCGTCGCGGCGTACTGTTACTTCCAGCTTTTGGGAAAGGGCGTTTACGCAAGAAACACCCACCCCGTGTAACCCACCGGAAACTTTGTAGCTGTTGTTGTCGAATTTACCGCCTGCGTGCAGGACAGTTAAAACCACTTGCAGGGCAGGCACCCCTTCTTTGGGGTGAATGTCTACAGGAATACCCCTGCCGTTGTCGGCTACTGAGCAGCTGCCATCAAGGTGCAAACGTACCGTAATTTTTGTGCAATACCCTGCCATGGCTTCGTCGATGGAGTTATCCACCACTTCGTACACCAGGTGGTGCAGGCCGCGGGTATCGGTGCTGCCAATGTACATGGCAGGGCGCTTGCGTACTGCGGCAAGGCCTTCAAGAACGGTAATGCTGTCTGCATTGTAATTGCCGGTTGTATTAGTCGGTTCCTGGGTCATTAAACCTGTTCCTCACTGAACTGGGTGTCATCCAGAATTTTCATGGGCATGATGATAACAAGGTATTCTGCATCATCTTCCCCACGCACGCCGCATGGGCCTTCGCTACCGGTGAGCGAAAGGGTAAGTTTGGCAGAATTGAAATGGTCAAGAAGAGAAAGCAGGTTGTGGGTTGGGAACGCAATGCGCTCCACAGCGCCGTGGTAGGCCACGTCCAGCGTTTCCGTGGCGGAACCCACGTCTTGCCCTGCTGCGGTTAAAATAACCTCTGTAGGGGTCAACTGGAAGTATGTGCAGCGGTTGCTTTCAGTGTTAAAAATAAGAATACGCTGCAAGGCTTCCTGTGCTTCCCCGCGGGAAATTTCCAGGCTGGCCACTTCCGGGGCATCCAAACGGGCCAGGAAGGTGTGGTAGTCCGGGTACTGGTAGGCGGAAAGCGGCAGGCTAAGGCTTTCTTTTTTATCCGTGGTACGCAGGTACAACCGCTTTTCATCCAGGTTTACGTCAATTTCATCAATGCCCAGCCACTTTTTCATTTCATTCAAATATTTTTTCTGAATAAGAATGCCGTTAGGGGGCAACAGGCCACGCAATTCATCGTTGCTAAAGCGTATCATGGCAAACTGGTGGCCGTTCATGCCTGCGGCTTCAATCTTTTCATTGGCAGCGGGCTTTAAAATCATGCAGGCAATAGCTTCCAGGCCTTCTTCACCAATGCAAAAGTTGACGCGGTCAATGAGCTCCTGCAAAAAGTCGCCAGACCACATAACAGCGCCGGATTCTGGAAAATCGGAAAAGCTCTGGAACCAGGTTTTGTCGTTGGTGGGCAGTTTGTATTGGCGGCGACCCTGTTCAATGTGCAGCACTGAAGCGGCTTCATCAGCACGAAGAGTAATTTCACCTGCAGGCAAACGGCGAATCAGTTCTACAAACGCCCTGCCCTGCACGCCTAAAAGGCCTTCCTGCTTAACGGTGGCTGTGTAGCTTCCCCTAAATTCAATATTTGAATCAGTGGAGAGAAGTTCCAATTTGTTGCCTTCAGCCCGAAGCCAAATGGAACGCAGGTAGGCTGCTCCTGTTTTCTGGGGAATGATGCTGGCAGCCTTTTGAAGACCCTCGATGACGTCTTCTTTCTGTATTTGTATTAACATATACTCTCCTTGTAGTAATAAGAGGGTCTGACACTTTGTGCGTAAGTCAGTTTATTGCTTGATTTTATTGATTTTTTAGTGAACATTACAGGAACACTCCCATTGTTCCTATGTGCGTTACCCGTCTTCTTGCATTTCCCCTGCTCGAGTAAGGCACATTTGCTTCAATGTTGACAACTCATTGTGCGTAACATTGTTACTTGCTAGTAATGATTTGATTTTTTTAATGCTGTACACCACTGAAGAGTGGTCGCGGCCACCAAAAAAACGGCCTACCTGCACCAGAGAAAACCCCAGCAGTTCCCGGCACAAATACATGGCATAATGCCGTGCTGTGCAAGCGCTTTGGGTGCGGGCCGTGCCTGTTACCTGCTGTTCCGTTGTTCCGCAATATTCCGCTACACAGCGCACAATACCCTGCGGCGTAAGGCAGTTTTGTGAGCCAAGGGTGCTTATGATGTGTTCAATATCGGGGGTTTCATCCCCCACCAGCAGCTTGTAAGCCTTAATGCGGGTAAGGGTGCCGATAATGGTGCGAAAATCAGTAACGTTCTGGGCCAGGGAAAGGGCTTGCCCTTTGGTAAGACCCAGGTGAAATTCAGTGTTCATTTGCTGCACATACAGGCGGCGTACGTGCACATCCGGCTTTTTCAGTTTTACCACAAGGCCGCTGGTAAGGCGCTGGCGCAACTGGGGTAAAATACTTTCCCGCCCGGCAGGGGAAGCGTCCATGCACAGGGTAACCGCCTTGTTGTGGCGGTACAGCGTGTCCAGGTAGCTGGCAGCCTGTTTTTGCAGGCTGGCTCCGGCATCAAAAAGGCGCTGTGCATCGTCAATAAAATACCCTTGAATGCCCCCAGGGGTGTTTAACCCTGCATTGGCTTTGGCAAAGGCCATGAATTCTTCTGCGTCGCCATAAAACATCTGTAAGGAAGAATAGGCGTTGGTAATGGCATTTATCATGGCTTCCAGCAGGTGTGTTTTGCCGGAACCGCTATGCCCGAACACCACAAAAGGGGTGTATTGGGGCTTGCGGATGTTGGTAACCGCTTCTTTGGCGGCTGCCAGGGGAAAGTCGTTTTTCTTGTTGACCAAAAAAGAAGCAAAGGTGTGGTCTTGCAGGGGTATGCGCCCTGCCACAAAAAGGGCGGGTTGTTGGCCTTCTTCCCCGGTAACCGGGGCGGAATGAACTGCGCCTTGCCCACGGGGGGTGGTTATTTCCGGTTCCCCTGCTTT
Organism: Desulfovibrio cuneatus DSM 11391; assembly: GCF_000430005.1. GTDB lineage: Bacteria > Desulfobacterota > Desulfovibrionia > Desulfovibrionales > Desulfovibrionaceae > Frigididesulfovibrio > Frigididesulfovibrio cuneatus. The sequence goes on from NZ_AUCY01000013.1 coordinate 50,962, forward strand.
TTGGTTGGTTTTTTCTGTGTGCTGTATCTGGGTACTTTCCCTTACTTCTGTGCTGCCATTTTGTCCTTCATAGGCAAGGTGCAAGGGGGCAATAACCGCTACGGCGTGCTGTTCAAACTGGGGGCGAATACATTCCTGAAACCAGCGCCCGAAAAAAGAATGTGGGAAGGAAACCCGCAGTTCCTTGTTTTCCGTGTCCAGGGAAAGCAGCAATGGGTCAAACCATTGGGCAAGTGCCTGTTCTTGAAAGAACAGGGCAAGGTGGTCACGCATTTTTTTTTTCAGAATGGTAGCAGTCATACGTAGTGGGAAAATCCAGGATAGGGAAACGCAGATTTTTCCGTTTGGCAGCGTTACTTCACTTTTTTTGAAGCAGTCGAGGAAGAAAGAGTTGACTCGGCCTGTCCTAGACCTTCGGCTTCCGCCCTGCGGGCGGTTCCCAATTCCGCAGGAAAGTGGAATTGTCACTTCAACTTCAAAAAAAGCTCGTGCCTTGCCAAACAAAAAACTGAGCGGTTCCCCAAAAGTTATTCAATCAGTGCTTTCCGGGAAAGCAAGGCAGCAGTCCTTTGCGGGAAAAATGAGCATTCACCAGAGTGTATTTCAATGCACACGGGGCAAATGGTATGGCCTTTGGCAATACCCGTTCATGCCTTGCGAATTAAAGAAAAATCATACCACAAATGGGGGCAAGATACAACAACGCAGGCTGTGAAGATTTAGGAAGAAGATTATGTATTGTATTATTTAAAATTATCGTTAAATAGCATGGGGATAGCCAACATAACTTAAATTTGTCTGTTGGCTGTTAGTTATTGTGTACAGGGTGAGAGTGAAAATGAGCATGGTGAAAAAAAGTGCCCTTCCCTTGGGCCAAAAGCACTGTTGTGAGTATTATGAATAATTTCAAATTGGTAGAAGCAAGGGTGCATTCTCCGGGCCATTGTTCAGGATAACTATATTATTTGAATGCTCCGGTACGCACAAAAACACCCTGAGGAACATTAGCACACGGGCAGTGCAACACTCCCTTGGTGCCGGAATGCAGGGCTGCCACCCGTTCTCCTTTGCTGTTTTCCAGGGCAAACGTACCGGGCTGGAACTCTGGGCGCTGCATGCCGGGCAGCATAAATTCAAGGGGCGTAGTGGTGCTGAGGGTGCCTTTCAGTTCTAGAGCAAATGTGCCGGGGCTGGTTTCTTCCAGCACGCGGGCAGCAATGGGTTTTTCCAGGGCACCTTCCCCGGTGGCGGGAAACTGTTTGCGTTCACCTGGCACAAAAAAGCCTGTGCTTAAAGGGCGGCTGGCGGTGTAGGCCAGTTCTGCCATAAAGGGCTGAGCCACAAAAGGGGCACCCGTGGTAACGGCTGCATGGGCTGCCAGCAGGGCTGTTTTATAGGCGTCCACCACGTGGGCTACATAGGTTGCCCCTTTTACTCTGCCTTCAATTTTCAGGGTATGTACCCTTTGGCGCACAAACCATGGCAGGTAAGGCAACAGGCACAGGTCGTGTGGTGACCAGATGCTGGCATAGCCTTCATTTTCATCCACCGTCCACAAGGCTTCATTTGGGCGTGTTTTTTCCGCAACTGTCACAAAGGGTTGTGGTTCTTCCGCCATGGGGTGGCTTTGTTCGTATGTGTGCTGTGGGCTGCAATGGCCTGCGCAGCCACCTGTGTGCAGCGCCTTGTATTCAAAGCGGCAGGGGTGTGTGCATTGGCCAAGGTTTGCCGGGCGGTTGTTCAGCCAGGCGGAAAGCAGGCACTTGCCGGAAACCGCAAGGCACATGGCCCCGTGCACAAACACTTCCAGTTCCATTCTGCCTGTTACTGCTTTGGCTAGGGTATGAATATTGCGGCAGGTCAGCTCCCGCGCAAGGTTCACCCGTGTAACGCCGCAATCGGCCCAGAACAGGGCGCTTTCACTATTCACCGTGTTGGCCTGGGTGGAAAGGTGAATGGGCACACCAGGGGCATAGGTGCGGGCAAGGCGCAGCACGCCGGGGTCTGCAATAATAAAGGCATGTACCCCGGCGTGGGCGGCCTGTTCAATAACGCCGGGCAAGGCGGCCAGTTGTTCCTGCATGGGCATGGCGTTAAGGGTGTAATACACCTTGGCATTGCTGGCATTGGCAAGGGTCACAGCTTCTTGCAATTCTGCCATGGTAAAGCCATTGGCAGCGGCCCGCAGGTTCAAGGCGGTGCCCCCAAGGTATACAGCGCTTGCGCCGTATAAAAGGGCTGTGCGGAATTTTTCCATGTTGCCGGCAGGGGCCAGCAGTTCCGGCAGGGGCAGTACAGTGTGCGTATGTATGTTGCTAATAGTGTGCATAACTTGCTATTTTGCTGATATAGTATGTTTTTTTGTATGGTTTTGAAATGTGCATAACGCAAGGGCGTGTGCTGTTCTCCCACGTTTCACAGGTCAGGGCAAGGTGCTTTTAGTGCGGCTGCGGGCACAACCATTTGTCCCTGAAAAAAAATTGTGCGTAAGTGTGTGCATAACATGTTTGTAGTGAGTTACTTTATTGTTTCTTCATTGTGCAAAAAAATGTGCATAACTTTATATTATACTAATATTATTTACTTAAATAGAAAATGTGAGTTGGTGTTCTTTCCCATTTCCATGTGAGAAGAGCCATTTCCACAGCCACTGGAAAGTATTGGCAAGGGGCTGTGTATTGTGCATAACACGGTAGAAAACGTGTGCGTAACTTTATACTGAACTGTTATTATTTATTTTTATGAATGAGAGGGAATTCAAATATGCACGTACTCACCATTGAGGTTAGGTTGCATTTTCCCTTGGGGTCATGCATTATTTGCGGGAAAGTCTATTTTTGAAGTGCTCTCATTAACTCGCATCATGGAAACGCGCAGTTATTTCGTTTGGCAAGGTCGGGGACACAGGCTCTGTGCGCAAGCTTTTTTTGAAGCAGGAGTGACAATTCCGCAGGAAAGCGGAATTGGGAACCGCCCGCAGGGCGGGAGCCGAAGGCCGAGGACGGGCCGAGTCAACTCTTCTGTCCTCGACTGTTTCAAAAAACACGTAAAGCCAACGGCAGTCGCGAGCGTAGCGAGCCGTGGAGCGAGGGCGGAGGGAACAGACAGCTTTGCTGGCTGTTCATTTTAACGAAGCCCAAGCAGAAGAAAGTCGCCAAACGGAATAAATCAGCGTTTCCTTAACCCGCCCGTGTGGCAGCAGGCCCATGTATACAGAGCTTGTTATGTACGTATTAGGCACCCTTGTTGCCTCGTTTCTGTGTTCCATGTGGGAGGCAGTGTTGCTCAGCATTAGCCCGGCCTATATGCAAATTGCTCAAAGAGAAGGTACACGCACCGGGCAAATTTTACAGCAGTTCAACCAGAATATTGAAAAACCCCTGGCAGCCCTGCTCACCATGAACACCATTGCTAACACGGTGGGTGCTATTGCGGTGGGGCGCACAGCAATGGGCCTTTGGGGCGATTCTTACCCCACCATTTCCGGCCTTGTGGTGCCTGCCAGCATGACCATTCTTATATTGTTGCTGGGGGAAGTTATTCCCAAAACCCTGGCAGCCAAAAACTGGCGGGCTTTGGTGCCGTTCACGGTGAATGCCCTGTTCATTCTTATGCGGGTGCTGGCCCCCCTTGTGTGGCTGTGCCAACTGGTTACCAACCTGTTCAAGGCCAAAAACAGCGGGAGTGTCTTTTCACGGGCAGACCTTTTGGCCATGACAGAAATTGGTGAGGCTGAAGGCAAGCTGGATGAAATGGAAGCAGACTACATTCACAACCTGCTCAAATTTAAAGAATTGACAGCCAAGGATGTGATGACCCCCCGGCCCGTGCTGCTGTGCGTGCCACAAACGCTTACCTGCCGTGAATTTTATGATACCCAGGAACGCCTGACATATTCCCGCGTGCCTTTGCTGGAATCAGCCAGCAGCGATTCCATTGTGGGCTATGCCCTGAAAGACGAAATTCTGGAACTGATAGTGGATGGTAAAGAAGATACACAGCTTAGCAGCATAAAGAGGAATTTGATTTTTGTGCTGGAAGACTGCACTATTTTCAGCCTGTTCCATACCTTTATTGAAGGCCGGGAACACCTTGCCCTGGTGGGGGATGAATATGGCAGCACCCTTGGGCTGGTAACCATGGAAGATGTGTTTGAGACGTTGCTTGGGGAAGAAATTGTGGATGAAACCGATACGGTGGTGGATTTGCAGGCGCATGCCAAGGAAAAGTGGAAGGGGAAAGGGGATGGTTTAGGGAGAGGATAAGAGCGGAGCGGATGAAATGAAATAAAAGAAACTACAAGCTGGCGCAGCGGCACACCGCAAAATACTTCGTGTTTCCACCTCTTACCAAAACGGAAGGGGCGGCACGCCGCACAAAACTAGTAAGCCCCCCTCTTACAAATATACTCCCCCCCACCCCCCGTTTGCTATTTTCCCCATAAATCAGTAAAGTCTTGCCAACCAAAGCTATCCGGAGGTCCACATGAAGCGCTTTCTTTCCAGCATTACGGTGTTACTCAGCCTGGCCCTTGCCGTGCCCACGGCCCACAGTGCAAGCACCATCAAAATAGGCCTTATGGCCCCCATTACCGGTGCTTTTGCCAGTGAAGGCAAAGACATGCGCGCCATGGTGGAACTGCTTGCCGAAGAGCTGAACAAGAAAGGGGGCATTAACGGCACCCCTGTGGAAATTGTGGTGGAAGATGACGGCAGCGAACCACGCACCGCCGCCAACGCCGCAAACCGCCTTGTTTCCAAGGGTGTGAACCTGGTTATTGGCACCTATGGCTCAGCCGTGACCGAAGCTTCACAAGATATTTATGATGAAGCAGGTGCTGTGCAAATTGCCACAGGGTCCACTTCCGTGCGCCTTACCACTAAAAAGCTGCCCAACTTTTTCCGCACCTGCCCGCGCGACGACGAACAGGGCCGCGTGGCTGTTGCCACCCTGAACAGCCTTGGGTTTAAAAAAATTGCCGTGCTGCACGACAACTCTGCTTACGCCAAGGGCCTTGCCCAGGAAGCCAAGGCAGAAATTGAAAAAGACAAGGGCCTTTCCCTGGTGTTTTTTGATGCCCTGCAACCCGGCGAGCGCGATTACACTGCCATTCTCACCAAGCTGAAAGGCGTAAACCCCGACGTGATCTTTTTCACCGGGTATTACCCGGAAGCGGGCATGCTGCTGCGCCAAATGCATGAAAGCAAGTGGAAAGTGCCCCTGGTGGGCGGCGACGGTGCCAACAACATTGACCTTGTGAAAATTGCAGGTGTTGAAGCTGCCGCAGGCTACCGCTTCATTTCCCCGCCCATGCCCGGCGACCTGAACACCCCCATCGCCAAAAACTTTCTGGAAGCCTACATTGCCAAGCACGGCGCACCCCCAAGTTCCATCTGGTCTGTGGTGGCGGGCGATGCCTTCAACGTGCTGGCAGAAGCCATTAAAAATGTGGGCACCAAGCCCGCAGATGTTTCCGCTTTCCTGCACACAAAGCTGAAAGACTATGACGGCCTCACAGGTAAAATTTCCTTTGACGCCAAAGGCGACCGCGTAGGCGACCTTTACCGCCTGTATGAAGTGGATAACCAGGGCAGGTTTGTCTTGAAATAGTTCATACCGCTCTGCTTGCATTTATTGCTCCAGCATGCCAAAACCTCTTTGGCCTGCTGGAGCAACCCCTTTTGAATGGGGAGGCTCTGCCTCCCCACCCCCCTCCGCCAAGGGCATGATGCCCTTGGAACCCGCATCACCGTTTACTTCCCCGCGTAGCGGGAAAGTAAACGTAAATGGGGGGTCAAGGGGAATCATTCCCCTTGCAGGGGTTGGGGGACAGCGTCCCCCAATAAAATTTACTTTTGTTAGGAATGGTTATGGAAGAATTTTTACAGCAGCTCACCAACGGCCTTGCGGTGGGGGGTATTTATGCCCTTATCGCCCTGGGCTACACCATGGTGTACGGTGTGCTCCGGCTTATTAACTTTGCCCATGGCGACCTGTTCACCCTGGGGGCCTACCTTGGCTTTACCCTGCTTGCCTCCTTCGGCCTTTCCGGCGTTATTGGTGGGCTTGCCGGGGCAGGGCTTTTGGTGCTTATGGCCCTTATTTTTGTGGGCCTTGTGGGCGTTATGCTGGAACGCGCCGCCTACCGCCCCCTGCGCAATTCCGACAGGCTCTCTGCTGTGGTTTCCGCCCTTGGGGCTTCCATATTTTTGCAAAACGCCATGATGCTGCTGTATGGCGCACGCCCGCAGGTGTACCCGGTGCGCCTGCTGCCCACGGCTTCCTTCATGCTCATGGGGGTGGAAATTCCCTTTACCCGCGTGCTGCTGTTCAGCTCTTCTTTGGCGCTCATGTTCCTGCTGTTCTGGTTTATTAACCGCACCCGGGTGGGGGCAGCCATTCGGGCTGTTGCCATTGACCAGGGCGCGGCAAAACTGGTGGGCATTGATGTGAACCGCATCATCTCCCTGGTATTCCTTATTGGCCCTGCCCTTGGCGGTGCTGCCGGGGTAATGGTGGGCCTGTATTACGGGCAAATTACCCACGACATGGGCCTGAACTATGGACTGAAAGCCTTTATTGCCGCCATTCTTGGGGGCATTGGCAACATTCCCGGTGCCATGCTGGGGGGCCTGCTGCTGGGGGTTATTGAAGCCCTGGGCACAGCCTACTTTGCCGTGGGCTGGAAAGACGCCTTCGCCTTTTTGGTGCTTATCCTCATTCTTATTGTACGCCCCACTGGCCTTTTAGGCGAAAGAGTAGCGGATAAAATATGAGCAGCATCACCAGTAATCGGTTGTTTTTGCCTGTTTCCGGTGCCATCTTTTTCCTGTGCATGGCCCTGCTGCCCCCGGTGCTGGGCAGTGCCGGGCTTGAAGGCGGCGGGCGCTACCACATTGGCGTGCTTAACGACATTGGCCTGTATGCCCTGCTGGGCCTTTCCCTGAACATTATTCTGGGGCAGGCCGGGCTGTTCAACATGGGGCACGGGGCCTTTTACGCCATGGGGGCTTACACCACCGCCATTTTAAACACCGTGTACGGGGTGCCCATTTTATACACCCTGCCCCTTGCCGGGGCCATTGCCGCTTTTTTTGCCTACCTCGTCACGCGCCCCATTTTGAAATTGCGGGGCGACTACCTGCTGGTGGTGACCATTGGCATTGTGGAAATTGTGCGTATTTCCCTGATGAATGATGTGTTTGGCATGACAGGCGGGGCCAACGGCATTGCAGGCATTGCCCGGCCAGAACTGTTCGGCTTTCGCCTTGTCAGCCCGGAGCACTTTTTCTATCTCATCTGGGGGTTTGTGGCCTTTACGGTGCTGCTGTTCCGTATGCTGGAAAATTCTCGCTTTGGCCGCGCCCTGTATTACATTAAGCACGACGAGCTCGCCGCTTCCGGCAGTGGCATAAACACCACCCATTACAAGCTTGTGGCCTTTGTGGTGGGGGCGTTTTGGGCGGGCATGGCAGGCACCCTGTATGCCACTAAAATGAAGTTTATTTCCCCGGTGGCCTTTTCCTTTTCCGAATCGGTGCTGCTGTTCGCCATTGTTATTTTGGGCGGGGCTGGCAGCATTCCCGGCGTTATTCTGGGGGCCTTTTTGCTTATTGGCCTGCCGGAACTGTTCCGTGAACTGGCAGACGCCCGCATGCTGGTGTTCGGCCTTGCCATGATGGTAATGATGATTGTACGCCCGCAAGGTATTTTACCCCTGCGCCGCAGGGTGTATAACGCGGCAAAGCAGGTGGGTAAATACGCTTGCGCCATTGGTACCCAAAAGCTTGCGCCGCCTGCCCCAGAACCTGCCACAGACACCACCACACCGCCTGCCCCACAAAAAGGCACAGGGGGCGCAGCATGAACAACCTGCTTTCCCTGAACAACCTCATTAAAAGCTTTGGCGGGCTCACTGCCGTGGCGGGTGTTTCCTTCAACGTGGCGGAAAAGTCCATTGTGGGGCTTATTGGCCCCAACGGGGCGGGCAAAACCACGGTATTTAACCTGATAACAGGCAACTACCGGCCCGATTCAGGCAACGTTATTTTTGCCCGGCACGACATTACCAAAACCCCCACCCATGAAATTGTCAGCAAGGGCATTGCCCGTACCTTCCAGACCATTCGCCTGTTCCCGGAAATGACAGTGCTGGAAAACGTGCTGGCAGGGTGCCATTGCCGCATGCGGGCCGGGGTGCTTGCCTCCATGTTCCACACCCCGGCCCAGCGCCGGGAAGAGCGTTCCGCCATTGAAAAAGCCATGCGGGAACTGGCTTTTGTGGGCCTGGACGACCAGTATGCAAACCTGGCCAAAAACCTTTCCTACGGCAACCAGCGCCTGCTGGAAGTGGCCCGCGCCCTTGCCACAGAGCCGCGCTTTCTTATTCTGGATGAGCCAGCAGGGGGCATGAACGACCAGGAAACCGCCGACCTTATTGGCCTTATTCAGGCCATTCGCAGCCGGGGCATTGCCGTGCTCCTTATTGAACACGACATGCACTTGGTCATGCAGGTGTGCGAAAAGCTGGTGGTGCTGGAATACGGCGCTGTGATTGCTGAAGGCACCCCGGCAGAAATAAAGGCCAACCCACTGGTAATTAAGGCGTATCTTGGTTCAGAAGAATTAGACTAAGGAAACGCTGATTTTTGGGGCGGCTCTGCCTCCCCAAACCCCTCCGCCAAGGGCATGATGCCCTTGGAACCCCACATCAGCGTTTACGTTTCCGCTGCGCGGGAACGTAAACGCAAATGGGGGTCAAGGGGCGTCACGTCCCTTGCAGGGGGGGTGGGGGACAGCGTCCCCCAATAACATTCAAGGAATATCGCATGTCCAACAGCATCACAGAAGCCACCGCCACCCCGTACCTGACCTTGCGCGACCTGCGCGTGAGCTATGGCAGTGTGGAAGCGTTGCATTCCATCAATATTACTGTGAATCAGGGTGAAATTGTCACCATTCTGGGTGCCAACGGCGCAGGCAAAACCACCACCCTCATGTCCATTAGCGGCCTGTTGCGCCCAACCCATGGGGAAATTCTGTTCCAGGGGGAAGCCCTGCACACCCTGCCCCCCCACGTTATTGTGCAGCGCGGCATTACCCAGTCGCCGGAAGGGCGGCGGGTGTTTGGCACCATGAGCGTGCTGGAAAACCTGCAACTGGGGGCATACACCCGCAAAAATGCCGATGAAGCCGCCAAAAATCTGCAATGGATTTTTGAGCTATTCCCCCGGCTGGAAGAGCGGGCCAGCCAGCTTGCTGGCACCCTTTCCGGCGGGGAACAGCAAATGCTGGCCATTGGGCGTGCCCTTATGGGGTGCCCCCGCGTGCTGCTGCTGGACGAACCCTCCCTTGGCCTGGCCCCCATTCTGGTGCAGTTTATTTTTGACACCATCAAGGCCATTAACAAAACGGGCATGACCGTTATTCTGGTAGAACAAAACGCCCGTGCTGCCCTGAAGCTGGCAGACAGGGGCTATGTGCTGGAAGTAGGCAAGGTTGTGCTGGAAGACACCGCCCCCAACCTGCTGGCCAACCCGGAAGTGCAGAATGCGTACCTTGGCGGCCAACGCGACTAGGGAAACGCTCATTTATTCCGTTTGGCGGCGTTGCTTGCTTTTTTTGAAGAGGGGCAGGGCAGAAGAGCCCAGCCCGCTCTTCAAAAAAAACATCGCGCCTTGCCAAACGAAATAACTGAGCGTTTCCTATATCCGCTTGGAGGGAGTGTCAATTCTGCAGAAATAAGCCCACGGAGAGCCGAGTCAGCTCTTCTGTCGGTGCAGTTTCATTATAGCCGACGGCAGTCGCGAGCGTAGCGAGCCGTGGAGCGAGGGCGGAGGGAATAGACAGCTTTGCTGGCTGTTCATCTCAACGCAGCCCGAGCGGAAGAAAGTTGCCAAACGGAATAAATCAGCGTTTCCTTAGCCCCTGTTGCTTTTTGCCTGCCTATGCTATGCTGCGCATACAGGCAAAAGGCCCATTGCCCTTGCCGTGCCCATAGTGTGGGCGAGAGGGTGGCTATTTATTGTGGGCCACACAGGAGATTGTGCCAATGACCTCCGTGAAACAATACCGCGCACTGCGCAAGCAATATCTGCAATGGGCATTTTCCCCGCAAGGGGAAGTGGCCTTGAAGGCCAGGCTTATGCTGCTGCGCCATTTACTTTCCGGCTGGCCCCGGCGGTCACGTTCTGTCTTGGTAATGCACGCTGGCAGAAGCGCATTCCCTGAGCTGTTGTACGACTGCGGCTTTACTGTAACGTGCCAGGAAGACGACCCCACACAGTACAACCGCCTGTGCGAGCAAAACAAAAAGCATTTGCCTTGCGTGCTGGCTGCTCCAGACCATTTACCCTTTGAAGACCGCTCCTTCGATTTTACCGTGGCTATTTCCGGCATTGAATACTGGCCCGACCCGCTTGCTGTTCTGGGTGAAATTGGCCGGGTCAGTTGCGGCGGCTGCATTTTGCTTTTTGCCAACAAACTTTCCCTGTTCTGGCTTGAAACCCTGTTTGGGCAGAAGCGCCGCACGCCTCTGCCTAGCCCACCACAATGGGCATTGCCAAGGCACGTTCGTTCCTTGGCCACCCAGGCGTTTGGGGCACGGACAATGACATTTGCCTCCGTACTGTATGGCCCTGGCAACGTGTGGCCTTACAGCCTGAAAAAAGACATTGCCCTTGTTTCCCCCTTGCCCCTGGGGGCGTTTGCCGGGCTGCGGGTAGACTTTGCCCCCATGGCCACAGGCACAATGATGCCTGTGTGCATTGACACAGCTATTTCTTCCGCAGAATAACTGCGGCACAAGCTGTGTTGACGGTTGTTTTTCAGAGTATGCTGTGCGGCAAGGCGGCACAGTACCGTTTGTTCACTGGCGCATTCAGGAAAGGAGAAGAGCATGGGCGCAAGCCGCATTACCCGTGGTATACTTATTGGTGGCTCACTTGGCGCGTTTAGCGCCCTTATGGGCGTAAGTGAAAGCATGTTCATGGCAGTGGGCGTGGGGATGATTGCTGGCCTGCTGGCCGGGCTGACCATGCAACGGCTGGAGAATAAGCGGCGAGGGAAGTAAGGTGGAGTACTGGATTATTTGCAGGGGGTAGGCGGGAGGCTGTGCGGCGCAAGCGCCACACCATTGCTCTTTTCACTTTATTCATCCGCTCCGCTAGGGTCAGGGGGCCTTCGCCCGGCCCCCTAACAACCCCAGGCGCTTGGGGCTCTGCCCCAAGACCCCGTTTAGGTTACGGCTCGCGCTCAGTAGATTTGTTTCGCTCACTCGAAGACTCGTACGCTGCACAAATATATTCGCGCGGGAGGGCACCGTGCCAAGTGAGAGTGAGACAGTGTATGACAGACAACTTTCCCCACAGGCTTTGCCACATAAGGCAATTGCTACACTGGCAGCAAGCGGCACAAAAACGTAACGCACTTCGCATGAGCAGAGGGGCGCAACAAAGCGCACATAAGACGGGGGAGAATCGAAAAATTATCTGTACGGTGCGGCGAAACGCCGCCTTGATTTTTGAATGACACAGCCTTGTATGGCACTATTTTTTACTGCACTTTCATCATCTGAGAAAAGCCCACTCACTCATACAAAGAGTGGTGGTAATCTCACCGCTTCCCTTCGCTATAGTGATTACCCTTTGTAGCAACGCTAATGAACTCCCCCATCCTTCAATAGACGAGCGTACCCATAGCTCCACCAATGTAAGCGCGCTTTGTTGCGCCCGCTTACCCATACGATGTGCGGTTTTTTGATAGCCACTTTCCTTTGATTCGCCAGTTACCCTGTGCGGCGCAGCATATTATTACGGCAAGCTAGCCGAAACTCATATCGCTCTAGCTTGGCACAGCGGTTTCCCCGCGCGAATATGTTTGCGGGCGTCACGAGCGCAGCGAGTTAGCGTAGCAAACATTTTGAGCGCGGGCCGTAACCTAGCGGGTCACGGGGTGCAACCCCGTGGGTGTGGGGTTGTCAGGGGGCCGCACAAGGGCCCCCTGACCCTAGCGGAGCGGCAAACTAAACAAAAAACACAAGCTGGGGCGGCGGCACGCCGCATGAAACACCGCAGTCCCCTTCTTCCAACAACTTACCCCGCCGCAGCCACAACCCGCACCAGCCTTGCTACATCAGCAGCCTTCAACCCATACAGCGCGTCCAGAAAATGCGGTACAAACGTCCCTGGCCCATCGGCCTTACGGGCCGCTATGCTCCCCGCTGCTGCCATAACCGCCATGGCACTCATGGCGGCAAGGCTGCCGTCTGCGGCTGTGGCGGCAAACGCCCCTGCCAGGGCAGAAGCTGTACACCCCATGCCGGTTACCCGGCACATCAGGGGGTGGCCCCCTTCCACCTGGAATACCCCGCCGCCGGGTTGCACAATAATATCTACCACGCCACTAATGCACACGGTGCAGTCATGCCGGGCTGCCAGCACCCGCGCGGCCCCAAGGGCACTGTGGGAAAGGGCGGTGCTGTCTACCCCGCGGGTAGTCCCCCCTTCTCCGGCAAGGGCCAGCACTTCTGAAGCATTCCCCCGTAGCAGGCACCCTTTGGCAGCCCGCAGCAGTTCCAAAGCGGTGTGGGTACGGTAACGGCTGGCCCCGGCCCCCACAGGGTCAATAACAACAGGAATGCCCCGGCTTTGGGCTGTTTTGAGGGCCAGGTGCATGGCCGCCACCCAGGCAGGGGAAAGGGTGCCAATGTTCAGCACCAGGGCAGAAGCAATGCCGGCAATTTCTTCAACCTCTTCCTGGGCATGGGCCATAACCGGGGAAGCCCCCAGGGCCAGCAGGGCATTGGCTGTGTGCTGCATGACCACAAAATTCGTTATGTTATGTACTAAGGGCGCGGCAGCCCGCACTTTGGCAAGCTGTTCACCCACAAGCCCTACAAGACCGCAACTCATAGTGTGCTCCTTTTTGGTGTATGGGGAGTTCATGAACGGAAATCAGCGTTTCCCCCAAGTAAAGGAGAAAGAGAAGCCCTTGTCAAGCGAAACGCTAGGGCTTATATTCCCTGTTTGCCTCAATGCGTAAACACCCCTTCGGGCATTGTTACGGTGCAAAAGGGCAAGAGCTAGGGAACCGCTGAGTAATTGGTATTTTGGAAACGTGTAGTTATTTCGTTTGGCAAGGCGCAAGCTTTTTTTGAAGCAGGAGTGGACTCTTCTGTCCTCGACTGTTTCAAAAAAATGCAGCAACGCAGCCAAACGGAATAAATCAGCGTTTCCCTGGAAGAAAAACGCACATGGCTTCATGCCGGGCGCACATACCACCTATGGCGCACGACCCGCCACACTGGCGGAAAACATGCCTCCCATTGCCCCACGCGGAAAACTTCTGCGCAGGCAGCATGGGCCCCGGCAGTGCCGGGCATGGCACAAAGGAACCACCAATGCTTTCCAAAGGGCCTCATATATCCATCGACGCTGAAAGCCTCGTTCCCCGTATCCTGCATATTCCTGAAAAAGAATTTGCCCGCTGGCCTGAAGCGGTGCGCAAACTGACTGTGGAAATTGCCTCAGAGCTGTTCCTGGTACGTTACAACCCCTTTATTGCTCCGGAAACGGTGCGTAAAAGCGTGCGTGAATGTTTTGCTGCCTCCCGCCACGGTCTTGCCCTGCATTATGCCACGTGCCTGGAAGAAGGCATTACCATGTTCTGGAGTGCCCATGAAAGCGACTTGGCCTTCAAAAAAGAAATCATTGCCCGCCTTGCCCAGGTGCTGCCCAAAGAAGCAGTGGATACAGGCAACTACGCCGTGGTGGATAATGCCACCGACTCTACCGACCTGCGCCTGGAGCTGCCCCTTTTGGTGGTAACCCCGGCCACGGCGGAACAGGTGCAGGCCGTGGTGCGCCTTGCCAATGAAATGCAGTTTTCCCTGGTGCCCCGTGGGGGCGGTTCCGGTGCCACAGGCGGGGCTGTGCCTGCCCGCAAGCGCAGCGTTATTCTTTCCCTTATCCGCCTGAACAAAATTACGGAAATAAACCCCCAAGAACGTACCATAACCGTGCAGGCCGGGGTTATTACCAACGACGCCACCCTGGCGGCTGCCAAGCACAACCTGCTGTTCAGCGTAGACCCTGCCTCCAAGCTGGCTTCCAGCATTGGGGGGAACATTGCGGAAAACGCTGGCGGGCCGTTGTGCTTTGAATACGGCACCACCATTGACAACGTGCTTTCTTACCGCATGGTGCTTCCCACCGGGGAACTGATTGAAGTAACCCGCAAGGACCACCCCCGCCGGGCCATTGCCCCGGAAGATACCGCTGTGTTTGAAGTGCGCGACCTTTCCGGTGGCCTGCGCAGTGTGGTTACCCTGCCTGCTTCTGTCATTCGCACCCCCGGCCTTGGCAAGGACGTGACCAACAAAGCCCTGGGGGGCCTGCCCGGAATGCAAAAGGAAGGCACTGATGGCGTGATTACCGACGCCACCTTTATTTTGCATGAACAGCTCCCGTACAAGCGGGTTATGGTGCTGGAATTTTTTGGCCGCTCCATGGAAAACGCCGTGCTGGTGGTGACAGACATTGTGGCCCTGCGCAACGACATTCGCCGCCGGGGCGACCTTGTAAAAATTACGGCCATGGAAGATTTTAACATCAAGTATGTGCAGGCCATCGATTACCAGCGCAAGTCCACCCAGTATGAAGGCGACCCCATTTCCGTGCTTATTGTGCAACTGGACAGCAACAGCCAGGACGCGCTTGATGAAGCGGTGGGCCATGTGGTGCAAATTTGCGAATCCTACGACAGTGTGGATTCCTTTGTGGCCAAAGACGACAAGGAAGCTGAACACTTCTGGGAAGACAGGCACAAACTTTCCATGATTGCCCGGCGCACTTCCGGCTTTAAAATTAACGAAGACGTGGTTCTTCCCATTCAGGGCATTCCGGAATTTGCCTTGTACCTGGAATGGCTGAACCTTGAATACGCCGCGCGGGCCTACCGCACCGCCCTGAAGGCCGCAGGCAACCTGCCCGGCCTGCCGGAAGAAGATGACCGCATTCCGCAGGAACTGGCCTATGCTGCCCGCATTATTCAGGGTGAAGTGCACATGGCAGACCTTTCTGATGAAGAATTGTTCCTGCACGCCACCCTGTTCCTGCGTTCCTTGAGCGAAAGTTACCCGTCACTTTCCGGTAAGTTTGCCGAAATTGCGGACCATATGGTGCAAACCCGCATTAGTGTGGCCAGCCATATGCACGCGGGCGACGGCAACTGCCACGTAAACATTCCTGTAAACTCCAATGACCCGGTGATGCTGGCCAATGCGGAGCATGTGGCCCATTTGGTTATGGCCAAGGCCCAGGAACTGGGCGGGGAAGTAACAGGGGAACACGGCATTGGCATTACCAAAATTGCCTTCCTTACTGAAGAAAAAATGAATGCTTTTATTGAATACAAGCGCCTTGTGGACCCGCGCAACGTGTTCAACCCGGCAAAGCTTACCCAGCGTGAACTGCCTGTGGCCCCGTTCACTTTTTCCTTCAACCGCCTTATTCAAGATATCCAGCAAAGCGGTCTGGCAGACAAAGAGCGCCTTATTTCCCTGCTGGCCAATATCCAAATGTGCACCCGCTGCGGCAAGTGCAAGCAGCACTGCCCCATGCATGCGCCGGAAGCTGGCCTAACCTACTACCCGCGCAATAAAAACCTGGTTCTGGGTGCACTTATTGAAGCCATTTACTACTCCCAGGTAAACACAGGCAAGGTAGACCCCTTCCTTATGGCTGAACTGCGCCACCTGATGGACTTTTGCACCGGCTGCGGCAAGTGCATGACAGCCTGCCCGGTGAAAATTGCCTCGCAGGAAGTGGCCTTAAGCATGCGCGGCTACCTGGAAGATGAAGGCCAAGGCGGCCACCCCATCAAGTCGCGGGTGCTGGGCATGGTGGCCCAAAACCCCTCTGCCCGCATTCCGCTTATGGGCAAGCTGGCTTCTGTGGGGCAGCGTGTGCAAAACAACCTGTTGCCCATGGTGCCTGCCTCTGTTCGCAGCCGGTTTACCAACCCCATGTTTGCTGGGCGCGGGCCCCAGCCCGGCTACCGCAACCTGGGGGAAACACTGCATTTGGCTGAAGGCACCCTGTTTGTGCCCGAAGGCACCGTGCAAGGCACTGTTCTCTACTTTCCCGGGTGC
The DNA here is from genome assembly GCF_000430005.1 of Desulfovibrio cuneatus DSM 11391. Lineage (GTDB taxonomy): Bacteria > Desulfobacterota > Desulfovibrionia > Desulfovibrionales > Desulfovibrionaceae > Frigididesulfovibrio > Frigididesulfovibrio cuneatus. The sequence goes on from NZ_AUCY01000013.1 coordinate 67,112, forward strand.
GGCGGCTCCGTCTTTTTCCGCCACATTGGCCTTGCCGCAGTTGCCTTGCTGGTACAGGCTGGGTATGCCGTGGTATTGCCGGAAAAGCACCTGTGTTGCGGCTACCCCCTGCTGGCCTCAGGTTCGCACGAGGCTTTTGCCATGAACCAGGACAACAACATTCGGGCGCTACGCGCGCTGGCGGAAAAAGCCGCAGACAAAGGCTTTAGCATTGAGTATGTGCTTACTTCCTGCGGTTCCTGCCGCGACGGTATGGAACGCCACTTTGTGCCTGAAGTGTTCCCCCCGGCTCAGGGGCACAAGGTGGCGGTGAACGACGTTGCCTGGTTCCTGTTGCAGCACCACCCCACCCTGCCACAGTGGCAGGAAGCACACCCCCAGCATGGAATGGAACAAGCAGGGCAGGCCGAACAAGCCGCACAACAAGTGCCACGGCACATGCTGTACCACGCGCCTTGCCACGCGGAAGTCCCTGGGATGCATAAAATCAAGGCAGGCGGGCAATACGCCAAGGCCATTGGCACCTTTTTTGGCAACAAGGCCACCCTTTCCCCCGGTTGTTGCGGGGAATCGGGCCTGGGGGCCATTACTACCCCGGAACTGTACAATAAAATTCGGGCCAAAAAGTCTGAACGGCTGGCCACAGAACTTGCTACCCTGCCGGAAGATGCCCCCATTGTGGTGGGCTGCCCTTCCTGCAAAATGGGCCTTACCCGCATCCTTATGGGCCAAGGGGCCAAGCGCCGCGTGCTGCACACCCTGGAACTGATGGCCGAAACCCTGTTCGGCCCAGCCTGGAAGCACACCACACGCCGCACCCTGCGCGGGACAAAAATGCAGGACGGTATCCGGCTGGTGAATATGGGCCATGTGCCGCCGCCCACTGCCGACGATGAAGAGCGCGACGATAGCGCCGATGAGTAAATATTATTGGGGAGGTTCTGCCTCCCCAACCCCCTCCGCCAAGGGCATGATGCTCTTGGAACCCCCCATTAGCATTTAGCTTTCCGCTTTACGGAAAGCTAAATGCTAATGGGGGTCAAGGGGAATCATTCCCCTTGCAGGGGGTATGGGGGACAGTGTCCCCCAATGCAATTCTTACAATGGTGCTTATTCCATGAGACTTTTAGCTATCGACTACGGGCAAAAGCGCACGGGACTGGCTGTGGGGAGCGCGGCGGGCACGCTGGCGTTTCCGCACAGCACCCTTGCCATGCGCGGCAAAGATATTTTTTTTGCCGAGCTGCTTGCCGTGGCGGAGAAGGAAAACGTGCAGGGCTTTGTTGTGGGTTTGCCCTTGCGCAACAATGGGGAAGAGAGTGAAACTACCCGGCAGGTGCGCAACATGGTTGGCCGCCTATACCGCCGTAGCCCTTTACCAATTTTTCTGATAGAAGAGGCCCACAGTTCCCACGAGGCAGAAGCACGCCTGCGGGAGCTGGGCAAAGACCCCCGAAAAACTAAACATCTGCTTGATCAGGCCGCCGCAGTTATCATACTGGAATCATTTCTTTCCTTGCCACCTGATAAGCGCATACTTTATGAGCCAAACACCCCCAATACATGAACCCGTCAAGGGGCTGCCCCCGCTGAAAAAACGCCGCCTGTGGCTGCGCGTTTTGCTGTTGCTGGTAGCCCTGGTAGCTTCTGCCGCCCTGTATGTTGGCCTGGACGCCTACCGCTTTCTCACCTCCCCGGCTTCCCTCACCCCGCAAGAAGTCATTATCAGCATTGATGAAGGGGCTACTTTTGACCGTGTGGCCTGGGATTTGAAAAAAGCCGGGGTCATTACGGACGTTCCCCGCTTCCGCCTGCTGGCCCAGTATAAAAAAAGCCTGGGCAAAATTCAGGCCGGGGAATTTAGCGTGAGCACGGGCTGGACGCCGGAACAGGTGCTTATCCAACTTACCTTGGGTAAGCCTCTTTTGTTCAAACTGCGCCTGCGTGAAGGCCTTACCCTGTGGGAAACAGCTAATGCTGTGGAAGAACAGGGCTTTGCCAAGGCAGAACACTTCAAGGAAGTGCTGCATGACCCGGAATTTTTGCGCCAGCACCACATTCCCTTTGCCACGGCAGAAGGGTTTTTGTGGCCGGAAACGTACCTGCTGCGCAAACCCAAAAAAATGGACAAAGCCCAGGCCCGCGCTGTGGCAAGCCTTTTGGTGAACACCTTTTGGGCTAAAACAAAACCTTTGTGGACGCAATTGCCTGCCAGGGAACCTTCTGAGGTGCCTGCCCAGCCAAAATCCACCGTGAACAAGGCGGTCACGGCAGTGGCCAATGCGACTGTGAGCGTTGTGGCAGATGCCATGCAAGGGGCTATTAATGAAAGCGCTTCCAATGCCACCCAACAGGCCACGCAAGACATAGCCCAAGACGCCGCCCAAAGCCCCCTGCCCCAGGGGTCTTTGCAAACTACTGCCGCAGGAACGACCCAGGCAGGAGCGACAAACGGCACCGCAACTTCGGCCACCGGGCCAGCAGGGGCATTTGGCGAAAATACCGACAAAGACGCGGAAGAGGCTGCGGCCCAAGCCCAAACAACCCCGCAGCAAGTGCACGGAGTTTCCCCTGAAAAGGCCCTGGCTGATGCAGACAGTAAAGAACAGCCCAAAGCTGCGCCGCGCCCCATGGCGCCCCCAAAGCCGGTGCATCCTTCACAAATAGAAAAAAGTGCCCTGCACCACCTGCTTATTTTGGCTTCCCTGGTGGAAAAGGAAACCGCCATTCCTGCGGAGCGCCCTGTGGTAGCGGGGGTATATGCCAACCGCCTGCGCATTGGTATGCTGTTGCAATGCGACCCCACTATTCCTTACGGCATTGGGGAAGAATTTCGTGGCCCCATTCGCCGTTCCCAGTTGCAGGACAAGAACAACCCCTACAACACCTACCAGCACCCAGGCCTGCCCCCTGGCCCCATTTGCTCTTCCGGCCTTGCGGCCTTGCAAGCGGCCCTGGCCCCTGGGAACCATAAATATCTGTACTTTGTTGCCACCGGTACAGATGGCGGTCACGTTTTTAGCCGGAATCTGGCAGAACACAGCCAGGCCGTGCAGGCATACCGTAAAACTCAGGGAAGGTAACCATGCCTGCACATTCCCCCACCCATACCACAGGGAACGCCCCTTCAACGGCTGAACAGGCAGCGCCGCAAGCCGCTGAACTGTGCGCCCGCTGTTCGCGCATGGGTAATTCCTGCTGTGTGGCAGACCGTAAAGAGGCACACCTGTTTTTTCCCCTTTCCCAAAAGGAATGGGAGCGGTTGCAGCCCTATGCCCACCTTACGGTGCTGGACCATGCCACCCTGGAACGCCAGAAGCCGGAAGAAGACTGCATACGCCAAAGCGTGGCCAATAGCCCGGAATTTTTAGCTTCCATGGGGCGCATGTTCCCGGCCCATGGACACCGGTTTGAAGCCCTGTTCCCCGTTCCAGGCAAGCACTTTCATATTGCGGTGCGCCACAATGGGGAATGCGTCTTTTTGGGGGAGGAAGGGTGCGTGCTGCCAAGGGAAGTTCGCCCCTGGTACTGCCTGTTGTTCCCAAACTGGGTGCATGGCAACTCCCTGACCAATTTCGTGCCAACCCACTGCCTGGTGACCCAAACCGGGCAATACAGCATGAGTATTTGCCGCCTGCTGGGTACCACACCGGAAGAAGTACGACGGCTGTTTGCGTGCCTGTGTGAAGACTGGGGCTTAGTTTCTAAATAGGGTTGATTTTTCATTGGGGGACGCTGTCCCCCAACCCCCTGCAAGGGGGGTGACGCCCCTTGACCCCCTTTTGAGGGGTTGCAACTTACCCTAAAGCCGACGGCAATCGCGAGTGTAGCGGGCCGTGGAGTGAGGGCGGAGGGAACGGGCAACTTGGCTGCCTGTACATCATCACGTAGCCCGAACGGAAAAGGTCGGGTTTTGGGGAGGCAGAGCCTCCCCAAAAGAGCTGCTGCATAATTAAATCCAAGGATTCATATGAAACGGTTTATTTCTTTTGCCCTTGTCACCTTGATATCGCTGATTCTGCTTGGCGCAGGCGGGGCATTTGGCCTGTATGTATACATGTCCCACGACCTGCCAAGCATTACCAAGGTGCACGACTACCGCTTACCCCAGGTAACCACCGTGTATGCGCGTGACGGCAGCGTTCTGGGTCAGTTTTTTGAAGAAAAGCGCTATCTTGTGAACCTGGACCAAATGCCGCGCTACTTGATTGACGCTTTTTTGGCAGCGGAAGATGCCCGTTTTTTTGAGCACCCCGGCATTGATATTCGCGGTATTTTGCGGGCCGTTATTGCCAACCTTGCAGCAGGCGACACCCGTAGCGGCGGCAGCACCATTACCCAGCAGGTCATCAAGCGCGTACTGCTTACGCCGGAACGCAGCTATGAACGCAAGGCCAAAGAAGCCATTCTTTCCTACCAGCTTGAAAAATATCTCACCAAAGAAGAAATTCTGTATTTGTACTTGAACCAGATTTTCTTCGGCAACAACGCCTATGGGGTTGAAGCAGCCGCCCGCACCTATTTTGCCAAGCATGTGCAAGACCTTACCGTGGCAGAATCTGCCATGCTGGCGGGCTTGCCGCAGGCACCTTCCAAGTTCAACCCCTACCGCAACCCTTCTGACGCACGCAACAGGCAGTTGTATGTGCTGGAACAAATGCTGGACAAGGGCTTCATAACCCGCGCCGTATATGAACAGGCCAAAGCAGAACCCATGGTGTACAAGGCCATGCCGGAGCCTTCATGGACAGTGGGAGCCTGGTACCTGGAAGAAGTACGCCGCCAGCTTATTGAATTTTTTAAGGAAGAAAACGTGAAAGCCCTTGGCTTGCCCATAGATATTTATGGCAAGGACGCAGTGTATCAGGCCGGGTTGCATGTATACACTGCCATGGACCCTGTGCACCAGATAGCTGCGGAAAATTCGCTGCGCGAAGGGTTGCACGCCGCCTGTAAGCGCCGGGGCTGGCGTGGCCCGCTGGAAAACATTACCCAAGACAAGTATTCGGCTTTTCTGCAAAAACACCCCTTTGCCCCTGCCATGCTGGAAAACGCCGGGTGGGTTCAAGGTTTGGTGGTGCATGTGGATAAGGAAAAAGCCACCGTGCGTTTGGGCAAGGACTTTACTGGCACTATTTCTATTAAAACCACTGGGTGGGCAAGAACGCCCAACACCAATATTTCCCCTGAAGCTGCCGGGCAAGTGCGCGACTTAACCCGCGTACTCACCGTGGGCGACGTGGTGTGGGTTTCCGCCATTGGTACCCAAGGAACTGAAAACCCGGTAAGCGTGCCAGCCCAGCCCAGCCCGAAGAAAGGGGCCGGGGTGCCTGCCTATCAGGCAAGTAACTTTACCCAGGCAACCTCCATTCCCCTAGCCCTGGAACAGTGGCCAGACCTGCAAGGGGCCGTAGCTTCCATTGATATTGCCAGCGGCGACCTTGTAGCCATTGCCGGGGGCTATGCCTTTTCCACGGAAAGCCAGTTTAACCGGGCCACCCAGGCCACGCGCCAGCCCGGTTCTTCCTTCAAGCCCATTGTGTATTCCGCTGCCCTGGATAACGGTTTTACCGCAGGCAGCATTTTGCTGGATGAACCCTTTGTGCTGCCAGCCGCCGCAGGCCGGGCAGAATGGAAGCCGGGGAACTTTGACGGTTCCTACCTTGGCCCCATTCCGCTTATTACGGCCCTTGCTAAGTCGCGCAACGCCTGCACCGTGCGTGTTGCCTACCAAATTGGCGTGCAGGCCATGGTGCAACGGGCCAGGGACTTGGGCATTCCCGGCAATATTCCCCCGGTATTGGCCTTAAGCCTTGGCAGCTATGAAGCAACCCCCCTGACCATGGCAGAAGCGTATACCGCCTTTGCCAATGAAGGGAAATACGTGCAGTCGCGCAAAATTACCAAAATCCAAAACAGTTGGCGCGAAGACCTTGTGGACTTTGTACCCAACGTGCGCCAGGCCATAACCCCGCAAAACGCCTATATTATGTCGTATTTGCTGAAAGAAGTGGCCACTGCAGGCACAGGGGCCAGGGCCAGCGTGCTGGGCCGCCCTGTGGGGGGCAAAACAGGCACTTCCAACGATGAACGCGACGGCTGGTTCATTGGTATTTCCCCGTATATTACCACCAGCGTGTGGGTGGGGTATGACAATAACAGCCCCATGGGCCGCATGGAAACTGGCGGGCGCGCTGCCCTGCCCATTTTCATCAAGTACCGCCAAATGGTAGACAGCTTGTACCCACCGCAAGACTTTAAGGTGCCGGAAGGCATTACCACGGCCAACATTGACATGGAAACGGGCTTTCTTTCCGGGCCGGGCACGGCCAAAAGCCGGGTGCTGCCGTTTATTGCGGGTACGGAGCCCACTGTGGTTTCCGGGGAGGGGTTTGCCCCCATGGATGAGGCGACGGAAGGTGGGATCGACTTGCTCAAGCAGTTCTAACTTCCGCTCGGGCGTCGTAGAGATGAACAGCCAGCAAAGCTGTCTGTTCACTCCGCCCTCTCTCCACGGCTCGCTACGCTCGCGACTGCCGTCGGCTTTAGGGAAGGGGGTTAGAGCCAAAGAGCCCACCCCCCTAGGGAAAAAGCTTGCGCCTTGCCAAACGAAAAAATACAGCCCTTCCTCAAGCCTTTGCTACTGAGCTTTTCGTGTAATGACGAGCCTCCCTGACCCAACGGCTCGTTGGGCCCGCGCCTTGCTAAACGAAAAAACTCTGTACTACCAAACTCATTAAGGTTTTCCATGCAATCTATTGTTCCCAATGCCTACCCCGCCCCCACCAGCGCCCCTGGCATTGTGCGCATTTTGTGCCTGGGCGACGTGGTAGCCCAGCCGGGGCGCAGGGTGTTGCAAGAGCTGTTGCCCGGTTTGCGGCAGCGGTTAGAGCTGGACATGATTATTGCCAATGGGGAAAACAGCGCAGGCGGGGTGGGCATTACTGCCACCACAGCCAATGATTTATTCCGGGCCGGGGTGGATGTGATTACCACAGGCAACCACGTGTGGCGGCACAAGGAATGCCTTGCGTACATTGGCAAGGAGCCTCGGCTGCTGCGGCCAGCCAACTACCCCCCCAAAGCGCCGGGGCGTGGCCTTGGGTTATTTTCCCTGCCGGGTGGCAGGCAGGTGGCTGTGTTGAATTTGCTGGGCAGGGTGTTTATGGACGCGGTGGACTGCCCTTTTCAGGTAGCAGAGCGCCTGTGCGCTGAAGCGCGGGAGCATACCCCCCTCATTCTGGTAGACTTTCATGCCGAGGCCACCAGCGAAAAACGCGCCCTGGCCTGGTTTTTAGACGGCAAGGCCTCCTTTGTTTTTGGTACGCATACCCATGTACAAACGGCAGACCCCATGATATTGCCGCAAGGCACGGCTTGCCTTACCGACCTTGGCATGTGCGGGGTGGAAGCAGGTTCTGTGCTGGGTATGCAGCAGGAAACGTCCGTGCGCCGCTTTACCACAGCCTTGCCGCACCCGTTTGTTTCTGCCAAAGGGGAACCGGGCCTTAATGGGGCCCTTGTGGAACTGGACGCCGCCACAGGCAAGGCCACGGTAATTCACTTGGTGCGCCGGGGCGGGGTCAGTGTGCTGGCAGTGTAAGGGAAACGCTGATTTATTCCGTTTGGCGGTGTTGTTTCACTTTTTTTGAAACAGTCATGGACAGAAGAGTTGACTCGGCCCGTCCTGGGCCTCGGCATTCGGCTCCCGCCTTGCAGGCAGTTTCCAATTCCGCTTTCCTGCGGAATTGTCACTCCTGCTTCAAAAAAAGCTTACGCCTAGCCAAACGAAATAACTGCGCGTTTCCAAAATACACTCTAATCAGTGGTTCCTAAGTATTTCTCTGTCTTGGCTCATGATTACATAAAACATGCAGGCGGCTCATGGTAGCCGCTCTCATAACATCATAAAGGATTCATATGCGCTCCATCCTCTCTTCAGCCCTTGCTACCCTGACCATGGCCTGCCTGCTGCTGGGCGCACCCGCCTTTGCTGCCACCGCACCCGCCTCTGCGCCTGCCAAAGCGCCTGCCACCGGGGCAGCTAGCCCTGCGGCCACAGCCCCTATGGAAAAGCCTCCGGTGCGCGACCTTTCAGGCCAAATGGCGGCAGACGATGCCGACCTGCGCGCAGCACTGCAACCAAAGCCCAAAGGCAAGGCCGCCGCAAAGGCTCGCCCCACCTATGAAGAGTGCGACAAAAACACCGACGGCCTGCTCAGTTCTTTTGAATTTCGCGGGTGCTTTCCCCGTTCCGGGGCAAAATTTATGATTATTGACTACAACAAAGATAATAAAGTGGGTAAAGAAGAAATTGAACGCTACCTTGGCGAACCCAAAATAGCCAAGGCCCGCAAGCCAGAAACTACCCCGGAACAACGCAAGGCCCTGCGCGAAACACGCAAGGAACAGCGCCAAAAGGCCCAGCAGCCGCGCCGCAGCAGGCCTGCCACCACCATGCAGTAAAAAAATACTGAATACGTAAACGCACAGTGGGCTGGATTTGTTCCAGCCCACTGTGCGTTTACTCGTTTAGAGCATTTTACCTTTGAAACGTTGTATTCATTTTCCGTAATACACATGGGCAACTCAACATAACCCAAGGTGATAATAGAATAAAACGACACGCTTGGCGAATGTCTGCTGCGCGTCCACAGAGCATTTCAAAGTTGAAATGCTCTAGTACGTGCGCAAATAAATTGCCCTTATGCCTACGCAGGGAAGCATTGAATAAATCAGCGTTTCTCAAATCCCATATGTAAGGCCTGCCCCTGGGGCGCAGTGCAGGCTTTGGCACATGCGGTTACACAATCACCGCACTGCACGCATTCGCTGCGTGGCGGGCCATTTTTGCGCCGCACAGGCAATTGTAGCGAGCAGGCCGCTTCACACATACGGGCATGGCGTGGGCAGGTGCAGCGGGTGGCGTTCCAGGCAACGCCAAACCCTTGTTGTGTGCAGGCAGCCGCCAGGGCAAGGCAGGCCGCCTGGGGGCACACCCGGCACCACAGGCGTTTTCCGGTGAGTACTTCAGCCAGCAGCACCGCCACTGGCAAGGCCAGGGCCACAAGTACGGCAGCCATCCCTTCATGGGCTTGCAGGGAGAGCAGGGAAAGTTCACCAGGCAGGGAAACGCTGTTAAGCACAGGAAAGCCCAGCCATGCAGCTAAAATAATCCCCAGCAAACACAGCCCGGTGCGAACGCGAAACCATTGGCGGTATGCCGTGGGGGGGGAAGAAGCTGGCGGTGTAGCCTTTGGGGGCGCAAAACGGCGGCGCAGGGTATGGGCCACTTCGGAAAGCAGGCCAAAGGGGCACAGCCAGCCGCAAAACACCCGCCCAAACAGCAGGGCAAGTAGTAATACAATACCAGCCCCGGCCCATAAGCTGAAGGGCACCAAGCCCCCCAGCAGGGCTTGCATGGCGCTTACTGGGTCGGCAAAGGGCACATTAAACACGTTCAGGGCATACAGGGAACCACTAATGCCCACAAAGCCTTGGCTGTGCAGCCATGGCAAAAGCAGAAACAGCATAAACACACTGCACTGCACCGGGCGGCGCAAGCGCACATACCAGCGGTTGCCAAAGGGAAGTGGCCTGGGGGCAGGGGAATGGTGCCGCTGCTCCGTAGTTGCCGTTGCCCCACGGCTTGCCTCTGCTCTTGCTTCTTCTGCCTTGGGGCTGCTTTGCGCTTCCATAGCGGCTGCCGCTGCGGCAGCGAAGGCCGAAGGGCAGGAAACCGTGCGCTCAGGTGGTATGGAGTGTTCTGGCAAAAGTCCGGCCATATTTTCAGTAAAGGTGGTTGTTGGCATTGGCATGGGCTACCTTTTCTCCGGCACAGTGGTAATGGCCTTTTCAGGGCATACATATTCACACACGCCGCACCCCACGCACGCATCTGTAATGGTGGGCAGTATGCCGCCTTCCAGAATAATGGCTTTGCCACGCAACGGGCAACGGTCATAGCATGTCCAGCACATGGTGCCGCCCTTATAGTTCAGGCACTGGTCTTTTATCATAATAGCCCGGCCCATGTTGGCCTTTTCCATGCTGGTCACGCTGGCGTCCAGCGCGCCGGAAGGACAGGCCGGCGGGCACTTCATGCACAGCCAGCACGGGGTGTGCCGGGGCACAATAACCGGGGTGTTGCGCGTTTTGCCCCACCCGCCAGCAAGGCGCACCGCCTGCCAGGGGCAGGCATGCACGCATTGCCCGCAACGGATGCAGCGGCGCAAAAATTCTTGTTCCGCCACAGCCCCCGGTGGGCGCAAGGGAGTAAAAAACGGCTTCATGTTCCAGCCTTGGCCAGTTTGCGCGGTTTGTGCGGCGGGCAGGGAATGGTGCCTTCTTCCCCCAACTCGTCCTCGCAGGTAAGCAAGGCCAACTCAACGGAAACCACGCCTTCCAGCGCCAGCACCTCGTTCACCGTGGTTTCCAGCTCCAGCATGGGCGCTTCCAGCACCGCCGCAAATCTGCCGGTATCCTCAATAGGCTCCAGTGCAGAAATATACGGCAAAGCCGCCAAGCTCGCCACCACTGCCGCTTCCTGCCCGCCCACAGGCGTAATCACAAGCCCCGTAATTGCCATTACTTACCTCTCTGCGATTTGCAATTTGGGGAGGCTCTGCCTCCCCAAACCCCACCGCCAAGGGCATGATGCCCTTGGAACCCCTATCAGCGTTTGCTTGCCCGCAAGGCGGGAAAGCAAACGCAAATATGAGGGTCAAGGGGAATCATTCCCCTTGCAGGGGGTATGGGGGACGGAGTCCCCTAGTATTCTACCTATTATGCCTTGCGGATGCGTACGGCGCAGATTTTGTATTCTGGCTCGCGGGAGATGGGGTCTGTGGCATCCAGGAACAGCTTGTTCACTAGCTTTTCTGGGTCAAAGAAGGGCACAGCCACTAGGCCTTTTTTGCACACTTCGGTTATCCGTGCGGGCAGGGCCATGCTATCGCGCCGCGTTTCCAGCATCACGCTGTCGCCTTGGGCAATGCCTGCTGTGCTGGCGTCTTCGGGGTGAATTTCCACAAAGGCATGGGGGTTGGCCCGCATCAGTTCAGGCACTTTACCTGTCATTGTGGCGGTGTGCCAGTGGTCAATAACCCGCATGGAAGTGAGGTACAGGGGGAATTCGGCATCGGGTTCTTCTGCCGCGCCTTTGTGGGGGCGCATCCAAATAACGGCGCGTGCATCGGGCCTGCCGTAAAAGAATATCTTGTCCGGGTGGTCCAGGGGTACTAATGGGTCTTCCCCGCGCACGTAGCGCAAAAGGGTGCCGGGGTGGGTTTCATCCGGGCAGGGCCATAGCAGGCCAGATTCTTTGCGCAGGCGATCCCGTGTCATACCGTAAAAGTCGTAGGTGGTGCCTTTGGCCACCATGCGCCATTCGTCCCACACTTCTTCCGCATTGGCAAAGGCCACCAGCTTGGGGTCTACCCCGGCGCGCTTGGCAAATTCCACCAGGGTGTTCACGGTGGGGCGGCACTGGGCAGGCGGTTCCACGGCTTTTTCAATAAGGGCGTAGCGGCGCTCGCCGCAGCCATACACGCCGTCGCGTTCACACCAGAAGGCCGGGGCAAGAACGAGGTCGGCATAGCGCAGGGTAATGGCGTCCGGGAAGGCTTCAATGCTTACAATGAAGGAATCGGGGTTGGCCATGGCCTTGTGTACCTTGTTCAGGTTGGGCAGGGTTTGGGCCGGGTTTGTTTCGCAAATAATCATGGCCTTGATGTCGCCCTTGCCCAGGGCTTCAAACATGGCCACGGTGTGGTAGCCGGGCTTGTCGCTGATGGTGCCGGGGGCAACGCCCCACAGGGTTTCCATTTCTTCCCGGTGCTTGGGGTTGGTCACGGAGCGCCCGGCAGGGAGAATGTGGGAAAGCACGCCGCCGTCGCGCACACCGCCGCAGGCATTGGGCTGCCCGGTAAGGGAAAAGGGCGTGGCCCCGGGGCGGCAAATGTGCCCTGTAAGCAGGTGCAGGTTGTGAATAAGGTTGTTGGCGGCAACCCCTTGTACCCGCTGGTTAATGCCCATGCACCACAACGATGTGCTGGCGGTGGATTCGGCAAATGTTTTGGCAGCTTCCCAAATTTGCGCTTCGGGAATATTGCAAATGGCGGCCACTTTTGCCGGGGTATAGTCTTCCAGAAACGCCTTGTACTCTTCCATGGTGGCAGGCTTGCCTTCCAGGTTCATGAACGTGGCGTATTTGTTCCAGAAGCGGGGGTTGTCCAGCTCTTCATGCAGAATAACCCAGGCCATGGCGTGCATAAGGGCCAGGTCTGTGCCAGGGCGAAACTGGATGTGCAGGTCGGCAATGCGGGAAGTGTTGGTGCGGCGCGGGTCTGCCACAATCACTTTAATGCCCGGCTCTGCCTGCTTGCGGCGGGCAATGCGGCGGAACAGCACCGGGTGCGCTTCCGAGGTGTTGGAACCAATAATAAAGAAGCAGGTGGCTTTGTCTATGTCGCTGTACGAACCCATGGGTTCGTCTTTGCCAAAGGTGGTGGTGTAGCCACCCACGGCAGAAGCCATGCACAAGCGTGGGTTGCCGTCTACGTTGTTGGTGCGAAAGCCAGCCTTGAATATTTTGTTGGCAACGTAGGATTCTTCCGTAAGGCACTGGCCTGAACCGTACCAGGCAACGGAGTTTGGGCCATGGGTATCAATTGCCCCGCGAAACTTGGCAGCCATAAGGTCCAGGGCCTTGTCCCAGGAAATAGGCTCCAGGGGGGCATTCTTGCTTTTGCGGTACAAAGGCTGTGTGACCCTGTCTGGCGAGTTGAGAACGGGAATAAGCAGGGAGCCTTTTAAACACAAAAGGCCTGCGTTGTGGTTGTTGGGGTCGCCCTTAATGGCAACGGCCTTGCCGTTTTTTACCCCCACAATAACGCCGCAGCCTGTGCCACAGTAGCGGCACACGCCTTTTATCCATTTTTCCGGGGAATCGTTCTGGCTGGCGGCAAAGGCCCGCAGGGGGCCACTGCCTGCCGCAATGGCTGCGGCAAGGGCCATGTTGCGTAAAAATTCACGGCGTGAACTGTTCATAGTGTATTCTCCTTGGTGGCAGCACTGTGTGCAGGCCATGCAGCGGGTGTGGCAGGCCGGGTGCTTTGTGGCTGCGCTATTGTGGCAACCCGCGCATAGGCTGAAACAGGGCTGGGAGGCATAAGAAGCCTCTCAATCATACGGCTGAAGGGCCTCTATTCTAATGTTTTTTTGTCGGTCGCCTGGCGGAAAGTATAGGCGCTGCCGTGCATGGGGCTTTGGTGGTAGGGGTGGCAGGTGGAACAGTCGTCCCGCTTGCCGAACTTGGCTTCCATGCGGTCAATGCTCAAGGAATGGCACCGGGCGCAAATATCCACCCCTGGGCGGCGTGTAAAGGGAATGGAGCCTTTGCCGTCTGGTTCACCGTGGCAGGTTTGGCAGCGCACCAGGGTTATGCCGTGTTTGCTTTCATACCATTGCTGGGCAATACGCGGGGTGACCTTTACGTGGCAGCCGTAACAGTCGCCCATGCGGTCCGGATCGTCCAGATGTTTCGCCGCTTCGCAGCGTTCAGCCGGGAATGCCCAGGAAATGTAGGCAAAATAAGCGCCCCCCAGCAGCAGCCCCAGCACAATGAGCGAGGGAATAATCACAATTGGTTTGCGTAACGGGCAGCTCATTTGGGCATCTCCTCCAGTTTACTCTTGAACTTTGCGTTGTGGGGCAGGCGTGCGTCAAAGGGGGGCAAGTGGGCCATGTTCATGTGGCACCCTGCACACCCGCTACGGGCCTGTCCATTTTTCCCCAAATAGGAATCGTGGGCCAGTTTCCCCTCGGCGGAAACCGGGCCGTCGCCCTTGGCATTGCGGGTAAGGTCGTTGTGGCAGGCAAGGCAGTTGGCGTCGTCCACAAAGCGGCGGGCAGCGGGCTGCATGGCGGCTCTGTCCCAAGTTTCCCGTGGCTGCACATAATGCACCCATACATCTTTTATGCCCATAAAACTTTTGGCAGCCATCATGCGCACCACGCCAGAACCTGGCACGTGGCATTGGGTACACCCAATGGGGTTCCCCTGGGCGTCTTTGGCATGGGGGGAGGCTTCCAGCTCTTTCTGGTATACGCGCATTTCATGGCACGAAAGGCAAAATTCCGTCCGCTGGGTTTGGGAAATGCCCACCTTTGTGCCAATGGCAATAACCAGTAACATTACTGCCGCCACCCCGTAGCGTTTTCGTAAGCGCATACGGCCTTCTCCTTCCTCATTCTTCTGGCATATCATGCCAAAAAAAGAACACCTGTGCGCTGCTCCTACGCCCCTTGCGTGGGGGAGCGCACAGAATTTGAATGTCTCATTCTCTTACCAATGCATAACAAGAACTATGCCATGGGGTTCTTTTTTTCACTATGTTGAATTTATTGATATTAAATTGGCTGCATCTGTGGCAACCGTCTTGCTGTTCTTGACGCATTCAGAAAAAGATGACACACCTGTCAGAAATAGATGACTGTTGCCGGATTTTTGTGATTCTTGCCTGAAAAATGAACCTGTAAGGAATGTATGACTGTTGGTTTGTAACCTGTTGTGCGGAGAAGTGTATGTCACGTTATCCTTTGCGGGTGTATGCAGTGCCTTTTTTGTTTTCCCTTGTGTGGCTTGTGCTGGTGTTTGGCTTGTTCCAGCGGGGGGTGGCTGGTGAACAGCAGCACGCCCATGACCTTGTGCGCCTGCAAGCCCGTACCCTGGGCGACCAGATGCTGGACACCCGCGCCTGGAACACCATGCACGGCGGGGTGTATGTGAAGGAAAGCGAGTACGGCCAGGCCAACCCCTGGCTGCCGGAAGCCATACAGCGCGCCACCTTGCAGGACGGCACCCCCCTGGTGCTGATGAACCCGGCCTACATGAGCCGCCAGATAGCCGACTTTACCACCAGCCGGGGCACACAAATTCGTATTGTCAGCCATGCCCCCCTGAACCCCAAAAATAAGGCCGATGCCTGGGAAGAAGAGGCCATACGCGCCCTCAAGGCCGGGCAGGCAGAAGCCTTTGGACACACTCCAGCAGGCAGCAGCCCTGCAAGCCAGAACGGCCGGGATATTCAGGACGCCCGGAACAGACAGAATGGGCAGGAGCCCCTGGCCCTGCAAAGCCACGGGGTATACCGCTACATGGCCCCCCTGCCCACCGAAGAAAAATGCCTCATGTGCCATAAAGATGCCTCTGTGGGGGACGTGCGCGGCGGTATCAGCCTTACCCTGAATGATGCCCCTTTCCTGGGGGTAATGGAAAACCATGCCCGCACTTTGAGTTATTTTTATGGGCTTATGGGGTTTACGGGGGTTATGGGCATTGGCGGTGCTTCCTACATTCTTACCCGCAAGCGGTTGCAGGCAGAAGAAAAAGCCCGTATGCAGAATGCTTTTCTGGCCAATATGAGCCACGACATGCGCACCCCCATAAGTGGTATTGTGAGCATGAGTGAACTGTTGTGTGAAAATGCCACTCCCGCCAAGCGTACCGCTGCAATGTACATGCATGCCGCTGCCGCTGCCCTGCTGGAAATGATTACCGACATAACCACCCACGCCAAGCTGGAAACAGGCAAGTTTACGTTGCAGGAAGACGTGTTTTTGCTGGCCCCTGCCCTGGAACAGTGCCTGGATATGTTCCGCCCTGTGTGCCGGGAAAAGGGGCTACTACTTTCCCTTACCGTTGCCCCTGATGTGCCTGCCACCCTGGTGGGTGATTCGTTCCGCCTGCGCCAGGCCTTGGGCAATTTGGTGGGCAATGCCGTAAAATTTACGCAAACAGGGGAAGTGCACTTGCAGGTTACCTGCACCTCACAGCATTTGGGGCAGCCGTATGTGGCAGGGCAAGAACATGTTGTGTTGCAAATAGCCGTGCAAGACACAGGCCCAGGGGTGCCACAGGAAGAGCGGGATACCATTTTTGAGCGCTTCACCCAGGGCGGTGCCGGAAAGCAACAACCCGGCACAGGACTTGGGCTTGGTATTGCACGGGATATTGCCCGGCTTATGGGGGGCTCCCTGTGGCTGGAAGATGCCCCTGGCGGCGGCAGCGTGTTTACCCTGCGGGTTGTGTGCCGCGTGCCCGGCCCGAAGCAGGAGCCGCAAAAGCTGGTGCAAGAGCAAGCGCAGAAGGAGCATGGCACATCAAGCATTGCCGCTGCCACGGGCAATGAAGTTCCCTGCACCACTCCGGGTATTTTGGTTGAAGCGCCGCAGGCTGGTCTTCCTGCCCAGGTCGTCATGAGTGCTCAGGCAATTAACTATGCCAGCCCTGCTGTGGGGCTTTCTGTGGCAGGGCAAGCCCCGCCCCCCCAATGCCAGGCTGGTTCGCCTTCGCCCCTGCGTATTCTGGTGGCGGAAGATGCCAGGGTCACCACCTTTTTTATTGGCGATGTGCTGGAGCGGGCCGGGCATGAGGTGTGCACTGTGCAAAGCGGCACTGAAGCCCTTGAAGCCCTTGCCACGCAGTGCTTCCACCTGTTGCTGCTGGACATGTACCTGCCGGGTAAAACCGGGCTGGAAGTGCTGGCCCACCTGAAGGAAATGCAGCCCGGCAGAACCTTGGTCATGCCGGTTATCAGCATGAGTGCCACCCAGGATGGAGCCACAGAGCAGGCCTTGTTGCAGGCCGGGGCCTGTACCCACCTGACCAAACCTTTTACTGCGGCAGCCCTGCTTGAAGTAGTGCATGCCCTTTACCCCAAAGGGGAACCAGTGCAGCAGGAAAATGATGTGTTTTGTATGGATGAAGCCCTGGAACGTGTGGAAGGCAACAAGGGCCTGTTGCACCACATGGCACAGTTGTTTTTGCAGGAACTGCCGGGGCAGCGTGCCGCCCTGGCCCAGGCCGTTGCCAGCCTGCGCGAAGATAAGGTGGCCCTTGTGGCCCACGCCCTGAAAAACTCCAGCGGGATGCTGGGGTTAAAACGTATGCAAACCACCTGCGCCCAGCTTGAAGAAGCCGCCACTGCAAGGGCCGACAATTTGCCGTGGTCGGTTACCGATGCCGCCATAGGTGAGGCCCACAGTGCTTTGCAACAGTTTGTAGGGTCACAGGATGGGCAACCAGCATGAAATTACTGGTGATTGACGACGAATTGCTGGTGCGCGTACTGGCCCAGGAAGCAGGCAGCGCCCTTGGGCACACGGTGGTAGGGGCTGAAACCTTGCACAAAGGGTTGGCCCTGGCCAGGGAAGGGGTGGACATGGTGCTGCTGGATGCTTTTTTGCCAGACGGCAACGGGCTGGAGCATGTGGCTACCCTGCGCAACCTGCCTGCCCGGCCGGAGGTGCTGGTTATAACTGGCTACAGCGACGGAGAGGCCGTGGAAAAGGCTCTGTATGGCGGGGCTGTGGAGTTTTTAACAAAGCCCCTTTCCTTGCCTGTGCTGAAGCAGCGCATTGCCCAGCTTGCTGCCTTTCGGGAGGCAAAGGCCGACAAAAGCACCCTTGCTCCTTTGCGGCGTTCCGGCATTCTGGGCAACAGCCCCACCCTTGAAAGTGCCCTGCAACTATTGGCTGAAGCCGCAGGCAGTAATGTGAACGTGCTGCTACTGGGGGAAACCGGGGTAGGGAAAGACCTGTTTGCCCAGGCCCTGCACAGCAACAGCCCCCAGGCCGGGGGGCCGTTTATTACGGTAGACTGCGCCGCCCTGCCCCCCACGCTGGTGGAAAGCCAGTTGTTTGGCCACGCCAAGGGGGCATTTACCAGTGCAGACCGCAAGTATAACGGCTTGCTCAGCCAGGCCCATGAAGGCACCCTGTTTCTGGACGAAGTGGGGGAACTGCCCCTGCCCATGCAGGCCAGCTTTTTGCGGGTGCTGGAAACACGGCGCTTTCGTCCGGTGGGGGAAACAAAAGAGGTGGAAAGCAATTTCCGCCTGGTGTGCGCCACCAATAAAGAACTGGAAAAGCAGGCCCACATGGGGCTGTTCCGCACGGACTTGCTGTTCCGCCTGCAAGGGGTTACCGTGCGCATTCCTGCCCTGCGGGACCGAGTAGGCGACATTCCTGAACTGGCGCAATTTGCCGTGGCCCGGTTTTGCCTCCAGCACGGCATGGAAGAAAAGCACATAACCCCGGAATGTATGGACGCCCTTACCCATTATTCCTGGCCCGGAAACGTGCGAGAACTGTTCCACACCCTTGGGCAGGCCTGCCTTGCCGCAGGCAGGCAGGAACGGCTGTTTGTGGGCAACCTGCCCGCAGAAATGCGCGTTACCCTTACCCGCCAACGCTTGAGGGAAGCTGTGGTCCCTGTGCTGGCAGACCTTTCCCTGCCGGAAGAAAGCTTGCCCAGCCTGCGTGAATGGAAGGCCCAGGCCGAAAGCCAGTACCTGAAAACGTTGTTGCACCGGTATAAAAATGATATGCGCAAGGCAGCCGCTGTGGCGGGCGTTTCCCGCGGGCATTTGTACGAGCTCCTCAAAAAAGAAATCTAACGATGCATCCTTTTGTTACCATGCATAAAGGCGAATTGGCGCTGCGCGGCGTGTGGCTGCTGTGGTGTTGCTTTATGTTGGCCCTTAACCTGGATGAAGCATGGATTGTGTGGCACACGCCTTGGCTGTATCCTTTTGGAAATTCAGGGCCAGTGGCAGGGCTGTGGTATTATGCTTCACCAGGGGCATATGGCACCAAGCTTTTGTTAATGACGGTGTGGTACAGTGCCGGGGCATTTTTGTGCTTTCGCAAGGGCGTGCCTGCCCGTGTGCTTCTGGTGTTGCACGCGGGGGTAAGTGTGCTGCTGGTGCTGGCCATGCGGGCTGCTGTGATATATTAGTGAGAAGGAAAAATACATATGGATATACGCGGTTTCTGTTCCGGCCTTCGCTATGCCATGCCCATTATGCTGGGGTACTTCCCTGTGGGCTTTGCCTATGGGGTGCTGGCTGTTAAGGCAGGCCTCAGCCCTTTTTGGGCGGGCATGATGTCCTTTTTTGTCTATGCAGGGTCGGCCCAGTTCATTGCCGTGGGCATGCTGGTGGCAGGGGCTTCCGTGCCTGCCATTGTGCTGGTCACCTTTGTAGTGAACCTGCGCCACTTGCTTATGTCTGCCGCCCTTACCCCATTTGTGCGCACCTGGGGGGTGCCTGCCCAGGCCTGGTTTGCCTTTGAACTGACGGACGAAAGCTTTGCCATGAACCTTGGCCGGTTCAGCACCCGCGGGGCTTTTAAGCCGGAAACCTTTGGCATGAACTTTTTTGCCCATATAACCTGGGTTACGGCCGGGGTGCTGGGGGCTGCTTTTGGCAGCACAGGCAGTAACCTGGAAGCCTTTGGCCTTGATTTTGCCCTGGCAGGCATGTTTGTGGCCCTGCTGTTGCCCTGGCTACGCACCCAAAGGGGCCTGGCGGCTGCCCTGGTGGCGGGGGGCCTTTCCCTTGCCCTGGCAGAAGGCATGGGGGGCCAGCGGTTGCATGTGCTTGTGGCGGCAGTAGCAGGGGCCACCGTGGCCTGCCTGTTGCCAGAAAAGGCGCCTGCCAAGGAACAAGACACGGAGCACACCAATGCCTGATATCCTGTTGCTTATTGCAGGCATGACCCTGGTCACTTATTTGCCGCGTTGGCTGCCTATGCTGTTGCTTTCTTCCCGGCCCCTGCCCGGCTGGCTTACCCGGTGGCTCAGCATGGTGGCCCCTGCCATTTTTGGGGCGCTTTTAGCCCCTGCTCTGTTTTTGGCCCACACAGGGGAACCCGGCACGGCAAGCTATGCGCGGGATTATTCCTACCTTATTGCAGCGGTGCCAGCCTTTGCGGCGGGCTGGTATTTCCGTAGCTTTCTTGCTACCATTGCCGCAGGCATGGGGGCTATGGCCTTGTTGCGATTTTTCTCCTTCTAGGCTATGAAAACACTGTTTTTCCGTCTCCGCTCCAGCGGCGGGTAAGATGCTTCGGCGGCGTTACTCACCCTACCTCTACCTCATCTGAGTTATTCAGGAGAATAAATATGAAACGTCTTTGCATTGATTTTGGGAATATACTGGGCAAAGCTGCCCTGGCTGCTAGCGTGTTCGCCCTTTTTGCCCTGGCCCCCCTGCCTTCAGCCACGGCCGCAACGGTACCTTCCGCCACCCAGCCTGCCGCAGACCCTGCCCTGGAAGCTGCGGTAAAGCGCGTTTTGCGTGAAAACCCGGAACTTGTATTGGGTGTTCTGCGGGCCAACAGTGAAGTGGTGCTGGAAGCGGCCCAGCAAGGAAATATTTTACGCAAACGCAAGGGCATGCTGGCCCAATGGGCGCAAGACGCCAAAACCCCCAAGCAGATAGCCGTGGAAGAGGGCTTTTCCCGTGGGGCAGCCCAGGCCCCGGTTACGGTGGTCGCTTTTTCCGACTTTACCTGTGGCTATTGCCGCCAGGCAGAAGAAGCCATGCCTGCCCTGCTGGCAAAGTATAAGGGCAAGGTGCGTTTTGTCTTTAAACCCCTGCCCAAAACAGATAGCGAACTTTCCTACCTGGCTGCCCGTTATTGCGTAGCCGCCTTTGCCCAAAGCGAAGAAAAGGGCTGGGCGTATTACGATGCCCTGTTTGCCGGGGTGGAAGGGCTAGTGAACCAGGGGGAAGGCTTTTTGAAAGCCACAGGGACCAAGGTGGGCCTTGATGTGAAGCGCCTGACAGCAGACGCCACCAACAAGAAAACAGAAGAACGCCTTGGCTCCATTCGTGATGAAGCCGGAAGGCTTGATGTGCATGGCACACCCTACTTTTTTGTAAACAACCTGGTTATTCGCGGGGCTGTTTCCAAGGAACTGTTTGAGGAAGCCATTGAAATGGCACTTGCCCTCAAAAAATAATTACCGGCGTTTTGCATGACAAATGATACCCAAGGGGTAACAGCACCAGCGTTGTGGCAGTTTTGTCTACTACAGGTGTGGTTTTTGTTGCCCCTTATGCTTGTGCTTGGTTCTGTGCTGCTGCTGTGCGCTGTAATGGGAGAAGCCCCGGACACGCTGTTCAAAACAGTGAAGGACCAATACCCGGCGCTGGTTGCCTGCATGCGGCTTGTTTCCGCCTGCGGCAACATGGTTTTTTATGCGGTGTACGCATGGCTGCTTGCGCGGGGCCTGAGCCGTGGGCAGTGGCAGCTTATTTGCCTGCCTCTTGCCTATTTACTGGTACAGGTAGTTATAACGGCTGTGCTTGTGCAGGGAACGAAGGTGGTTGTAGGACGTTCCCGGCCCTATGCCGGGGAGCAGGGCCTGTACTTTTTTTCCACGCACAGTATCCATCACTCGTTCCCTTCTGGGCACACGGCAGAAATAACCGGGGCCACGGCCCCCCTGGCCCACAGCCTGGGTTCCCCGCTGTGGTGCCTGGCGCTGGGAGTGTTCCCGGCCGTGATGGGTTTTTCCCGTTTGGTGCTGCGTGAACACCACATGCTGGACGTGTTTGCCGGTGCTTTGGTAGGGTCGTTTTCCGCATGGTGCATCCTTGTTCTTGTGCCGGTGCTTATGCGCAGGTTGCCCTCTTTTTCGCTCTTTCGTCGGCTTGAAAAGTTTGCCCGGTAATTTTTTTTGTCATTTCTTTGCTCTGCCTGGGGCAGGCAACGTTCCCCCCAAAGGTTTTGTATGAAACAGGCGTCTTCTTCGCCAGGGTTCTGGGTTCGGCCTGAAGTGCGCGGCAGCCTCTTTGCATTTCTTGCCACCCTTGTGTGGTCGGGGAACGTGCTGGTAAGCCGCCAATTAGTGGGGCATATGCCCCCGTTTGCCATTTCATTGTACCGTATTGCCCTGGCCTTTGTGGTTATTCTGCCCCTGGCTGCGGTGCCGCTTTGGCGGCACCGCCAGCATTACTGGGCGCACAAGGGTTATTATGCGTGCCTTGCGGCCATTGGCTTCAGCTTTGCCAGTACGGTTACCTATATTGTAGCGCATTCCGTGCCTGCCATGAACATTTCCCTTATTGGCATAAGTTCCCCCTTGTTCACCCTGCTCTTTGGGCGGATGCTGTTTGGTGACGTATTCACACCCCGGCAGCTTGGTGGGCTGGCTGTGGTGCTGGTGGGGGTGCTGTTTCTGTTGGCAAAAGGTAACCTTGGCGTGCTACTGCACCTTTCTTTTTCCCGGCATGACCTGCTTATGCTTGGGGGCGCGGCCGGGTTTGCCGTGTATACTGTTTTGCTGCGTAAAAAACCCAATGGCGGCTCGCAAGTGTGTTTTTTGGCGGTCACCTTTGGCCTTGGGGGCTTGTTTCTATTGCCGGCCTTTGTGCTGGAATTGCAACAAACAGGGTTTATGCCCCCCTGGAAGGAAGGGGTGCGCTGGCCCATACTCTTTCTGGGGCTGGGGCCTTCCCTGTTCAGCTACTGGGCCTGGGGCAGGGCGGTGCAACTGGCGGGGGCTGCCAGGGCCATGCTCATTTACTACACCCTGCCCTTGCTGGCAGGACTCCAAGCGGCTTTGTTCCTGGGGGAACCGTTGCTTGTTGTGCATGCCATAAGCGGTGTGCTGATTATTGGCGGGTTGCTCCTGGCGACGTTATCCACTCGGGCGTCGTAGGGAAGGGCAATGCCTAAGGCATGGCAAAAGAGTTTACTCAGCCCGTTTTGGGCTTTACACGACATTCTCAGCATTTCCATAACAAAGGCTTCCCGACCTATGAAACCGACCCCCCAGCCGCAAGGCTTGTTCAGCCGCCCGGAAGTGCGCGGCATCATATTCGCTTTTTTGGCGACCCTTGTGTGGTCCGGCAACTTTATTGTCAGCCGTCAGCTTAGCGGTCAGGTTCCCCCTATCACCATTTCGGTATTTCGTTGGGGAACTGCTTTTTTATTTCTTATTCCCTTTGCTTTCCGCGAGATGTGGCAAGCACGGGCTCATTATTGGGCGCACAAAGGCTACTATGTGCTGGTTTCCATTATTGGCGTGAGCTACTTTAATACGGCAATTTATTTTGCGGCCCACACTGTGCCAGCCATGAACATGTCGCTTATAGCCACCAGTTCCCCCCTCATTACCTTGGTACTGGGCCGGGTGTTTTTTGGCGACGCCATTTCCCCGCGCAGGCTTTTGGGAGTGGTGGTGGTATTTTCCGGGGTAGTGTACCTTATTTCCAAAGGCAGCTTTGCAGTGCTTGCCCAATTTTCCTTTACCCCCCAAGATTTGCTCATGCTCAGCGCCTGCCTTTCCTTTGCTCTATACACCCTGCTGCTGCGCAAAAAACCGCAAGGGGGTACACAGCTGGGCTTTCTCGCCGTTACTTTTGGACTGGGTGTCGTGTTTTTATTGCCTTTCTATGTGATGGAAGGGCAACAGCAGGGCTTTGTTGTGCCCTGGTCGGAAGGGCTGCGCTGGCAGGTGCTGTATTTGGGGCTTGGCCCTTCCCTGTTCAGTTATTGGGCCTGGGGGCGGGCTGTGCAACTGGCAGGTTCTGCCAGGGCTTCCCTCATTTATTACACCATACCGCTGTTTGCCGGGGTAGAAGCGGCCCTGCTGCTGGGGGAACCATTACTGTTTGTACACCTAGTAAGCGGCGCGTTGATTTTTGGTGGCCTTTTGCTGGCAACCAAAGAAACAGCCATTAAGAAGGATTGGGGAAAATAAGGGGCGGCACGCCGCATTAATCGGTATAAGAGGGAAACTGCATAGTTTCGAGCGCCGTGGTGCCGCTCCATTCCTTATTTTTTGTAATGAAGATATAAGAGAAATGGCGTTGCGCCACAACTTTATTACGTCCATATACAGTCGCTTATATATTGCAACTCGTGCTGTATCTTCACAATAGATTTATTAACACTTGTTCTAACCCTATTTATAGTCATAGTATCCCCCTGAGTCATCATATTAATAGGCTTTCTTAAAGCTGTTGACATTCTTCCACTACCCAAGAAGTCATCTAGAATAAAAATGTGGTTGTAGGGATCATCAGTTGTAAAAAAATTAATATTTGATTGTACTATATCAAATATTTTTTGAATAAACATTTTAGTTTGCTGGTTTGGCTTGTTACGCGCCCCCGCTACAGTAGACCAACCACAATGAGTTAATATGATCATTTGTATTTTTGGGGTAAAACCATTTGAAAGCATATTCTTTCTAAATTCGCTCGCTGGGTTAGATAAAGTATCAATCAAAAGATTAAGTGAATTAACGGATTGTTGGTCGGTTCGCACTGTGACCAATAATGCTTCTGCTGCTAATAAGGCAAGATGAGTTGCCCCAGCAAAAAAAGGTGATGTATCAATTAAGCACTTGCTTGTTGATGTCTCCTTCATCTCTCTTGTAATTTCTGTTTTCAATGAAGATAATATAGTATCAATGAGTTGAGTTTGATTTTGTCCACTTAACGCACGAGCTTGCGCTATGGAGTTTGCCATTTGAGATGGGAACAAATACAGTTGGTTAGATGATTTAATAAAATAGTTCTTAGAGAGCAATGGAGCATTAAAGTATTGGTTTGTAGCTTTTATAGGTTTTGCAACACCTGTTGCTTTTCCAAATCCGGGGAAGAAATATGGCAACAACATTTCATAGGATGATAATGTTTGCTTAAAGCTATATTCATCATCAAAAAAATATGAAAGATTTCCCTGTGGACAAGTGTCAATGGCTAATAAATTGTTTGTAAGGGAAGATAGGTTAAAAGCTAAAGAGGTCTTCCCCACGCCTCCGCGAAGATTGCAAATGGTATATAATGAATGTTTTGGCAGTTGAAGTGGGGATGCATTGCCATTTGCTATATCTTCCTGGCGGTTGTAGAATGATTGATTCATTTGATTAGCCATGTCCAATTACCTTCATTAGATTTACATTTTTTAGAGTTATGTGTAATACTAATGACTTCTTCTTAGTGTGTCAATCAAGAGTCTTCATTTTACCCCCTTTACCCATTCTCCTTATCCAGCACCCGGCAGTTCACTGCCTCGGCAAGGTGTACCACGCTAATGCGCTCGCTTGCTTCCATGTCTGCCACGGTGCGGGCAATGCGCAGAATGCGCGTATAGGCCCTGGCAGAAAGGTGCAGGCTGGTTACGGCTTGCCGTAAAAAGTTATGGGCAGCTTCATCCAAAGCGCAATGGTGTTCCAGCGCCTTGCCGGAAAGACCTGCATTGCAGCTAAAGGGTGTGCCTGCGTAGCGCTTACGCTGCACAGCCCTGGTGCGTTCCACCGTTTCACGCATGGCAGCGGAAGATTTGCCCGGCGTGACGCTGCGCAAATCTTCAAAGGCCACGGAAGGCACTTCCACGTGCAAGTCTATGCGGTCAAGGAGCGGGCCGGAAAGGTGCGCCCGGTAGCGCTGAATGTCCATGTCAGTACAGGTGCAGCGGCGTTTTGGGTCTGTGGCATAGCCGCACGGGCACGGGTTCATGGCCGACACCAGCATAACATTGGCAGGGTATGTCAGGCTCATGGCTGAGCGGGAAATGGTCACCACCCCTTCTTCCAGCGGTTGGCGCAGCACTTCCAGAGTATTTTTTTTGAATTCCAGCAACTCGTCCAGAAACAGCACCCCGCGGTGCGCCAGGGAAATTTCACCCGGTTTGGGGTACGCACCGCCGCCAGCAAGGCCGTATTCGGAAATAGTGTGGTGCGGCGAGCGGAACGGGCGCTCCTGCATAAGCCCCTGCCCCGCAGGCAGCAGGCCACACACGCTGTATACCTTGGTCACTTCCAGGGCTTCCTCAAAATCAAGCTGGGGCAAAATGGATGGCATGCGCCGGGCCAGCATGGTTTTGCCGCTGCCAGGGGGGCCAAGCAGCAACAAGTTGTGACCGCCTGCGGCGGCAATTTCAATGGCCCGCTTGGCGTGTTCCTGCCCTTTTACATCAGCAAAGTCCGGGGCAAATTCCCCCAGTTCTTCAGCATAGGTGGTGCCCACCGGGGGCGTGGCTGGCTCAATGTGGCACTGGCCTGCAATAAACCCCACCGCTTCCCCCAATGAACGGGCCGGGTACACGGCAAGGCCTTCCACAATGGCCGCTTCCCCGGCATTTTCCGGGGCTGTAATAAACCCCTTCACCCCCAATGAACGGGCCAAAATAGCCAGGGGCAACACACCGGGCACGGGGCGCACTTCCCCTGTTAAGGAAAGTTCCCCGGCGAAAAAATAGCCTTCCGCTGCCTGCACCGCTTCTGGCGGAAGCAAATCAGCCGCGCACAAAAGGCCAATGGCCAGGGGCAGGTCGTAGGAACTGCCCCCTTTTTTGCGGTCTGCCGGGGCCAGGTTTACGGTAATGCGGGCAGGCGGCAGGCGGAAGGAACTACTGCGCAGGGCGGCAAACACCCTGTCCCGTGCTTCCTTCACCGCGCCTTCCGCAAGGCCCACCATGGTAAAGGCGGGCATGCCCGTGCGGGAAAAGGCCACCTCAAGGTCTACCCGGAAGGCGTCCACCCCGTACAGGGCACCACACATAACCCTGGCAATGCGCGACATAGCTAGTTGTTCCCCCGGCCTGTGGCCTTACCTTTCCCCCTGCTCGCCAAGCCAAGGGCCAGCAGGCGTTCAATGAGGCTATCAAAGGAAAGGCCCACGGCGGCGGCTTCCTGCGGCAACAGGCTGGTGGCTGTCATGCCGGGCAGGGTGTTGGTTTCCAAAATCATGGGGCCGTGTTCCTGGGTCAGAATAAAGTCGGTCCGGCTGTAGCCGCACAAGCCCAGGGCCTTGTGGGCCTGCAATGCCAAATCCATAACCTTTTGGGTCAATTCTTCCCCAATGGGGGCCGGGCAAATTTCTTCCGCCCCGCCTTGGGCGTATTTGCTTTGATAGTCGAAAAATCCCGCCCCGCTTTTTGCTTTGATAAGAATGGGGGGCAAGGCTTTGGGCATTTCCTGCATTGTTCCGGCAGCGTCCAGTTCCAACGTGCCCAGAATGCCACAGGTGACTTCCACCCCTTGCATGGCAGGTTCCATAATATAGGTGCCACCAATGGCGAACAGGCGCTCCAAGGCCGGGCGCAGTTCTTGCGCGGTGGCAACATAGGCCATGTTCAGGCTGGAACCGCCCGTGTTGGATTTAACAAACACCGGGAAAGCAAAGGGCGGCACCCAGCCTGCGGCAGGCAGGGTGTGCAGCAGCACACTGGGCGCTGTGGGGAGCCCGGCGGCAGCATACAGCGCCTTGGAGGCGTGCTTGTCGATAGCTGTTAACGAACCTGCCGGGCCTGCGCCCTGGTAGGGCACGCCAAGGCGTTCCAGCATGGCCTGAATAATGCCGTCTTCACCAGGGCAGCCATGCAGGGCAATGTAGGCAAAATCCTTCCCCTGTACTGCATCGGGCAGGTGCGCCAACGATTCCGCCGGATCATACGTTTGCACGGTGTGGCCCAAGCGTTCCATGGCAGCGCGTACCACTTTGGCACCGGAAAGGGAAACATCACGCTCTGTGGACCAGCCGCCCTGAATCAAGAGTATATTCATCGAGTTGCACTCCAAAACGGCGTGAAAACGCCTGTTCAATGTATTTTCCCTGGGCAAGGGATGCCATAATGTTTTTGCGAATCTGTTCCGTGATGCCGTAGCGCTCCAAAAGGTCTGCGTAGCGGTCTTCAATACTCACAAACTGGTGGTGCATAACGCGTTTATCGGCATAAATAATAGCCATGGTTACAAAATGGGTGTCGTCGTTCACCAGGGCTTCCAGCTTTTTTTCCCACGGCCAGTGCACATGGTGCAGCACAGCATGGGCCAGCAAGGGGTTGCGCGTTTCCTGCATTACCCAGCCTGCCCCGAGCTGGGCATGATTTCCCTTGTGCCGTATAGTGTAGGTTTTGGCAAGGTCATGTAGCAGACCGGCGGCAACTGCCATTTCCCGGCTAACCTGCACGCCCCGTTCCTGCACCAGTTCTGCCATGCCTGCCGCCACCTGCGCCACCCCGGTGCTGTGCTCGCGAATATTGTCCAGCATGTGGTACTTGTCCCACAGGGCGTGGCAGTCTTCTTCACGCGGGACCAGAAACACCCCTTTGGCCTGCTTGGCAGCAAAGGCAAGGGGCAACATGGTGCCATAGTTCACCACTTCGCCTTCTTGGCCCAGGCCTTTGCTGGCTGCCGGGTCCCACCCTTCTTCCAGGTGCCGGGCAGGGCTGAATACTTCCAGCGGAACAGACGAGAGCCGCGGAAGCTGGGATGACGGGATATATGGCAAGCCTGCCCCCGGCGACTGCCCCTGCTGCTGCGCATTGTGTGTTGCCATACTGTATTCCCTTAAACCTTTGTTTGTGTTTGGTTTTGGGCGTGGGTGTACCTACGGTGCCTCCACTCACTCGCAAGGGCTTGGAATGTCCCTAAGCCGTAGTGTTGCCCAATATAGTCCTACGCCATAACCTTACCCTAAAGCCGACGGCAGTCGCGAGCGTAGCGAGCCGTGGAGCGAGGGCGGAGGGAACAGACAGCTATGCTGGCTGTTCATCTCAACGCAGCCCGAGCGGTTAACAGATGCGGGGAAGCTGCTCACCCTCTAACATGCCTAGTAGCCGCCTGCCCCCCATGGGGGTGCGCAGGGCCACCTGGCCTTGCTGCAAGCCCTTTCCAGGTTCCAGCACCGTGCCCACCTGCACAGCCCCTGCCCCTTCCGGGAAGGAGCGCATGGTAGCCAGAGCTTGCTCGGCAAACTCCTGTGGCACAATGCAAATAAGTTTGCCTTCATTGGCAAGGTACAAGGGGTCCAGCCCCAGCACCGCGCACCCGGCCGCCACACCAGGGTTCACGGGCACCTGGCTTTCTTCCACCTCAATGGCCACGCCAGACTGCCCTGCTATTTCGTTCAAGGTGGTGGCAAGGCCGCCGCGGGTAGGGTCGCGCAGGGTGTGCACCTGGGGTATGGCCTGCATGAGCGCCGCCACCATATGGTTCAGGGGGGCGCAGTCGCTGCGGGTTTCCATTTCCAGGGGCAGGCCTTCACGCAGGGCCATAATGGTCAGCCCATGGTCCCCCATGCTGCCGGAAAGCAGCACCGCGTCGCCGGGTTTTGCATTGTGGCCTGAAGGGGCTGGGGTGCGCTGCACCTCGCCAATGCCCGTGGTGGTGATGAACAGCTTGTCTGCCGCGCCCTTGGGCACCACTTTGGTGTCGCCCGTGACAATAAGCACCCCGGCTTTTTTGGCAGCGTTGCCCATGGAGGCCACAATACGCTCCAGCACGTCCATGGGCAGGCCTTCCTCAATAATAAAGCCGCAGCTCAGGTACTTGGGCACAGCGCCCAGCATGGCCACATCGTTCACCGTGCCATTGACGGCAAGGCAGCCAATGTCGCCACCGGGAAACTCAATGGGGTCCACGGTATAGCCATCAGTACTCATGGCAATAGGGCCGTTCATGTGCAGCAGGGCGGCGTCGTCTAGCGTTTCCAGCACAGGGTTGGCAAAATGACGCACAAACACCTGGCTTACAAGACGCTGGGCCGACTTGCCGCCGCTGCCGTAATCGAGAAGGATGTAGTTGTCAGACATAAAATTCCTTTAAGGAAACGCCGTTTAATCAGAGCCCTCTTAATAAAATAGGGAGAGGAGCCACTGAAATTCTTGTTACATAAAGTTACCGTAAATGTATCGGTAAGGGATTGTACCTATATCGGTATCTGGAGCGTATTCGCGTTGGAAACGCTCAGTTTTTCGTTTGGCAAGGCACGAGTTTTTTTGGAAGTGGGTGCTGGGCTCTTCGGCCCTGCCCCGCTTCAAAAAAAGCGAGTAACGCCGCCAAACGGAAAAATCAGCGTTTCCCTTAAAGATTACCGTACGCAAAATACGCCGCACAACTCCCCTCCGTGGAGACCATGCACGGCCCCACGGGGTTTGCCGGGGTGCAGGCCTTGCCGAACAGGGGGCATTGGGGCGGGGTAAGCAGCCCTTGCAACACGGCCCCGCACTTGCACCCTTTGGGTTCTGGCGTGGGGGCAAGGGTCAGGCTAAAGCGTTGCATGGCATCAAAGGCGGCGTACTCTGGCCGAATGGCAAGGCCGCTGCCCGGCAGCAGGCCAATGCCGCGCCACGGGGCATCCACTGTGCTGAACACTGCGTCCATTACTGCCCTGGCCCGTGGGTTGCCATTGTCTTGTACTGCCCGGCTATATTGGTTCAGCACTTCGGCCTTGCCTTGCTTGCGCATACGCACCAGCAGCAGCAACGCTTGCAGAATGTCTGCCGGGTCGAACCCGGCCACCACAGCCGGGGTGTGGTACTGCTGGGCAATAAAGGCATAGGGCTGCACCCCTAGAATGGTGGAAACGTGCCCCGGCAGCAAAAAGGCATCAATGCCGCCCTGGCTGGCGGCCCCCACTTCCTGCTGGCTGGCAGCGCTGGTTTGTAATAACGCCTCCAGGGCAGGGGGCACAAGCTTGTGGCAGCACAGCACGGAAAAATTTTCCAGCTTCTGGGCAGCGGCTGTCTGAATGGTGGCAGCCACCCCCGGGGCCGTGGTTTCAAACCCCACCCCCAAAAACACCACATGCCGTTCAGGTTCTTGCCGGGCAAGGGCCAACGCATCCAGCGGGGAATACACCACCTGTACCCGCGCCCCCTGGGCCTTGGCCTGTTTCAGGCTCATGCCCTTTGGGCCGGGCACGCGCATAAGGTCGCCAAAGGTGGCAATGGTCACGTTGTCTTTTTCCGCCAGGGCCAAAAATGCAGCAATTTCACTGTCGTGCGTTACGCACACAGGGCACCCCGGCCCGGAAAGGTGGGTTATCCCTTCAGGCAGCAGGCTACGCAGGCCACTGCGGAAAATAGCCACCGTGTGGCTGCCGCACACCTCCATAAAACGCAACGGCCCGTCCAGCTCGTCCCGCAAGGTACGCAGCAGGCCCTTGCACAGCTCAGGGTCGGCAAACTCTTTGGATGAAAAAGAAGCTTGAGGCACAGGATGCTCCTTAATGGCATTTATTGGTGAGGCTCTGCCTCCCCAAACCCCACCGCCAAGGGCATGATGCCCTTGGAACCCCTATCAGCGTTTGCTTTTCCGCCTTGCGGGAAAGCAAACGCAAATATGGGGGTCAAGGGGCGTCACGTCCCTTGCAGGGGGTATGGGGGACAGCGTCCCCCATAAATTCGCTGAACAATACTCTTCTTATTACAACAACGTCAGCTGCTCTGTGGTGCGGGTGGTTTGGGCCACCATGGCGGAGGAGGTCAGCTCCCCTTTGGGCAGGCTGGAAAGAAAGCGGGAAACTTTTAGCTTAAGGCCGCCCAGGCCGGGCCGGCGGGTGGCCCAGCTCAGCACGGCAGCGTCGCGGGCGCAGGCAATGGCAGCGGCAAACAGGCGGCGTTCTGCATCCACATCAAACGTACTTTTTTTACTGCGCTTGCCGGAAAGAATGTCCCCTGCATAGGGCACAAAGCCATCTTCCAGCCCCGGCAGGAACACCACGCCAAAATGCCTGCCCCTGGCTTCTTCATAGGTAAGCAGGGGCACCCCGGCCTTATGCAGCAGGGGCGGGGCATTTTCTGTTTGCAGGGCAATAAAGGTGAACACCCCGGCCCAGTCGCCGCAGGCATCAAAGGCTTTTACCAACATGCGGAAGGGCTGGCTGCGCCAGAAGGCCGCATCAAAGGGGGGCACCTCGGCAAAATAGGCGGCAAGGGCCAGGGGGCCTTTCACCAAAATTTTTTCTGGCAGGTCCAGGTTTGGGGTGTCATCTCTGCTGCCTTCCAGGGGGGCAAGGCCAAGCATACCCCCGGCAAGGTGCACAATGCGGGTGACCCGTGCATCATGCCAAAAGCAGGCAGAATCGGGCCGGAACACCGCCAGCTTGTCCCCAAGGTGGTGGGCAAGGGCCTGCTGCACCCGCTGGGCCAGTTCCGGCCTGCGCACAAGAATAGCCACATCGGCCTGGGCATAGGCCCCTGGGCGCAGGTACTTTGCCAGGGCTGTTTTGCCTTTGCTGGTAATGGAAGCACGCTCTGCCAGGGGCACCAGCATGTGTTCAAGCTGTTCGGCTATCCACCCCAGTTCCAACTCTTCGGAAGGGGTTGCCAAAAGGTGGGCAAGGCCTGTACCTTCCCGCCCGGAATACATGGGGAGCAAGGCATTGGCCCCTTCATATACCGGGTTGCCCGTTTCTGGCTCTTTCCCAGCTTCCGTGGCTTCCCACACCGCCATAATGCGCTGTGTTCCTTCACTGCTTTGGGCCTTGTCCTCTTTCTGTTCTGCCCCCTTCGCTTGCCCCGTACTTTCCTCACCTTGCAGCACTGCCCCCACAAGGCGAACCACGCGGGGCAAGGAGCGGTAATTGCAGGTAAGGGTTTGGCTTTCCATATGGGGCCACACGGCGTGCAAAAATTCTTCCGGCGTTGGGTGGGAACATGCCGCCGTGTATTGGCACTGGGCAGAATCGTTGGCAGGCATGTGCCCCGGAAAATAACCGGGAATGCAAGAAGGCGGCTGGGTGGGGTCTGCCACGGCAAAAAACCCTTCGCCGGAAGGATGGGCAAGGGCCACAATCATGCCCAGTTCAAGAGGGGTAAAGCGTTGGGCGTCGTCCACCAGCACCTGGCTCCAGCCATGGGCGGCGGGGGCAGTTTCCAGCAGGTTATGCCAAAAATGCAGCAGGTCGGCTTCATCCACCAAATTCCAGGCACTTTTGTGGGCATCGTAGCGGGCAGCAAGGGGGGCAATGTGTTCCGGTACTGGGGTCGCCCCGGTGCGGGCCTGCTGCAAAAGCCCCCAGGCCTCCGCAAGGGCAGGGGCAGATTTTTCGGCATTTTGCCACACGAACAGGCGGTAAGCCTCCCTGGCGCACAGCAGCACAGGCAGTTCTTTATTGGTGCGGTGCCATTGTTCCAGGGCCAGGGCGTATAACGAATCTGCCCTGGGCAATGGCCCTGGCTGGCGGCCTGCCATGCGTGCTTCTACACGGGAAGCGCCGTGGCGGCTGGGGGTAATAATAAGAATTTCGCCGGGGGCAATGCCTTCATCCAACAGGTGCAGGGCGCGTTCCGCCACCAATGTGGTTTTACCTGTGCCCGTGGCCCCGCGCACAAACAGCGGCTTTGGCCCGGCATGGGCGGCCTGGCACTGCTGGGGGGAAAGAGTAATGCTGCCCTCAGGCATGGGGCATTCCGGCGCACCCGCGCTGATTCCGGCAGGGGCACGGGTGGGTATGGCCGCAGTGGCAGCCCCCCCCAGTTGTAACTGGCGAGCTTGTTCGTGCTGCGGTGGTTGGGTGGGGGTGCCTTTAGTCACAAAACGCCTCATAAGCCTTAGGGAAATGCTGCATAGTACAGATTTTGGAAAAAGAAATTTACTTGCTGTCAGTAAAGGGAAGTATGGAGAAACTTCCCACAAGTTCTTCATAACGCAAACAAGGCCATATGACAAACGCCGTGGGGGCTGTTTTGCTGCCAATATGAGGGAAACGCGTTTCCACTTCTTGACGTTGATTTGTGAACACGTCATTATGAGCAATTCCACCTAAATTTTCCTGTAACCACAGTGAACGCCACATGAAAATAGCCATATTGGGGAACCAGGCCAGGGCCATAAGCAATTTTTGGTCTGTGCTTATTCAGGAACTCATCAGCCAGGGCCATGAAATTTTGTGCCTTGTGCCCACCCCGGAACAGCCGGAAGAGCAGGACTGGGAAGCCAAGCTTGTAAACCTGGGGGTACGCCTTGTACGCTACCCGCTAGACCGCAAAGGCTTAAACCCCCTGCGCGACATGAAAACCCTGTTTTTTTTGCGCCGCCTGTTCAAGCGCGAGCGGCCAGACGTGCTGTTTGCCTCCACCATCAAGCCCGTCATTTATGGTTCGTTTGCCGCATTTTTGGCCGGGGTGCCTGCCAAAAAGCACCGCCACCTCATGATAACCGGGCTTGGTTACATGTTTGAGGCAGATTCTCCGGTAAAAAAGCTGCTCATGTGGGTGGCCTGCCTGCTCTACCGGGGGGCGTTTTGCTGCGCCAACACCGTTTTCTTTCAGAATAATGACGACAGAACGCTGTTTGCCGAACATCATATTATTCCCAAAAGTATTGCTGTGCGCATGTGCCGGGGCACCGGGGTAGACCTTGCCCGCTTTACCCCAGCCCCACTCCCAGAAGGTCCCCCCGTATTTTTATTTGTGGGGCGTCTTTTGGAAGCAAAGGGCCTGCACGAACTGCATGAAGCGGCAAAACTAGTGTGGGCCAAGCACCCTGAAGCCAAAGTATGCATTCTTGGCCCGGCGGAGCATGGCCGGGGCAGCATTCCCTTGCAGGAAGTGCAAGCCTGGGCGGCTGAAGGCAGCATAGAATACCTTGGCAGCACGCAAGACGTGCGGCCCTACCTTGCTAAGGCCACAGTAGTGGTGCTGCCTTCCTGGCGGGAAGGGGTGCCTTGCTCCCTGATGGAGGCCATGGCCACCGGGCGCGGGCTTATTGCTGCCAATGCCCCCGGCTCACGCGAGGTGGTTAAGGAAGGGGTGAACGGCTTCCTTGTTCCGGTAAAAGATGCCGCAGCCCTTGCCAACGCCATGGAACAGTTTATTATGGAGCCGCAACTGGCTGCCCGCTTCGGTAGCCAAAGCAGGCAACTGGCCGAAAGCGAACTGGATGCCGTATTAGTTGCCCGTGGAATTATAGATGATATGGGCCTGTAGTAGAATCTCTTGGGGAGGCTCTGCCTCCCCAACCCCCTCCGCCAAGGGCATGATGCCCTTGGAACCCATTTTCGTTCATGCTCCCGCAAAGCGGGAACATGAACGAAAATGGGGGTCAAGGGGACAATTGTGCAGGAAGCACAATTGGGAGCCGCTCGCAGTGCGGGAGCCGAAGGCCGAGGCCCAGGACGGGCCGAGTCAATCATTCCCCTTGCAGGGGGATGGGGGACAGCGTCCCCCAATGTTTGATAACCACAAAACAAGTTAGAGAAACACTAATTAAATGGCATTGGGGAAACGCTCAGTTATTTCGTTTGGCAAGGCGCAAGCTTTTTTTGAAGCAGGAGTGGACTCTTCCGTCCTCGACTGTTTCAAAAAAAGTGAGGCAACGCCGCCAAACGGAATAAATCAGCGTTTCCTTAGGTACGTTGAACAAACGAGGACACTGTGACAAGCCAGATGCGCGTTTTTTTCCGGATAGTGGACATTATTTGCATTCTCATTGCCTTTGGGGTGAGTTCGCACTACATGCTGCCCCCTAACCTGGATATTTTTTCAGACTACACCGGGGCTTCCACCTTTACGGTAGTCATCTTTTTCCTGAGCTTTTACATGCTGGACTGTTACGCCGTGGGGCGTGAAGAGTTTAAAGACACGGTTATCCGCGTTGTGGTGGCCGTGTGTATTGGCATTATTGGCACGGGCTTTTTGTTCTACACGTTTGAAAACTGGCGCTTTCCCCGGTTTATGTTTGTGGTGCAAATGGGCATTACCCTGGGGTTGTGCCTTGGTTGGCGTTTGCTGTTTTTTATGCTGCGCCACCGCTTCAAGCGCCATGAAGAGCGTGTTATTCTAATTGGTGCAGGCATGGCGGAACGCGCCCGCCGCATTCTGACAGAACACAAGCCAGATGCCATTATTCTGGGCTATACTGGTGAACCGGGGGCAGAAGCTGCCGCTGCTGGCCCCTGCCTTGGCCCGGCTGATAAAATTATTGACATTGCCCGCGCCCACAAAGCCACCACCGTGCTGGTGCTGGACAGCTACTACCTTGATGAGCCTGTGGCAGAAGCCCTGCTGGCTGCCAAGCTGCGCGGCCTGCGTGTGGCAGACATGCGCCTGTTGTATGAGCGCCTTGCCTCCCGCCTGCCCATAGACCTTATTGAAGACCAGTGGCTGCTGCTGGCTGATGGCTTTAACGTGAATGCCAACAACTCGTTGCTGCGCTTAAAGCGGGCCTTTGACGTGGCTTTTGCCTTGTTCCTGCTGGTGCTCACGGCCCCGCTGGTGGCGGTGGTTATGCTGCTGGTGCGGCTTGAATCGCCTGGGGCAGTGGTGTACACCCAGCGGCGCACGGGTTTTCTGGGTAAGGAATTTACGGTATATAAAATTCGCTCCATGTGCCAGGACGCCGAAAAAGGCGGGGCTGTGTGGGCCAGTAAAAATGACGCCCGCGTAACCCGCATTGGCAAGTTTATTCGGAAAACAAGAATTGATGAACTGCCCCAGCTTATTAACGTGCTGAAAGGCGAAATGAGTGTGGTGGGGCCGCGCCCGGAACGCCCGGACTTTGTGCATGAACTGGAAGCAAAACTGCCGTATTACCAGGTGCGCCATACCGTAAAACCCGGCATAACAGGCTGGGCACAGGTGTGTTACCCCTACGGCGCTTCTTTGGAAGATTCCCGCTATAAACTGGAGTATGATTTGTATTATATTAAAAATTTGTCGCTGCTGCTGGAAGCCAAAATTATTTTGAAGACTATCGGGGTGGTACTGTTCCCTAAAGGGGCCAGATAAAGGAAACGCGCAGTTTTTTTCCGTTTGGCGGCGTTGCTGCAATACAATTACGGGAGGGCAGGGCCAAAAAGCCCACCCCTCCCGTAATTGTATTTTGTGCCTTGCTACACGAAAAACTGAGCATTTCCATAGAGTTAGCAGTACGTAGTGGTGTGCGGCGGCACGCCGTAAAATCTTCTGCATGACCAAGTCTTAAAAAACTGACGCCACGGCACGCCGCACAGAATAACGCATTTCCCCTCATCACAAAAAAAACGCCCTGGCATACACATGCCAAGGCGTTTTTATATCACTTATCAACAAATTACCGGTAAATATCCATTTCCTTCAAGCGCATTTTCTTCTTGCCTTTATTGGCCTTCATGGCCTTCACTTTCACCCTGTCCCCTTGTTTAACCTCAGCAAGGGTGGCGTCCACGTCATCCTGATTTTCTCCGCGATCAATTTCAATATCGCTACTTTTTGTCACGCGCAGTTCATGCTTGGTCCCTTGCTTGTCTACAATGGTCACTGTGTTTTCTGCTGCATTCACGTTGTCCACAGTGCCGTGCAGGGTAATTTTGGTGGCCTTGTCGTCTTTATCGTCGTCGTGGTTTTTGGCAATGGCCTGGCTTTGGGTGAAGGCGCAAAGCAGCAGGGCAGCAAGGGCCAGTGTGGTCAGATGTTTTTTTTGCATTGTGTAATCCCCTTTTCGTGTTGTTTGAATGAGTAACTAAGCAAATACCGCTTTGGAAAGGGTGCGGATGAGCTGGCAGAAGAGCCTCACCCCCATACCCGTGCCGCCGGGCACCGGGTGCAGAGCTGTTTTCTTCACCACATAGCCTGGCCCGGCAATATCCAGGTGGGCCCAGCGGGTGCCTTCTTCAATAAACCGTTGCAGGAACAGGGCCGCATGCAGTGCGCCGCCTTCACGTGGGCCAATGTTGGCAATGTCGGCAATGTCGCTGTCCAGGTTTGGGTCATATTCTTCCCACAGGGGCAGGGGCCACACAAGGTCGCCTGTCTGTTCTGCTGCGTCCAGAATGGCGCCGCGCAGCTTGCCTTCTTTGGTGAAAACGGCAGTGCCAAGGTCGCCCAGGGCAATAACGCAGGCCCCGGTAAGTGTGGCGGCGTTAATCAGGGCTTTGGGCTTCCACTGTTGCTGGGCATAGGTTAAGGCGTCGCACAAAATAAGGCGGCCTTCTGCGTCGGTATTAAGAATTTCCACCGTTTTGCCGGAAAGGGTGGTAACAATGTCGCCGGGCCGGGTGGCGTGGCCGCTGGGCATGTTTTCCGCAGTGGGCACAAGGCCAATAACGCGGGGCAGTTCTTCTGAGGCAGGCATTTGCCCAAGTGCTTCAAAAAAGCCCAGCACCGCACCAGCGCCGCCCATGTCGCCTTTCATTTCATGCATGTTGGCAGAAGGCTTCAAGGAAATGCCGCCTGTGTCAAAGGTAATGCCCTTGCCCACCAGCACAATGGGAGCATCGTTTTCTTTGCCTTTGGGGCAGTGTTCCAGCACAATAAAGCGTGGTGGCAGGGCAGAACCGCGCCCCACAGCCCACAAGGCCCCCATACCCAGGCGCTGCATTTCTTCTTCGTCCAGCACGGTGCAGGTAAAGCCATGGCGTTTTGCCAGGCAGGTGGCTTTTTCGGCCAAATCGGCAGGGGTCAGGGCGTTGGCAGGGGCGTTGGAAAGGTCGCGGGCAAACAGCACCCCGGCTGCTTCTGCTTCCCCTTCGCGTACGGCGCGGTGGTCGGCGTCGGGGGTTTCTTTTTCAGTAAACAGAATGGAAAGGGTGCGGGGGTCTTTCTCTTCCGGGGCGTCTGCCTTGGGGGCGCTTTTAAAGGCAGTGCTGCGGTAAAGCCCCAGCAGGGCCGCAGTAACCGCTTCTTTCAACACGGCAATACGTGTGGTTCCCAGCAGGGTTGCCACAAAGGCGGCGTTTTCCGCTGGAATGGCCAGGGTTTCATACCCTTTTTTGCGGCAGGTTTGGGCCGCAGCGGCTACAGCAAGGCGAAACGCCTGCATGGTAAGCTTTTTTTCCGGGCCAAGGCCGCAGGCCAGTACCTTGGGCAGGGCCAGGTCCGGGTGCCCATACAAGGTGGTCTGTTCATTTTTTTTGCCCTTCACGTCTTGCAGAGCAGGGCTAATGCCCAGCCAGGGGGCCTGGTTCAAAAGCGCAGGGGAACATGCTTCCAGCGTAGAATTTTCAGGAAGAAAAACAAGGGTGCAGGCAGCACGCCATTCCCCGCCAGAAGTGTTTTGAAAACGGATATCCATTAGGTCCTTCCTCTTGCCCTATCAAGGCACTTGCGTATTCAGTATGAGCGGCGTATGAGCTACAGAAGTTGGGGGCAATGTGTTTCGTTTTGCCAAAAAACACAGCCTTCACAAAATATCTGAGTATTTTCAGGGTTTTGCTTTTTTCCCGCCGCACGAAACGGTTGTGGCGGGGCTTTTGCCAGCCCGCCATAAAGGAACATGCGTAATTGGTGCATGGGCTGTTTCCTTATGTAAGACAGAATGTGTGGTGATGCAAGTTGTCCGGCAGGGTTTATGCGTTTCAATACCTGCTTTTGGGAGAATGCCAAAAGGCAGCAGGTGATTATTCCATTGTGGGAACTGCAACACGGCTTGTGCAAGGAATGCAGTGCGTTCAAGCAAGGGGTAGTGTTGCTGTTGTTTTACAAGAGAGGTTGTATGAAGATAAAGCGGCTGACATCTCCGCTTATATTACCAGTGGCGGGGTTTGCCGGGGCCATTTTGCTAGGAGCTATGCTTTTGGCTTCTTCCTGGTGTGCCAGTGGTGACCCGGTTCCTTTTGTGGACGCGTTGTTTATTTCCACTTCTGCGGTGTGCGTAACGGGGCTTGCCTCGGTGGACCCTTCCGCTGTGTTCAACCGTACAGGGCACACGGTTATGCTGGTGCTTATTCAGCTTGGGGGGCTTGGCATAACCACCTATTCCACCCTTATTTTTTACCTGTTCAGCCGGCGCATTTCCCTTTCCAACAAGCTGGTGGGTGAAGCCTTGCTGCTGGACACCTCGTTCCACCTGGGCCGTTTTTTGCAGCGCGTGGTCACCATTGTGCTGCTGGTGGAAGGTGCTGGCGCGGTTATGTTGTACATTTTGTACCGCGGTGGGCTTGACCCGTTCCATGCGGCCTTTCTGGCGGTTTCTGCCTTTTGTAACGCAGGCTTTGTGCTGTGGCCAGACAGCCTGCTGCGCTGGGAAGGTGTGGCAGGCGCCAACAGTATTATTATGTCACTCATTGTGCTGGGGGGCCTGGGTTTTTTTGTACTGGACGAAGTGTTGCGCCAGGCCTGGGGCTGGATGCGCACCCATGTTTTGCGGAAACGATCCCCTGAGGCGCTGCAGAAAAAACTTAGTTACCATGCTCGCCTTGTTATAATGACCAGCATTGCGCTGATTGTATTTGGAACGGCTGGTATTTACTTTGCCGAGTTGGCCAACCCCACCTGGGCAAGCACCCCTGGCTCTTCCCTTGGGTTAACCGCCCTGTTCCATTCTGTCAGTTCACGCACTGCGGGCTTTGCCACCATTGACCTGGTGCGCTATTCCGATACTTCCCTGCTGCTTATTATGCTGCTCATGTACATTGGCGGTTCGCCGGGGTCCTGTGCTGGTGGTATTAAAACCACCACGTTTCGTGCCCTGCTCGGGTTTATCCGGGCCAGTGTGCTTGGGCGCAGCCAGGTGGTGGTGCAAGGCCGGGCCCTGGAGCCGCGTACCATTAACAACACCATGGTGCTGCTTTCATACACTGCTATTACCTTTATTATTGCCCTGGCAGCCCTGGCCTTTACAGAAAACAGCGGGGCACCTTATGGTGAAGGCAAAGTACGGGTATTCGACCTGCTGTTTGAAGTATTTTCCGCATTTGGCACTGTGGGGCTTTCGTTGAACGTAACCCCCCTGCTTTCGGAAGCGGGCAAGCTGATTATTTGCTGTGTCATGTTTATTGGACGTATTGGCCCCATTTGGCTGATTAGTACTGTGCAGCAGTTTCAGCATGAACCCAAATACCGCCTGCCCCAAAGTGATATGCCCATTGGGTAAGGCAATTAACGAATGCAATGGGTCAAATGGTGCAGCAAGAACTATGAGGAATGCTTTGCCCCATTCGTTATTTTTCCTGGCACAGGCAATGCGCCAGAAGGAGCAATGAACTATGAAGAAAAAGCTGGAAGTAGCTGTTATTGGTCTTGGCAAATTTGGCTTGAATCTTGGTGCCTCCCTGGTGGAGCAAGGCCACTATGTGGTGGGGGTAGATACCAGCGAGCAGCGCATTCGTATTGCGCAGGACATGCTCTCCAAGGTGTATGTGGGGGATGCCACAGACAAGCAACTGCTGGAGCAATTGCGTATTCAGGATTTTAACGCTGTGGCAGTGAGCACTGGCAACTCCATGGAAGCGTCCATTCTCACCGTAATGAACCTGCTGGACCTTGGGGTGCGGCATATTATTGCCAAAGCCATTAGCCCGGAACACCAGAAGGTGCTGCGGCGCATAGGCGTGCAGCAGGTAATTCAGCCTGAAGTGGATGTGGCTATTCAAACCGCATTGCGCCTTACCCACCCCGGTATGCTGGACTTTTTGCCCCTGGGCGGCGGCATTATGCTGCAAGAACTTACCGTGGGGAGCTGGGCAGGCCAAAGCTTGATGGAGTTGGATTTGAGGAACCGCTATGGCGTGATGGTGGTGGCGGTGAAGGGTGTGCACGATGCTGAATACACCTTTGTTCCGGCACCTACCACACGGTTCTCTGCGGGAGATACGCTTGTGGTGGTGGGGAAGCATGATTCCATTAAGGGAATTGTGTCTTAGGGGTGCAAGAGCGGAATTGCAGGAGCTTGTGCGGCGCTTGCGCCGCATAAAACCTCGCGCCTTGCCAAACGAAAAAAAGTTGTGTTTCTACACCTAGCGGAGCAGCAAACAAAACAAAAAAATACAAGTTTTCGTGGCGGCACGCCGCAAAACGGAATAAATCAGCGTTTCCTAAAATACCGACGAAAGCTGCAACCTATCCCACAGCAAAAAAATCTTATCCCTCTCCGCCGGGGCCGCCT
This sequence comes from Desulfovibrio cuneatus DSM 11391, assembly GCF_000430005.1. Taxonomy (GTDB): domain Bacteria; phylum Desulfobacterota; class Desulfovibrionia; order Desulfovibrionales; family Desulfovibrionaceae; genus Frigididesulfovibrio; species Frigididesulfovibrio cuneatus. Next base: position 108,510 of record NZ_AUCY01000013.1, read on the forward strand.
TGGCGGCTCCCTCTACCAACTCTAGCGCCTGTGCCTCTTTCCCTGCTTGTAAAAAAGCCCGCGCGGCATACACCTGCGCTTCACTGCCAAGGCAGGGGCTGGCCTGCAAGGCCATTTGCGCTGCTTCTTCCGGCCTTTCAAGGTGCATCAGCGCCCGCCATAAAAACAGGGCTCTGTCTTTTCTGCAGTCTTCAGCCCGTTCCGCCCATTCCAGGCAGGTTACATACAGCAATGCGTAGTCCCCTGCATTGTATAACGCCTCACACAGCAAAGCGTAGTGCTTTGGGTTGTACGGGGCATCTGCCACATAATCGTTAAGCAAGCGGGCAGCTTCCACCTGTTGCCCAAGGGCAAGGCGGGCATAGGCCGCAAAAAGGGAAGCCTCTGGGCTGGTGGTGGTGCAGGCTTCCAGTTCCTGGGCAAGGTCTTGCAGCACAAAAACTTTATCGGTGTGGTGTAAAAGGCCGTTTACAGTGTCGTCGCGGGCCACAGCAGGGGGGAACTCCAGCTTCTCTGTAGCGGCGTTTGGTTCAATGTGTTGCAGCACATAGGCTGCACGTAAAAAGCGATATTGTGCTTCTTGCAGTGAAGAATGCGCTTGCTTGCGGGTTAGGCCAAACCACACCGCAAGGCAAATACATAAAGCGGCTGTAAGGCCTGTTGCAATTGTTCGTAAGCGCATGTTGGTTTCCTGGCCGTAGGGCGGGGGCTGTTTTGGGGCCCGACTTTACTTGGTGGTAAGAACAAGGTAAACTGGAAGGACAAGAACGGGGTTCCGTGGTCATGGTACCGCCAGGCAAGAAGGTGTTTTCTTTTTGCCAAAAAGTAGGGGTACATGCAACCGTGAACCATCCGCCCCTCGCTGATTTCCTGGGTGCAACCAGGATTCTAGCCGTTTTTTTGGGGAAATGGGAATAGCCCTCTGTTCCATTAAGGATGCCTATATGACAAAGACTCCCCCTGCACAAGTATACTTTGCAGATTTCAGGGCTCGCGCAGCCAAAGAAAGTAAATGCAAGAAGATAGAACGGCTGTGGCAGGCCGCCGGGTTTGGGGCCATGTTCGACCATGGCGCACTTACTGCCATTAAACTGCACTTTGGTGAACGCGGCAAAGACACGTTTATAAACCCTGTGTTTGTGCGCACGGTGGTGGAATGTGTGCGGGCAGCCGGGGGCAAACCGTTTTTAACCGATACCAACACCCTGTATAGTGGGAGCCGCCACAACGCTGTGGACCACCTTACCACTGCCCTGGAACATGGCTTTGGCTTTGCCACGGTGAACGCCCCCATGCTTATTGCAGACGGCCTGCGTGGTGGCAGCTTTAGTGACGTGCCCATTGATAAAAAACATTTTGCTTCGGTAAAAATTGCGGAAGGCATAGCCGCTGCCCACAATATGATTGTGCTTTCGCACTTCAAAGGGCATGAAATGGCAGGCTTTGGTGGCGCGGTGAAAAACCTTGCCATGGGTTGCTGCCCTTCACGCGGGAAGTGCGAGCAGCATGCTTCGCGCTTTACTGTGGACCAGAGCTTGTGCATTGCTTGTGGGCTGTGCATGGCCAATTGCCCGGAAAAGGCCATTACCCGGACAAAAACAGCGGAAGGCAAAAAAGCAGCCACCATCAATAAAGATACGTGCGTGGGCTGTGGCGAGTGCCTGACGGTGTGTGAACCCAAAGCCGTGGGCATTGACTGGAAAACAGAACTGGGCCCGTTTTGCGAACGCATGGCAGAATATGCCTATGGTGCAGTAGTGGAAAAGCCGGGAAAAGTGGGCTATATAACTTTTCTCATGAACATTACCCCAGACTGCGACTGCGTTGCCTGGAGTGATGCACCCCTTGTGCCGGACATTGGCATTCTTGCCTCTTCCGACCCGGTGGCCCTGGACATGGCGTGTTTCGACCTTGTGAACAAGCAGGAAGGATTTTGTTCTTCCCACTTAAAAACAAACCATGCCGCGGGCGAAGACAAATTCAAGGGTGCGTGGTCTTATACCACGGGTGAAGTGCAGCTTGCCTATGCCGAGCATATTGGGCTTGGTTCCAGGGTGTATGAACTGGTTGCCTTATAGCATATGAAACAAAGCATACATAACGGCCAAAACGTGCGTGCAGGTTTTGGGAACAGGGTTGCCAGGGTGTGCGCGTGGGCGCGCCTGGGCAGAAATACCCTGAGGAGTGAAGAAATGGTTGGGAAGCAGGCTTTTATCTTGATTTCATCAAAAAGCGTGCAAAAAAGTAGCATGCCTGTGCCACTGTTGGCCAAAAGGAATGGATTGGGGCAGCCATTGCGGGCCCCTTTCATGAGAATGGCCGGGTGCCTGCTTGCAGGGCTGCTATTGCTGGTGGGGCTGCCCCTGCCTGCCATGGCTGCTATGGCAGAAGAATACACTGTGCTGTATTATCTTATGGAAATGCAGCGCCAGCGCGGTATTCCTTGCCCGGGGGGCCAGCCGGAAAAATTGCCTCACCTTATTCCTTCCGACGCCCTGCGTACCCTGGCTCGGGAAAGTGTGGAGGCAGGCCTCCCCTTTGAGGCTGTGCGCACCGCACGGGGCGTTGCCCCGGAAGAACTTATTTCCCGCACAACGGTTTCCGGTGGCAATGCCCAGGGGGCCCTACGCCAGATGGCAGGCGAGCAGTGCAATGCCCTCATGGATTCGCGGCTTGTGTATGTAGGGGCCTTCAGCCTTGGGGGCACCTGGACGGTGTTGATGGCGGCGCGTGAACCTGTGCTTACAGGCGGGCCGTTGCCTGTGGCCACTCCTCCTGTTGGTGGCGTGGGCGGGCAACCGGGTGGGGCTTTTGCTCCTTCAGGTGAACCGCTGGTGCCTCCGCCTCCTCCCCCCCCATCCAAGCCGGCTGTGCCCCGCCCCGGCATTGTGCCCCTTGATGATATTCCGCCCGCAGCGCCCCCGGCCCAGGTGTACCAGCCTGCCCCGCAGGCAGGGGTAACTCCGCTGGAACCCACCAACCAGCCCGCCCCGCAGGCAGGTGTTGCTCCCCTTTCTCCTGTTGCCCCGGCGGGTAATGCCGCCATGGGCCAGGGCAAAGCCCCGGCGTATAAAGGCCCTGGGGAACAGGTTATGTTGAAAGACAAAACCGGCAAAATGGTGCCAGTGGTGATTGTGGGCGACGATTCTGGCCCCCTGGCAGAAGGGGGAATGCTGGTGGACAAAAACAGCAGCGAGGGGTTTGTGGGGGAAGCACCAACAAACTTGATGAACCGTGGCGGGGCAGCCAGCAAGGGCAAGCCCGTGCAGCCAACCCCCAAGGCCCAGGGCGCAAGCCCCCAGGCCCCGGTGGTGGTGGGAGCAACTGGTGCCCCGGTGAGTAAAGAAGGCCCCACCACAAACGACCCCCTGGCAGCTACCCTTGCCCCGGAAGCGGCAGAACTGTTTGCAGAAGTGAATGAACTGCGCAGCTTTGGGCAAATGTGCGGGGGCACGGCGTATTCCGCTGGGCCGCTTAAGTTGAACGCCGCCCTTTCCGCTGCGGCGCAACAGCATGCACAGGATATGTCCACACGCGGTTATTTTTCCAGCACCTCGCCTGAAGGGCAGGGGGTTGGGCACCGCCTTACCCAGGCCGGGTATGTGTGGGCAAAAGCAAGTGAAAATATTGCTGTTTCCTCGCCTCCTGCCAGCGGTGTCATTCAATATTGGATTAAAAACACAGACCAATGTAAGAATATTCTGAATAAAGAGTACCGTGAGGCCGGGGTTGGCTTTGCCCCCGGCGGCATTTGGGTGTTTACGTTGGCGGCGCCTGCCCAATAACATTGGAAACGTTGTCTTTTCCGTTCAGGCTTTGTGGGGATGTGCGGGCAGCAAAGCGACCCGCACCCCTAGCCTTCGCTCCACAGCTTGCTCCGCTCGCGACTGCCGTTGGCTTTAGGGCGACGGAGCAGAACAGCAGCGTTGACTCTACCCTTCATGGGCCTTTGGCTCCCGCCCTGTGGGCGGTGCCCAATGCCGCTTTCCTGCGGAATTGTCACTCCTGCTTCAAGAAAAGCCCATGCACAGTGCCTGTGACCCCACCCTTGCAAAACGAAACAATGCAGCGTTTCCAAAGGGCTAGTAAGTGAGTGGGGCCTTGGGGAAATTGCCTGTGAAATGACTCAATTACAAAGCCCCGCTTCCTTTGTCGGGGCTTTGTTTTTTGCAGCCAGGCAGCCGGAAAAATTTGCCCTGAAATTATTTACGTAAATTTTTTGTGCAAAACCCCCTTTTCCCTGTATGCTGTTCCGTGTATTTGTGTGATGTATGGTAGGAAAACATTGATGACGATTTTTCTGTGCCTTTTTGAGCCAAATGTATTATTAGCCTGTATGGGAAAGGAGCTGATGACCGTAAGTGAATCAGCGGTTCCTTAAGCAAAAGTTCACCGCGCCCTGTGTGTTATCTCTATTTGCCTGGCATGTTGTTGCCGGGCACGCACGGGCAATTACAAACCACAATTGCTCCAGCCTTTGGTGAGGAAGCCCAATGATGCTCTCTATTCTATTTGCCATTGCTGCCTGTTTGGCCTGTTGGGCATTGCCCCGGCGGGCTATTGCCGCACAGGGCACGCCGCTTGTCCCTGTTGCCCATGAAAGTATTATGAGCGTGCCGGTGCCAATGCTGGCTGTATTTTTGGAAACAGGGCTGGTGTATGGAGTAAATGAGGCCTTTGTCCAAAGCTTTGGCCCTGTGGCCCAGGGTGCTCCGTTGGATAAGCTGGAGGCAAGCAGCGGTTTGTTGCCTGCCTACTTGCGCCAGTGCATGGAAAATGGTGGCGCCCAGGGTGCCGCCGGGCAATGCGTTTTTCTGCTCCATGCCTGCTGTGAGGATGGCCGGATGGAGAGGTCGGTGTTTGCCACCCTGTTCCATACCCTGCCGGGTACACAAGGTACACTAGGATACGTGTATATAAAGGAAGTAGCCACTGCCGGGGGGGAAAGCCTGCGCCGCCATTTGGAACAGGCCAGTGCAGAAGTGGGCTTCTACCGGGACAAGGAAGGCCGCTTTTTGTGTTGCACAGCCTCGTTTGAACGGTTGAGCGGCTGCACCCTGCTCCAGTTGTTTGGGCGGCTCCCCAAAGAGTGTAACCTGCCCCCGGCGCTTCTTGCCCACATGGAAACAGAGAGTGCAGCAGCTTTTGCCGGTAATTTGCCATTTTTACTCAACCTGGAAATTACAGACCCAGAGCAGGAACTGCATGTATTTGCCAGCCAGTGCGTACCCGATGTAGACAACCAGGGAACAATGCGTGGAATGCTTACTGTGTGGCACGACATAACTACCCAGCATACAGCAACGCTTATGGTGCAACGGGAAGAACGGTTGCTGCAAGCTGCCATTGACGCTACCCAGTACCTGTTTGCAGATACTGCTGATATGGATTCCATTGCCTTTCGGGTGTTGCAGTGCTTGGGTTTTGCTGCCGGAGTGGATTATGTGGATGTATGGCGCAACCACCCCACGGCAGAGGGCAAAACCCTTTCCACCAGGGTCTATTTTTGGGCCGGGGAAGAATATGAAGGCAACCAGTTGGATGGTTTTACGTCAACCCTGGCGTATGAAGATGCCGTCCCGGAACTTTTTGAAGCCCTGGTCAGGGGCAAGGCCGTGGTGGTAGATGAAAGCAGCACACCAGAGCTGCGCGAAGCCCTGCATTCCCACGGGCTGGGGGCAGCCCTGGTGGTGCCAGTTATGCAAGATAAAGAATTCTGGGGGATTATGCGCTTTGGCGTGTGTGCGTCCAGGTGGCACTGGGGCCGTGGCGACAAGGCCGTGCTGCGTACCGTGGGTATGTTTCTGGCTGGCACCATGCAGCGCAGGTACATGCAGGAGGCCCTGGTTGCTTCTGAACATCGCTACGATGACGTTATTCGCGCAGCAGGGGAAGTTGTGTGGGAAGTGAACGCCCAGGGCTACCTGGAACACGTTTCAGAACGCATTGCCTCCCTTTCCGGCTATACCCCGGAAGAATTCAAAGGCACCCGCTGGGAAGATTACGCCCTGGATGAACAGGGAAGGAACCTGACGGGAGAAATGTTCCAGCTAGGCATTGTGCAGGGGTCGTTCCGGGGTATGGAACACCAGATCCGCTCCAGGTTCGGTACACCCATATGGCTGCTTACCTCAGGTGCTATCTACTACGGGCGGGAGGGCATTGCAGGCATGCGCGGCACCAGTATGGACATAACAGAGGCAAAATTCAGCGCCCATAAGCTGAGTGAAACTCTGGAAGCGCTGGGGCAGAGTAATACTTCCCTGCAACTGGCCCTGGAACAGGCTGAAGCCCTGGCCCAGAAAGCGGAAGCCGCAAACCGGGCCAAAACCGATTTCATTGCCAATATGAGCCATGAAATTCGCACCCCCCTCAATGCAATTATTGGCATGGCCTACCTGTTGCAAAAGTCTTCTCTGGACCCGAAGCAGGCCGACCATATTCGCAAAATCAACTCTGCCGGGTTGGCTTTGTTAAGTATTATCAATGATATTCTCGATTTTTCCAAACTGGAATCCGGGCGCATTGTACTGGATAAAAATCCGTATAATCTGGAGTCGGTTTTTGAGCAGGTGGCCCTTGCCCTGGCCGAACAGGCAGACACCAAAAGTTTGCCCGTATTTATTCACATTGCCAGCAGTACGCCGCGCAATATCTTGGGGGATGCAGGGCGCTTCAGGCAGGTGCTTGCTAACCTTGTGGGCAATGCTGTGAAGTTTACGGAAACAGGCTTTGTTGCTGTACACTGCGGGGCAAGCCAAATAACCAGCAAAACCATGCGGTTACACGTTACTGTGGAAGACACAGGCATTGGCATGACAGAAGAACAGCTCGCCACCCTGTTTACCCCTTTTACCCAGGGCGACACTTCCACCACACGCAAATTTGGCGGCACAGGCCTTGGCCTGGTTATTGCCAAAAACATTGTGAGCATAGCCGGGGGCGAGCTGACCTTTGAAAGCACGCCCAATAAGGGGTCGGTGGTTACTCTTTCAGGCCCGGTCCGGCTGAACAGTGAAGAGGATGTGCAGCCCGTGGCCTTTGCAGTAGAAAATCAGCGGGGGTTTGTGCTGGTGGTGGAGCCAAGCGAAGTGCTGCGGTCCCGGCTTGTGGCCATGTTGGAAGACCTTGGGTGCGTGGCTGCCGGGTGCGAAAACATGGGGCTTGCCTTTGCCCGCATTGCCAAGGCCGATGCCACAGACGCTCCGTGTAGCGTATTGCTGCTGGGGGAATCATACCTGGATGCGGCCCCCAATGGGAACATCGCCCACCTGCGTGAAAACATGGGCCTTGGCAATTGCCCCCGTGTGGTGGCCATGGTTGGGCCGCGCTATGTGGCCCCTGCCGTTGGCCCCGGCATTCACCTGCCTGATGCGTTGGTGCCAAAGCCAGTTCTTTCTTCCCAGCTTTTCCACGCTTTGCGTCCCTTTATGGAAGGTGCGGGCCAGGGGGAAATAATCAGCGCAAAAAGTGGTGCCTATTTTTATGGGGTGCGCGTGCTGCTGGTGGAAGACAATGGCATTAATCAAGAAATTGGGGTGGAGTTGTTGCGCGATGTGGGTATTGAAGCCCAGGTGGCGGAAACAGGGCGCGAAGCGGTGCGTATGCTGGAGTCTGCTGAAGACGGATACTATGATATGGTGTTTATGGATTTGCAGATGCCAGATATGGATGGCTACACGGCCACCACAGTGCTGCGGGAAAATCCCCGCTTTACCTCTTTACCCATTGTGGCCATGACAGCCCATGCCACAACAGAAGAACAGGAAAAATGCTTTGCCGTGGGCATGAACGGGCACATTGCCAAGCCCCTGGATATTCACCAATTGCACCGCACTTTACATGCCTGGTTAGATGAACATAACCAGGAACGGCAAGAGGTAGACAAAATCCCCCCTGTGGGAGAGGCTGCCCAAGCTAGCAGCAAGGCCGGGCACATCGTGGAACTGGGCAATATTGCCCAGGAATTGCGCCGCCTGAACGCCCTGCTGCGTGAAGATGATGCCGATGCATGCGCCCTGTTCCAAACTCTGGAGGCTGATTTGCGCCGGGTGAACTCTTCTGCCGTGGCAGAAGCCGGGCGGGCCTTGGCCGTGTTTGATTTTAGCACGGCCCTCAGTTTTCTGGAGCCGATGGAAAATGGTTTGCAATAATTGATGGAAACGCTGATTTATTCCGTTTGGCAGCGTTACGTCGTTTTTTTATAAGTAGTCGAGGACGGAAGAGTCCACTCCTGCTTATAAAAAAACGCGTGCCTTGCCAAACGAAAAACTTAGCGTTTCCAAAGCACTATGTAATTAGTCGTTTCATAGTGGGAAGTCTCGTAGAGCTATTCTACAAAAGTTATTCTCTGCCCTGTGCTAATGTGCATATTGTGTTACAGGAAAATCATGAAAAAGCAGGATTCACCAAGGGTAAAAGAAATGCGCTCCGTACAGCAGGCGCTGGAACGGTTCGTTACTTCGCGTGGTGGCAAGGAACGCCTGCACCTGAATGCGCTGTGGGAAAACTGGCCCTTTATAATGGGTGAAGACCTTGCAAGCCTTGGCTGGCCCATGGGCCATAAGGAAACGACCTTGCTTGTGGGCGCGGAAGATAACATGGCCATGCAGGAGCTTACCCTGCAAGCGTATGAAATTCTTGAACGTGCCAATGCTTTTATGGATAGTGAATACTTCACTGCCGTGAAGGTGACCTTGCTGCAAGGGCGGCGGGTGCTTACTGAACAGCGGCCAAAACGGCGCGTGGTGCCCACGGCCCATGCCATTGCCCCCCCTGCCCGGCTGGGTGGCCTGCTGGGCAAACTGGACCCGGAATCGCCATTCTCTCATTATTATGAAGCGTATGTACGCTCCTTCACGCCTTCTTCCCATGGGGGGAAGTAAGGGGGGGGAGCGTGCGGTGCAGGGGGAATGCCGGGCTGTAGCGCTGAGGCGGCAGAGGCCCCTTGTGTGTACACCATTTCCCCATAATGGAGCATACGAGGAGTATGTATATGTGCGGGCACGTTACGCACAGTAGGTGGCGCAGATTTAGTGAAAAAAAACAGTGATTTTCTCGTTAAAATCAGTTGACTCTGGGTAGGAAAGGGTGCATAAACCCCCTTCGCCATTTGGAAGCAGGTGGCGGGCCAGGACGGGGTCCGGCGGGGTGTTAAAACTTTTTTAAAAAAGTGATTGACACCGGGAGTGAAAAGAGACATAACTCCCCTTCGCCGCACGGAAACGGGTGGCGGGCCGGGAGTGATTCCAGCAGGTTGTCGAAAAAGTTTTTTAAGAAATTAAAAAAAAGATGTTGACAACAAGGCCGAGTGGGTGCATATTCCCGCTTCGCCGCAAGAAACACGAGCGGCATGAACCACGGTTGACCGTGGGGTTCATTGACAAGTGAAGA
>NZ_AUCY01000014.1 GCF_000430005.1 Desulfovibrio cuneatus DSM 11391
GGCTGTATTTTTTTCGTTTGGCTAGGCGCGAGCCTTTTTAGAAGCAGGAGTGGACTCTTCCGTCCTCGACTGCTTCTAAAAAGGTGAAGCAACGCCGCCAAACAAAAAAAGACAGCCTTTCCCTAGCCTTCTTTGGTGGCAGGGAGAACCCCTCGCCCACCACTTTCGCGAATAAACTGCACAAAATTCATAACTTCAGGAAATTCCTGGTAGTTAGCTTCCAATTGGGTAAGCGCGTCCTGCCGGGGCATTTCTGAAAGCCAGAACAGCCTGAAGCAATGCTTAAGGGCAGAAATAAGGGCACTGGAAGCCCCCATGCGCCGCAGGCCCACTGCATTTGGCCCATGCACCGCCCCGCGAAAACCAGTGGCCAGCATGTAGGGTGGCAGGTCTTGGCTTGCGCCTGTCATACCCCCCACAAAGGCGTGTTCACCAATGCGGCAAAACTGGTGCACCGCCGAAAGGCCACCAATAATGGCGTAGTCTTGCACTGTTACGTGGCCTGCCAGTGTAGCGTTGTTAGACATAACCACCCTGTCGCCCACAATACAGTCGTGGGCAATGTGGGTGTAGGCCATGAACAGGTTGTTGCTGCCCACGCGGGTAATGCCCCCGCCGCCTTCCGTGCCCCGGTGCAGGGTGGCAAATTCGCGAATGGTGTTGTGGTTGCCAAGCTCCAGCCACGATTCTTCGCCCTTGAATTTCAAATCCTGCGGTTCACCCCCCACAACAGTGTAGGAGTGAATAATGTTGCCTTCCCCCATACGGGTGAAGCGCTTGATGCTGGCAAAGGCGTCAATGCGGCAATTGTCACCAATAATCACGTCATCTTCAATAACCGCACAGGGACCAACATGCACATTTTCCCCAATGTGCGCCTTGGCGGAGATGAAGGCAGTAGGATGAATGGAGGCAGCCACTAAATGCTCTCTTTAGGCATAATGGCAGCCGTCATTTCAGCTTCGCAGGCAAGCACCCCGTTCACATGGGCAGTGCCCCGCATTTTCCACAACCGCATTTTGTGGCGTATGAGCTCACTATACAATTCCAGCTTGTCGCCGGGCACAACAGGGCGGCGAAACTTGACGTTTTCAATGCCGGTAAACAGGAACAGGTTGCCGCTGCGCAGCAGGTCTTCCCTGTCGGAAAGCACCAAAAGGCCACCAGCCTGAGCCATGGATTCCAGAATCATCACCCCAGGCATAACGGGAAACCCCGGGAAGTGGCCCTGGAAAAAGGGTTCGTTGATGGACACATTTTTATAGGCCTTGATATACTTTTGCGGCACAATTTCTTCCACCCTGTCCACCATAAGGAATGGGTAACGGTGTGGCAGCATGCTCATAATGCGCTGAATATCATAGGGGCCAAGAGAAGCAGGGGTATTTTCCTGTGTCATGTGGTATCCTTTTCTGACGCTTTTTCACAAGCAGAGTAACGAAACAAGAAGAAGGGCAGGCTGGGCAAGGGGGCACAAACAAGGGCAAATGCCCCCAGACGCTGGGAAGGAAAAATATAACCGTTTAGTCTTGGGGTAGCAGTTTTTTCAAGGCGGCAAGCTCTTTTTCAAGCTGCTGCACGCGTTTGAACAAGTCGGGCAATTTGGGCTGCAACACGGTGTGGCGCATGTACGTTGGCCCTTCCATAAACGGAGTGCCACTGCCAGTAATGCCAGCAGGAACGTCTTTGGGCACACCAGACTGGGGGCCAATAACCACGTCATCGCCAATGGTAATGTGCCCGGCAACGCCAACCTGCCCGGCCAGGGTTACCCGGTTGCCCACCTTGGTGCTGCCCGCAACGCCCACCTGGGAAACAATAAAGCACTGTTCCCCAACGGTAACGTTATGGCCAAGCTGCACAAGGTTATCCACCTTGGTGTCGTTACCAAGAGTGGTAGCGGTTAGGGTTGCCCTATCCACACAGGAATTGGCCCCAACTTCCACCCTTTCGGCAAAGCGCACCGTGCCAATTTGGGGCACCTGCATTACAGAGCCGCCAAAACGCACAAAACCAAAGCCTTCCGTGCCAATAACAGCTCCGGAATGCAGCACGCAGTGTTCCCCAAGCTGGGCACGGCCAAGTACCACAGCATGGGGATACAGCGTACATTGCTTGCCTATTTTGCAGCTTTCCCCAATAAATACACCTGGGTAAAGAATAGCCCCGTCACCAATTTCCGTATTTGCGCCAACGTAGCAAAACGGAAACACCGTAACCCCTGCGCCCAGCGTGGCGGTGGGGTGAATAAATGCCTTGTCGCTAATTCCCACAAAGAAATCTGGCGGGCGCACAAAAAGGCCAGCCGCGCGGGCAAAGTCAATATACGGATTTTGGCTGATAAGGGCAGTTTCTATCCCCTCGGCATGCTCTTCAGAAACAATCACAGCAATGGCCCGCGTTGTTTGCAACAGCGGGGCATATTTGGGGTTTGCCAAAAAGGTCACTTCCGTTTCCGTGGCTTCATCAAGGGTGTTCAGCCCGGTAAAGGGCTTATCTTCCCCTTTCAGGGTAAGGCCAAGCGTTGCGGCAAGGGTAGCAAGGGTAAACTGCATGGCGCAATTACTTCTTGTCTTTCTGGTCTTCTTTCCAGACTTTGTTCACCGTCTCCAGCATGGCATCGGTCACGTCCATGCTTGGGTCATAGTACACAGCCGCAGCAGCGTCCAGCACAAGGGTGTAGCCTTTTTCGGCAGCAAACTGACGGGCAGATTCAATAATCAGCCTGTCCATTATGTCGCGGGCTTCGGCTTCAGCCTGTTGCAGGTTGCGCACATACATGTTTGCGGCTTCAGTGTAGTCTTTCTGCAGTGAGCGGAATTTGTCCTGCTGCTCTTTAGTAGAAGTGCTGCGCATGGATTCGCCAAGCTTTTCAAGTTCCTGGCGCTTCTTTTCAAGTTCCTTGCGCTTGCCTTCATACGTGTCGGTCATTTTCTTTTTGCCAACCTGGAAGGCTTCGCTTTTTGCAGCAACGGCTTGCAGGTTGAATACAGCCACCTTAACTTCGGCGTTGGCCACGCCACAGAACAGAAAAATAGAACAGATGGCAGCTGCCAGAGTGGTACGCATGAAAAAGCTCCTTTGCTCACAAAGTGAGACAGTAGTAATACATCAGTTGTTATCCGACGGGTGTTACCCCACCCCTCAACAAAATGAAAGCGTGTGCTGGCACCAACGCCGGGCAACCGTTTTTTCAACAGAAGAGTTTATCTTTATGATTTAGTGCCGTCAAGTACAAGGGGATAATTCTGTCATGCTTGGGTACAGAGCACTCTTTGCTAATGCGCAGGGTTAGAGCAAGCGGCATGCTTTGTGTTTGGCTTTGGGCGTGGCACTCAAATCGCAACGCCGCCAAACGCAAAAAATGAGCGTTTCCTATTTTTTCCAGGGCTTCTCGGTACCCGCCCGCAACCGCTTAATATTTTCGCGATGCGCCCAAATAACACCCGCACTAATGCACAGGGCCAGCACCCCGGTCCCTGTTTTTTCATTAAAAAACAACAGGGCGGGCAGCAACACACTAAGCACCAGCGAACCTGCCGAAACAAAGCCGGTACGCCAAATAACCGCAATGCACGCAGCCGCAGCCACCAGCAATTCCAGCGGGGCCAGGGCCAAAAACACCCCCACGGTGGTGGCAACGCCTTTGCCCCCCTTAAACCGCAGCCACACAGGAAACATATGCCCTGCAATGGCGGCCGCCGCTGTAAACAGGGGCAACAGGGGCAACAGTCCCGCACTGCCTTGTTCCGGGGCCATGTGGGTTGTGGCATAAGCCACCCCCAGCACGGGCAGGGTACCTTTCAGGGCATCACACAACAACGTTATGGCCCCCCACTTTTTCCCGCACAGGCGGGCAATATTGGTGGTGCCAATGTTACAACTGCCTGCGGTGCGTGGGTCTATGCCACAAAACGCGCGGGCCAAAACAAGCCCATAGGGCACAGAACCACTCAAATAGCCAGCCGCTACAGCCAACAGTAACCACACGCTTTCAGTCATATCCATTCCTTAAATCCATAGGGAAGCACTGATTAAAAGGTCTTTGGGAAACGCTCAGTTATTTCGCGTGGCAAGGCACGAATTTTTTTGAAGACGGAATAAGTCAGCATTTCCAGGGGGCTACAGTTCCCGCACTTCGAGTATCTGAATTTCATTCAACAGCGGGTTCACTTTGCCAAGGCGCACTTCCAGGGCCTGCCCTGGAGCCACTTTCTCATTAAACAGGGCTGTTCTGCCCCGAACGAACAACTGGGCAAAGGGCACCGTCACACTCACAAAGGCAGGGTTTTCTTCTGTAACCACCGCAGGCCACCATTTTTTATCCCCTTGCTGGGCAAAAAACAGCAACTTCCAGTACCGGGGGCGAAAGCGCTGCACCTGGCCCACGGCTTCGGCGCAGGCCCCAATAAGCGGCTGGGCGTCTTGCAGTGCCTCCTGGGTAAACAACGGCGTGCCATGCTGCACAGCATGCACAAGCTGCCCCTGGTTCACAAGGTCTATGTAGCGGCGCATGGGGGCCGTACAGGAAGCGTACACATCCAGCCCAAGGCCAGCATGCCTGCGCGGCACTGTGCTTAACCCAGCGCTGGGAAGGCCGCGCACAACCCTGGCAATGTCTTCCGGCCGCGACCACACCCCGGCAAATTCTTTAGGAATGCCCACATCCTGGCTGCGGAACAGCAAGGCAATGCCGTTATCCCGTGCCCACCCGGCCATGGCGGCGTTGGCAAACACCATAATTTCTCCCACCACCGTATGGGCCAGCGGAGTTTGTGGCTCTTCGGAAAATACCACGGTAACGGCATTGCCCTCCCCTGCCAGGGTCACCTCTGGCATGGGCCGTTCCGTAACAACAGCCCCTTGGGCCACCCGACGGGCCTGCAACACACGGGAAAGGGCCAAGGCCGCCGTGAGAGATTCCAAAAGCGGCTGGGCCGGGTGCCCTTCAGGCAGGCAAGTGGAGGGCGCGCTGGCACAACACTGCTCTTCCTCCGTCAGGAACAACTCTGCCCCCCAAGGCAGGGCCTCGTGGTTCTGTTCCGGGGCCAGTGGATTTGGGCCAAGGACCAGGGCAGCAACGGCAAAACTTTCTTCTGCAACGGGCAAAGGCAGGTTGGCGGTGCACGTTACCCGTGCTACGGAAAGCTGCGCGCCTGTGGCTTCGCCTTGCGCGTTTATGCGCGTTTGCAACACAAGGGCTGGGCGCTCCTTGCCTGCATCCAGGCTGAACAACTGCCACCCCGCATCTTCTGGCAGCATGTGCTCATCACCCTCAGGCAGATAAATGCTGCTGGCACGGCGCAATATTGTTTTATCATAGGTGCTGCCAAAGGGCCACACAAGGGCCGGGCAGGCAATGGCAATATACAGCAAAAAAGAGCCGTCCGGCAATGCTTCCACCGCAAAGGCATCGTCCCTGTCTTTGGTGGTGCTGGGGTCTGCCGCCATAAGGGGCAAATGGCCCTGGCCGGAACTGCGGGCAAATGGCTCTTCCGGCAGGCTGGCAAGCTGTGTGCCAACGGCTTCACGCAGGGCAGTGCGCACGTCGGCAAAGGGTTCTGCCCAGGCCTGACCTTTGGCAAAACCAGCCCTGTCCAGCCAGAAATTGTAATGCGGCGGCACCAGGCCCCAGGCTGTAGCAAGGCCCAAAGCATGGTGCGGGTGTTCTGGCAATCCCTTCACCAGCAGCTTCCACAGTGCTTCGTCCTCAGAAGTTTCCGGATCGGCAATACGTTGCAACAGCACGCTTTTCAAGCGTGCTTCCATCTCCCCTGTAGCGTCGTGCAGCACCGGGGCGGTGGGCCGTTTACCCGTAAAAAACTCCCACAACTGCCGAAAAAATTCGGCACCGGCACTTGCCACCTGTTCACGCAGGCGCAGGGCCTTTGCTTCGGTAAGGCGGGCCTGCACCACGGCTTCCGGAAATATCTCAAAATCTGGCGGGGCAAACCGAAAATGGGTTTTGCAAGCCAAAAGAGCCCGCCCCAGGGCAGCTTCATGGTGCACAGTGGGCTCTTCCCACAAGAGCCCGGCCAGGGAATCGGCAGTAGCGCGCTCGGCTTCTCCCTGCACGCAAGACCACAGCTCCAGCACGTCTATGCTTGCCAGCAGGGCTTCACGCTGGGCCCGGCATTCTTCCAGGGCCGCTTCCATGCTGGTGCGGGAAAGGTTGGCCCCGCGCTGCGGGCCGCACCAGGGCAACAGGCGTGAGGCAGGCATGGGGGTTTCCCGCTTGTTTTGGGTATACACCCGCAACTTGCCGCTTTGTTCTTCCGTTACTATGCCCAACGTGGGGGAATTGCCTTGCATGAATTCAACCAGGCACCCAACCCCAGGGTAACGCACCTTATCTTGCGTCATACCGTACTCTTTTCTGTTATTAACCGCTCAAAGCATAACGGCAACCACCGCTCGCCAGCCATTTTTGCCAGCAGCAGCCCAGCGCCGCTACCTTTTGCTTGAAACATTCTGCCCTATTCTGAAAACAACCTTACAGTGCGCAAAAACCAGGGCGGCACTAGGCCGCCCCCATGCAGTTCAGAGGAAATGCGCAGTTTTTTCGTTTGGCAAGGCGCGAAGTATTTTTGCAAGCAACGCCGCCAAACGGAAAAAATGAGCGTTTCCCTAGGTAGTGCCTACACGAGATGAATTTTTGTTCTCTGCCAAGGAAGTTGAGCCTGCTTTGAAGGAGTATACTCTTACGGTATTCGACCGAAAAAGCAGGCGATAACTGACGCAGGCAGAGGCAAAAAGACACTCGTGTAGACACTACCTAGTGTTTGAAGGAACGCTGGCCCGTAAAGGCCATAGCCACCTGCGGGTTAGATTCATTCACTGCCATAATCACTTCGGCATCGCGCATGGAACCGCCCGGCTGGGCAATGGCGGTTACCCCATGCTGCAAGGCCACGTCCACAGCGTCGCGGAAGGGGAAGAACCCGTCGGAAACCATGGCTGTGCCACCAAGGCCCCCGCGTGCTTCCTGGGTAAGGGCTTTGATATCCGCAAGGTTTTCCGCTGCGTCAGCGTCGGTGCGGGCCTTGTGCTCCAGTTCATACAAAGAAATACCAAGGCGCTTGAATGCCAGCACATCGGCATACTTCGTATAGGCTTTATGAATGGCTACTTCCACACACCCCACCCTGTCTTGTTCACCTGTGCCAATGGCTACGGTGGTGCCATCCTTGACAAAAATAACAGAGTTGGAAGTGACCCCGGCTTCCACAGCCCAGGCAAACAGCAAATCGTCTGCTTCCTGCCGGCTGGGGGCACGGGCTGCTACAAAGCCGCCTTCATATTCTGCCGTGGCGGGCAAAAAGTCTGCCACAGTGCGAATGCGGTTTACAAAAGACTGCTGCACCACAAGGCCGCCGTCGGTAAGAGACTTGATGTCCAGAAAAGGTACTCCCACAAAACGTTCCAGGCAAGCTAGGCCAGGCAGGCACAAAATGCGCAGGTTTTTCTTTTTTTGGAGTAGTTCCAGGGCTTGCGGGTCAAAACCGGGGGCAGCCACCACTTCAAAATAGACAGAGCTGATAATTTCCGCACTTTTCATATCCAGCGGGCGGTTCAGCACCACGGCCCCGCCAAACGCGGCAATGCGGTCGCTCCAGTAGGCCTTGTTCACGGCATCGGCAAGGCCCTGCTCCGACCATGCCGCCCCACAGGGGTTGTTGTGCTTCAAAATAACGCATGCAGGCCGGGCATGCAGGTATTGCAGAATATTGATGCCGTTGTCCACGTCGGTGAGGTTGGTTTTGCCGGGGTGCTTGCCTGCCTGAATCATGTTTTCTTCAGTAATGGCGGAAACAAGCCCGGTGCCTGCCTGGCGGTAGGCCACGCCGCCAATAACCAAATCGCCTTTTTCCAGGGCATACAAGGCAGCAGGCTGGTCCGGGTTTTCGCCATAGCGCAGGCCGCGCTGCTCGCCGCCAATATCCCAGGAACGGCGGCTATACTCAAGTACAGTGTCGCCAAACCGCACAGAAATAGTGTCTGGAAAAGCGTCTTGCACAATGGTGCGGTACATATCCTTCAGTTGAGACATGAAAGTTTCCTTTTACGCAGCGCGTGCGCCCCACCGGGAGAACCCACGGGGGAAAAAGTGAAAAATGATGGCCTGTGTGCAATGTGGCTATAACATAAGCCCCTTGCCGGGGGCAATTGCCAATTTGCCCAAGGAAACGTAGTATAACACCGAACACACTCCTTTCCATACACCTCAGCAACCCGGCAACATTCCCTACATAAACGCAAAAAATGCTCCTTCCTCACGAAAAAGACGCCCTCATCCAGCACCTGCAACACGGCGCGCCCCTTTCTGCAGCAATGCAGCAGGCCCTTTTTTGTATGGCCTGCGCGCCGCTCCCCCATGGGCAAGAAAGTACCCCCCCATGCACGCAGGCAGCTTGCCCCAGCAGCGCAGAACATGCCCCGGTGCTGGTGGAAGCGTACAGCCAAAAAACCGCTGCCACACAAGAACTTTCTGCGGTTGCATCTTCCCAACAATTACCCTGCCCTGGCCTGCCAAACCTGCTGTGGCAGGGGGACAACCTGCCCCTGCTGCACGGCCTTGCCACCCCGGCAGGGCAGGCATGGCTTGCGGCACGCGGGGGCCTGCGCTTTATTTATATTGACCCGCCATTTAATGTTGGCAGCAATTTTTTCGCCCAAACCCCGGTGGGGGAAGCGGCCAGCGGGCACGCCCCCTTGCGCCAGAAGGCCTATGCCGACACCTGGGCCCCAGGGGCCTTTTACGCCATGCTGGCCCAGCGCCTGCACCTTGCCCACAGCCTGCTGGCCCCGGAAGGGACACTGGTACTGCACTGCGACTGGCGCACTTCCGCCAGGGTGCGCCTGATGCTGGACACCATTTTTGGGGAAGACCACTTTTTAGGGGAAATAATTTGGCATTACACAGGGGGGGGCCGGGCAACCCGCTATTTTTCCCGCAAGCACGATACCCTGTTCCACTACGCCAAAACAAAGCACTGGTATTTTACCCCCGACGCCGTGCGCGTGCCCTATGCCCCCACCAGCGGCTATGCCAAAAAAGGCATTGTGAGCAAGGCAGGCAAACAATACACCCCCCACCCCCAGGGCACCCCGCCAGACGATGTGTGGCGCATTCCCATTATCAACCCCCTGGCAGCAGAACGCCTTGGCTACCCCACCCAAAAGCCGGAAGCCCTGCTGGAACGCCTGCTTCTGGCCTGCACCCGCCCAGGTGATTTGGTGGCCGACTTTTTCTGTGGTTCCGGCACCACCCTGGCAGTGGCCCAGCGCCTTGGCAGGGCGTGGCTTGGGGCAGACCAAAGCCCACTGGCCATTGCCACCAGCCAGGAGCGCCTTGCCCAGCCACAACTGGCGCAGTTGGAAGGCCAGCAGCAGACTTCCGCGCCAAGCGCTTTTTGCCTTGCTACACTGGCAAACCAACAGCACAGCCCTACCCTGCCTCCGCTCTTTTCTCCTGACGCACGCCGCCCGGAACAGTTTACCACAAACATGACAAACACCCATACTTTAGGCCTTAGCGTGAGCACTTCCCCGCAGGGGGTGCAGGTAACCCTGACCCAACTGCATGCCTTGCTCCCCCCGGAAGCAGAACAGCGCGATGAACCTGCACTGGAAGGAGGACTGCATTGGGCCTATGCCTGGGCCGTGGCGTTTGTCCCTGCTCCTGCACCCATTGTTCCCGAAAGAACACAGGTTGCGCGAACAGGCACCCCAGCCACTTCCGAGCACTCCCTCACCCTGCCAGCCTTCCCTTTCCCTACAGCCCTTTTTACCCCGGCATGGCATACCTGCCGCCACGGCAAGGCCCGCACGCTGGCCTTGCAAACCCCTGTGCTGGCCCTGCCAGAAAAGCACTGCACCCTTTTGGTGCGGGTAACAGACGTGCGGGGCGGGCGTGTGTATACCAGCCTCCCCTTGTTTCCTTCTTCCGCTCGGGCTTCGTGGACATGTACAGGCAGCTAAGCTGCCTGTACCCTCCGCCCTCGCTCCACGGCTCGCTACGCTCGCGACTGCCGTCTTCTTTCTTCCTCTCGGGCTTCGTGGAGATGTACAGGCAGCTAAGCTGCCTGTACCCTCCGCCCTCGCTCCACGGCTCGCTACGCTCGCGACTGCCGTCGGCTTTAGGGATATCACTCCGCCTCGCGTAGGGATAAGCAAGTAGCAAAGCCCCCCGCTCCCTCCGCTCGCGACTGTCGTCTTATAGGGGTATCACGCCGCCAAAGGGAATAAATCAGCGTTTCCCCAGCACAAAGCTGCCCCTTGCCTGATGCGGTGAATAATGCCATATTCTTGCCTTGAGCGATTGCGCGCCCCATGCCATTGCAGGGGAAGCGGCAAGACCGAGCAAAAAAAGTATGGTAGCGCGGCCAAACGGAACAAATCAACGTTTCCAGCAATACGCTACCCTACTTGTAGCCGGTGAAGGCTGCACCCTGACGACTGCAACCAAGCACAGCGCATTTTTTGCGCGTAAGGAGAGACTGATTATGCCGCGCAGCCACCCGGCAGCCTGGGGGGGCCTTGTTATCAACGCCATCCTCGTATTTTTCCTGTATATTGTCAGCTCATCGCTAGACCCGGCAAACCTACCGGAAGACCAGCAGTTTGTTGCTGAACTTATACTTAAAAGCCTGCCCGTGCTTGTTACTGTTCTGGTTGTGCAGCTTGCCGGGCTTTACCTTGTGGCCACAGGGAAAAAGGCCGGCCTTGGCCTGGTTGCCCTGGGCACTTTTTTTATGCTGCCCATCAGTCTTATTTATGGCATTGGCTGCCTATATACTTACTTTGGTAAAGCCTCCGAAGCTATTCCCCGGGCCAAAACCCTTACCAACCAACCGGAATACACCTTCGCTTCGGTGTATCCTTTCTGGTTTTTCCTGGGGGGGTGTTCCTTTGCCCTGGCCGCCTGGGTAAGCTTTGAAACAGGCCAGTCCGACACAGGCATTATTGCCATGAGCTTTTCCTTCTGCTCCATGTTTCTTGGGGCAAGGGCAAAAGACACCCCGGCCCTGGCCTTATATGCCCAGGGGCTTTGTGTTGCCCCAAATTTGTTTGGGCCGCAACTGTTTCTACCCTATGAAAACCTGCAAAGTGCCCGCCTGCACCAGGATAAACGCATCGAATTTTCCCTGTACCTGGCTGCCGCCCGGCACACCGTTACCTGGAACATGAAGCAGGTACGCCCGGGGGACCAAAAGATTGCCCTGGAAGAGCTGGCACGCAAATTACGGACACACAATGTAGCTTTGCTGTAGCCTGCCCCTTCCGCCGCACCACTGCTTGCAACGAGGATTCCATGCGCCTTATTAACCTTTCCCATTTATATAAAGCCACCGGCTATTCCCTGGCAGGGCTGCGCCGGGCATGGCAAAATGAACAGGCCTTTCGGCATGAAGCTATGCTGCTGCCCCTGGTGGGCCTGCTTTTAGCCATTTTTCGCCCCGGTGCCTTGTGGTGCGGCCTGCTGCTTGCGGGCTGGCTTTTGGTGATGGCCGTAGAGCTTTTGAACAGCGCTGTGGAAGAAAGCATTAACATTGGTGCCCCTGGCTACGACGAACGGGCAAAACATGGCAAAGACATGGCTTCTGCCGCCGTATTCATTCTACTGGTGCTTAACGGCCTGCTATGGCTGTGCATGCTTGTAAGCATCGCCTGATGTCCTTGCGCTTCTGCCCTGGCTTTGCGGCGTAATGTTCTTGACGCAGGGACGGGAAAAGGCCAGAATATCTTCCCCGTCGCGGTTTTTTCAGGGAAATCACGTTTTCCCCTGTACGTGACCCCTCATACCAATTCTGAGTGAATACGGCTCAAATTGGAATGACAGATTCTGCCCCAGCAAACGATTACAACCGAAAGTTCTGGAAAAGCAAGGCGGATGTGCCGCCCTTAGCGGCTTTCCTCGGAAAACACCGGTTTTAGCTGGAGGCGGAATAACGACTTGCCAAATGCACTGTACACTGGGCTACACTGCTGGAAACATTCAAATTTGAGACCTGTTCCCCCACCGTTTACCCAAGGTTACGTATGGATTTTTCCTGGTTCCAAGACGCCTTCAACTGGTTACAGCAGGTGTGGTCTGCCGATGCCGAGTACCTGCTGCGTACCTACGGGTACTATATCATTTTGTTTCTCACCTTTCTGGAAGGGGAAACCATTGTTATTATTGCAGGCATGCTGGCAGCAAAAGGCCTGATGAACCCTTACTTGATTGTCCTTACTGCGTTTCTTGGCAGTTGGACAAGCGACCAGCTTATGTTCAGCCTTGGCAAGTACAAAGGCCATGCCATTCTACACCGCTTTCCCAAGCTGGAAGCCCGCATGGATAAAGCCTCTGGCTTGTTCCGCAAATACGACACCGCCCTTATTCTTGGCTTTCGTTTTGTGTACGGGGTGCGTAACGTAACCCCCATTATGCTGGGCATCAGCGGCGTCAGCCACCGTAAATTTCTCGCTCTGAACTTTATCGGGGCCGGGGTGTGGGCAGCCGCATTCACGGCAGGCGGCTATTTCTTTGGCAAGCTGTTTGGGCATATGATGCACAACGTGGGCGCAGTTATGCTGGTGCTGGTGGGTCTTGTTGTGCTGGTGGGCGGCGTGATGTGGTTTGTGCGCAGCCGCAAAAAGAGCGCCAACAACGAAAATGCGCCCAGCGAGTAGTGTACAGGGCTTTTTCCCACTACAGCCTGCGCCGTAACACCACCGCTCTTTTTCAACAACGAAAACTCATAACACAGCGCCCCTCGGGTGCCTTATGTATGCAGCATGCCATTCTCTCCTACCTTACTTAATGGAGCATTTGCCCACTTTGGCTACTTGGCCATATTTTTAGGCACATTGCTTGAAGGGGAAACTGTGGTTATTGCTGGGGGCTTTTTCGCCCACCAGGGTATGCTTTCCCTTGAACTGGTTATTCTGGCTGCTTTTTTAGGCAGCGCCACCAGCGACCAAGGCCTTTTTTTTCTTGCCCGAAAACAGGGCTGGAAGCTGCTCCATAAACGGGTCAAGACCGAAGAAAAAGTGAAACGTCTCATGGAGCGCCTGCAAAGCCACCCACACTGGCTGCTCGCCTTTGCCCTGCTGTTTCGCTTTGTATACGGCATACGCAACATTGCCCCCATTGCCCTGGGGCTGAGCGCACTGCCCACATTGCGCTTTGTTGCCGCCAACGTTGTGGGTGCCCTGGTGTGGGCCATACTTTTTTCCTATGCAGGCTTTTCCTTTTCTGCTGCCATCAAGCGGTTTGGCCCGCAAGTGCAGCATGTGGAAATGGCGTTGCTGGTTGTGGCGTGTGCCCTGGTGGCTGGTGTGTTATGGTGGCATAAAAGAAAGGCCACTGGCAACTAGCCAGGCTTGCCCGCCTGACCAGCGCATTTATCTTTGAAAGTATACATTGGCTTACCATGCAGCGCATTGGTTTTTTCAATGTACTCATGTATTGTAATGTCATAAAACCACACGCTCCGCGGGTGGCAACGTTGCTGCCACCCAGCAATTTCAAAGTGAAATTGCTCTAGCGCAAAAACAAATGCGCCACAGGGCATAGTTTTCCCCCTTTCCCCCTTTTAACACGTTATGAACCGCGCTGCATACAGTGTGCAGGCTTTCCCGAGGGAGCTATGGGCTTTTTCAGCAGTATCCGCAATTTATTTCAGACACAGCCAGAGCCAGCCTCTGCCGTTGAGCCAGAACAGGAAATTCAGGCAGTACAAACTGGCCCTGAACAGGCCACTACGCCTGAGCCCGGCGCACATTCTGCTGCCAACGCAGCAACAGGCAGCCCAGCACACGCACCCCAAGCGAACGTGCAACCATCACAGGCGGAACACACACCTGAAGTAGCCGTTGCCGAAGCACCCACCCCCCAGCCAGCACAGGCGCCTACACAACCCCCTGTTCAGGCCCCAGTACAGACTTCAGTACAGGAAGGTTCCCTGGCGGCCCAAGAAACACACGGTATTTTTGCCACAGCCGAATACAAGGCCATGACAGCCGCCCTGCGCGGCACCGAGCCCCGCCTTTCCGCCTGGCTGGAAGTTGTCCTGAAAGGGGTAACCCAGGCAGATGACTTGCTGTGGGAGCGCGTGCATTTTTTGCTGGCCAGCCTGGAAGCTCCGGAAGAAGAAATTGAACGCTTTGTTACCAATGTTCGGGCATGGCTGGACAACATGGGCTATGAAGCCCTGGATGATTTTCGTTCCGAACTGCAATACCGCCTGGCCATAGCCCTGAACCTGGAAGACGAGGAAGATGAACGCAGCCGCTTGCTGAGCAAACTCTCTGAGGGGTTAGCCAAAACACGTGAACATCTTTCCCGCAACCTGAACCGGGTTTTTGCCCAGGGCCGCACCATTGACCCTGCCCTGTGGGAAGAACTGGAAGAAACCCTGGTTATGGCTGACGTTGGCTTTGATACAGCCATGAAGCTGACGGAAAGCCTGCGCCGCAGAGCGGAAAAAGAAGGCATAACCGAGGCTTTCCTGCTTCGGGGCATGCTGGCGGAAGAAGCATTGGCTGCCTTTAAACCCGTACGCCGCATTACCACCGTGAACCCGCCAGAAGTCATTCTTGTGGTAGGGGTCAACGGCGTTGGCAAAACAACCACCATTGCCAAGCTAGGGCACCGGGCTGTGCTGCAAGGGAAAAAAGTATTTCTTGCCGCTGGCGACACTTTCCGGGCAGCCGCCACTGAACAACTCGAAATTTGGGCAGGCCGCATGGGTGCTGGCTTTTTTGCCAAAGGGCACGGGGCAGACCCGGCAGCCGTGGCCTATGAAGCCATGGATATAGCCATTGAAAAAGGGTACGACACTGTTATTATTGATACGGCTGGCCGCTTGCACACCAAGGCCAACCTCATGGAAGAGCTCCGTAAAATTGAGCGGGTAGTGGCAAAGCGCCACCCCGGCGCACCCCACCGCACCATTTTGGTGATTGATTCCACCACCGGGCAAAACGCCCTTGCCCAAATCAAAATGTTCAATGAAGCTGTGCCCCTGAACGAACTCATTTTGACCAAGCTGGACGGCACCGCCAAAGGCGGCATTGCCGTGGCCGCGGCCATGCAGTTTGGCATTCCCATTTCCTTTATTGGCCTTGGGGAAAAAATGGAAGACTTGCGGCCCTTTGTGGCAGAAGATTTTGTGAAAGCCCTGCTGGACTAGCCCAATTTGCACCGCTCAAACATGAGCATGTGTACCACAACAAAAGCCCTTCCGGAACGCATTCCGGAAGGGCTTTTGTTGTGGTACACTGAGATCATTTTGCGTTGATATTGTTGAATTTTACTTGGAGAGGATCTGCCTCCCCATACCCCTTGCAGGGGGCTGGGGGACAGCGTCCCCCAATGAAAGCCAATAAAATTCATTGTGCAATACTCACAAACTACGTTCCTTTCCCCCAGGGCTGCTACCGGAAGAACCCGGCAA
Organism: Desulfovibrio cuneatus DSM 11391; assembly: GCF_000430005.1. Classification (GTDB taxonomy): domain Bacteria; phylum Desulfobacterota; class Desulfovibrionia; order Desulfovibrionales; family Desulfovibrionaceae; genus Frigididesulfovibrio; species Frigididesulfovibrio cuneatus. The sequence continues at coordinate 15,444 of NZ_AUCY01000014.1, forward strand.
CATACTGCCCGGCAGTAGCCAGAATAACGGCACAAAGCATCCACTTGATGGCAGCCGCAGGCACATGCTTTTGGCAACGGGCCCCAAAGTACATGCCCACTAGCCCCCCAATGCCCAGCAGAAAGCCCAGCATCCAGTCCGGTGCCACAGACTGGCCAGGGAAGAATGGCGCAATGAAGGAATAAAAGGCAATGCCTGCCACAGAAGTTAAAAACGTACCCAGCAACGTAGCACCACCAAGCGTATGCACGGGTAAACGATACCACGAGACAAGAATGGGAGCCATAATGGCCCCGCCCCCAATGCCATAACACCCACCCACAAGCCCAATTACCAGCGAAAGCGCAAACAAAGACACCATGGGGCAGGCATACACTTCCCCCTGGTAGGTATACTGAATACGCCGTAACGTGATGCTTACATCTGTTACAAAGGCACCAGTGGCACCATGGCCCTGGCCTGCGGCTGGCGTAGCAGGCTTTAAGGCACCCTTGTTGCCGCTATTGCCTTTGCGCAAGTCCAGCAGCAACTTCATACCAATGTAGGCCAGCACAAGCCCCGCAAACAACTTGAACGTACGTGGGTCTGGCAGGTACAAAATACGAATAAGCGCACCCAGCATAACCCCTGGCAGGGTGCCCACGGCCACAGTCATGGCCAAAGGCCACACCATGCGCCCTTCCCGCACATAGCGGTACACACCAGTGGGAATGGCTACCACATTGTAAAACTGGTTTGTGGCACTTACCGAAGGGTTCACATACCCCAGGTAGGAAACTTGAAAGGGAAGTAATAAGAACGCCCCGGAAATTCCCCCCATAGAACAAAAAAAAGACACCAGAAGCGCAACAGCAGGTAAAAGCACCGGGTTAGCAGTTATATCAGCCGCAGGAAAATACATACATGCCTCCTCCCCAACAGAGTGCATAAAGCCATAAACAGTGTATAAAAAACAGTACAACTGTGTTTATTGTACCAAAGGAATAATGCCCCTAGCAAGGGGGCAAAAGAACTTTGTGCAAAAAAAAACTAGCACTGCATGGCCTACATAACACGCACCGCAACTGGTTCATACCACTGTATACGCAAAGGCCCCCCGGTAGTTTCCTACCGGGGGGCCTTTTAATTCACGCTATACTGAACGGCTTAGTAGAAGAAGTTCAGGTCCACGCGACGGTTCTGCTTGCGGTTACGCTCAGCAGTGTTGTCGATCATGGGAACGTTTTCGCCATAGAAGCCAGTCATGATCTGTGTTGGGCGCACACCTTTGGATTCAAGGTAGGCTTTCACAGTCTCAACGCGGCGGATGGCCAGGTCGTTGTTCAGCTTGATGGAACCCAGGTCACATGTGTGACCGTCGAGGCGAACCATGCGGTTGCTGTCACGCAGAATGGCAGCAGCTTCGTCCAGAATCGCGAAAGAATCTGGGGTCAGGCTGTCTTTGCCAAGCGGGAAGTGAGCTGTACGCAGCACGTCACGCACGCCGTTTACGTAAACGGTGTCGCGGGCAAACTTTTCACAAGCAGTGTTGCTGGTGATAAGTTCTTCAGCGATCACGCTCACGCTACGGTCAGGACGCAGAGCAGCGATGTTGTCAAGCAGAGCCTGGCCTTCTTTGGTGTCAGCCACGGAAATGATGTGGAACACCAGACCGGGGTTAGCAGCAATAGCAGCCTGGGCAGCAGCAAGAGCGTCGCCACCACGGTTGTTTTCACCGTCAGACACTACGAACACAGCGGTGGGCTGTGCAATACCTGCGTACAGGTTCTGTGTCCAGTAGGAGATGCCATCGCCCATGGGGGTCAGGCGGCCAAACACTTCGTAGGTCTGCTTCAGTTTGCCTGCAGCAGCGTATACGGTGTCGGGGTTAAAAGTCTGCTGAGCGCTCACTTCGCCAACTTTGGCGAAAGTGCGCAGGCCAGCAGTGTAACCCAGCTCAGGAATACGCTCGGCGAAACGCTGAATAGCACGCTGTGCCATAAAGAATTTCTGCTCGCCGAAGCCTTTGTGCTGCATCATCATGGAGCCAGAGTAGTCGACCAGGAAGTCGAAGCTGGCTACACGAGGCTGCATGCCGCTGAAAGTAGGAGCCTTAGCTGACGCAACGCTTGCAAAAGCAAGGGTCAGCAGGGCAACTACTGTAGTAAGAGTCAAACGTTTCATAGCTCCTCCGGAAATTGTTGTACAAGACTTGAATGGCTACTTTGTTTCACTTGCACGTCCTATATAACTACCTTTCCAGAAAAACACAAGTCCTTCCTAGAATAAAAAAGCTTATTCCTTGTGTTTTACTCTTCTCAGGCAAGGCTCTCAACGCCAGTTCTTCAACCCACTGTATTTTTTGGCTTTTACTCTTAATGGTTATTTATACTCCTATATAATTACAATCTCACATCAATACATCATCTCTTAAAAAAACCAAAAAAAGTATTTCTTTGCAAATAGTTGTGCGCATGCCCCCCCCTGGAACCAGGACGGTAACGGGTGAATACTGTCCGGAAAAAAAATTTCCCAAAAAAATGAATCACACAACCAACTGACACAAATATACTTTCACCATGACCTTTATTATTGTTACCCAGTGCTCTGTTACTGTAGGGTCACCCGCATACCAAGTACGGCCTATAAGGGAACAAAGCTGGTGCTGGCAGCACGAATTGCGCCGGATTGCATAACAAAGCACCGGGGCGCCGGGCTGCCCTGGACGTTGGCCTGCCCATTGGCCTGGAGGGCGGCCTGCACCAACACCTCTGCCGTTTGCGGATGGCAGGTAAAATACAGCAGTTGGTTGGCCTGACCAAATGCCCCCAGGGCGGCTGCCGTTTGGCCTGCCCTGGCCGGGTCTGCATTCACCAAAATATCATCCATACATACGGGAACACTTTCCGCATTGGCTGTGTGGTTTTGAATGTAGGCAAGGCGCAGCGCAAGGTAAAACTGTTCCCGCGTGCCCTGGCTCAGGGCTTTTTCCGCGTCCTTCCGTTCCCCGCTGCGGTGCATGGCATAAAACCGTTCCTCTTCTTCCCCCGTGCACAAGCCTTCATATTCACCCTGGGTAATGGCCCGGAACAAGGCACTGGCCATGCCCACAACCCCCTGTTGCCCGGCACCTTCCACCCTGTTTTTGGCTACCAGAAGCAACTGGCGGGCCATGGTGGCCACCCGCCATTCCCGCAGGGTTTCTTCCAGTTGCTCGCGCAAAGTGGCCTCTTTTTGGCGTAAGGCAGAGGTGCCCCCGTCTGCCGCAAGGCGGCGCATACCTTCCTCCAGGGTGCCACCACGCTCTGCCAGGGTGGTCAGTTCAGCCTCGCACGAGTGCAGGCCAGCGGTGGCTTCCTCATGGGCCACCTCCAAATCTGCCAGGCAATACTGTTCAAAAGAGGCAATATACGCTTCCACTGAAGTGCGCTCTTCATGGGCCGGGGCATAAAATGCCGCCATAATTTCGCGCTGCATACTGGCGTGCTGTTCACGCTGTTGCCACAAGGCAAACCTGCGGCGAAAATCCTCCTGAGAACTGACACCAGCGTCTGCCATGAGGGAAGTCAGCTTTTCCGCCGCCACAGCCGCAGCCACCCCGGCTCCCTGTTTTTCCGCCTCCAGGGCTGTTCGCTGTTCTTCCAAAGCCTTCATGCGGGCCTTGGCCTGGGCACTGGCTTCCACCAACTCTGCCACAGCATACAGCACCTGCACCGCTTCTTGCAGGGTTTGCTCCAGGCCTTTACGGCCCACTTCCTGCTCCTGGGTAAGCAGCATGTCCTGCAAGCCCTGGGGCACAACTACCCCGGCCCGCTGGGCAAGGGCCGCAACGCGCTGTATGTATTCCCAAAGGGATGCGGCAATGTCCTTGCCCTCTTGCTGGGCAGCTTCCCATTGTTTTTTGCGCTCCCGCAGGGTCAGGGCCAGGGCAAAGGCTTCCTTGGCGGTTTCCGGGCTCAACACAGCGGAAAAACCTTGCCCGGCTAACCATTGCTGCCACTGGGCCTTGCCCTTGGCCAGTGCTTGCTGGCAAGCAGTTGCTGCGGCCACAGCCTTGGCATGGCTGGCGCGCACCAGCTCAAACTGGCGCTGCCGTTCCGCCCAGGTGCTGCCTTCTGCCATGGCCTGCACGGCCTGCTCCCGCAACCCATGCAGGGCAACAAGGCGCATGGCAAGCCCTGCCAGGGCAGCTTCCAGGGCCTGCCTCCCTGCGGGCTGGTGGGCAAACAAGGTCTCGCTTTCTTTCTGGTCTTCGGCCTGTACGCTGGCAATATCTTCTATGCTTTGTCTTGCCGCAGCATGGTGCCCCGCACAGCGGGCCACAGCCCATGGGGTAAGCCCCACCGCAAAAAAGGGCATTGCATGGGCTGTATGCAGGCATTCAAGGCACGCGCCTTCAGCTTCTGCCACAAGGCGGGAACTTTCCTGCAACAACTTGTGCGCCAGCCGGGCCGCTTCCACCCGTTCAAAAAAGGCGGGCACTTCATCCACCGGGGTGGAAGCTTCCAGCCCAAGGGCAGCAAGCTGCCTGCCCCACACTTCAGCCGCCGTGGCATAACGTGTTGTGGCTGCCGCCACCAACTCTTCAAGCCCTTGCACCCGTTGCACCGCAGTGGCAACACGCTGCTGGCACATTTCCAGTTCGCGCCGCTCGCGTTCCGCAAGGGCAGCCCTGGCCCGCATGCGTTCCAGAGTTTGCACAAACGTCCCCACCGCTGTTTCATCCGGCAGGCTGGCACCAGCCTCTGGCAAAGCAAAGGGGCACCAGCCTTCCATGCTGCGCACCAGCCCTGTTCCTTCCTCTTCAAACCGCTCCAGGGCTTCCTTGGCCCGGCTCCTGGTTTGGCACCACACATTCATGGCAGGCACCCCGGCATCAAGCTGCACAGAAGCCCGCACCCCTGCCGCGCGCCGGGCCAGCACCAATGCCCCCACCGCAGCCAGACCAAGGCCAGCCGCAACCCAGGCAAACATCCCTTCCCCGCCGCGCAAGGCAAAAAAGCCTGAAGCCACGGCAAAAGACAGCAGCACAAAGGCCACCAGCCCTACCGGCCCCAAAAACCAGCGTTGCTGTTGCTGGCGGGGCGGGGCCACCATGTCTGCCACCATTCTGTCTGCTTCATCATATTGCACACGCTCACGGCGCAAGGCAGCCACGGTGCGTTCCAGCGCCCTGGCAAGGGAAAGCCGCTTTTCGGCTTCCTCCTCGGCGGGGGTGCCTGCAAAGGGCTGCAACCGGGTTTCCCCCAGGGCAGCTTCTTCCCTGGTTTCTTGCAGGGCAAGTTTGGCAAGCTCCAGGCGTTCTGTTTCTTTTTCCTGGCTGCGCCGGGCCTGGTGCAACGCTTCCCCATATTCCCGGCACAAAGCCCGTGCCCGGCTGGTGGTATCGGCACTGGCAAGGCGCTGCTCTGTCCACTGGGGGTGTACGGCATGCAGGGCACGCGCAAAGGCTTGCCTGCCTTCATCTACCCGGCGCACCAGCGTATCAAGCGAAGCAAGGGCAGCTTCTGCCTGGGCCAGCTTGCCGGAAAACCGTTCTCCCTCCAGCGGCGTGGGCAAGGCTGCGTCCTCAGGCTGTTCCTGCACCGCACGTGAATGTTCTGCCAGTTCAGCCCCAAGAGTTTGCTGCTGTGCTTCCAGGCGCTGTGCCTCAAGCTGGGTGCGGCCTGCCTCTTCCCCAAGGGCGGCAAGTTCCTTTTCCCAGCGGTGCAACTGCTCCCGCGTGGCAACACTCACATCCACTGCCACAAGTTGCGCTTCTTCCCAGCCAAGGCGTTCCAGCCCTTCCTGCTGCTGGGCCGCAAGCTGCTGGCAGGTTTGGCGTAGCAAAGGCAGTTGCTCTGCCATGGCCCGCTTGCCCCCAACCTGTTCTTGCAGGGCCTGCACTTCTCCTGCCAAAACAAGGGAGGCCGTTTGCCCGCCAAGGGTACCCAATTCCTGCACAAGCCGTTGCAGGCGCAGGCTGGCGGCTTCTTCAGTCACGGTGCGTTCTTCCTGCTGGCGCAAAAGCGATTCCAGGCGCACAAGGGCGTCTGGGGCGAAACAATACGGCCCCGCAGAAGGAGCCTGCACTTGCTCCGCCCCACTGCTGTGCTCTTGTGCAGCATGAAAATCTTCTGCATGCACAGGGGCAGGGCCTTCAACCCCTGCCAGAGCCGCCATGCTGCCTTGCGCTGCAAGCAGTGCTTCATACTGCGGCCACAGGCCAATGCGCCGGGAAAAGTTTTGCTTTTGCTCAAAAAGGGCTGCCCGCCGGGTGCCACACTGGTCACGCTGGGTACGTGTTTCTTCCAGCTCTGCCCGTAACGTTCTGTACAGCGCAGCCTCTTCCCCCACTGTGGCAAGCTCTTGCTCCAACACATCCAATTGGGCCACAAGGTTGTTCAAAGGTGCGCTTACCCCGGCTCTGTCTTGCTTCAGCAAGTCATCAGCCCGCTTCCCAAGCTGCTTCAGGGCAGCGCCAGGGGCAACTTTCAAGCCAAAGGCGGCAGCGTGCAGGGCATGGCGCACACTGTCACCGTCCAGGGAAGTGGCATCCATAAGGGAACGCAGGTTGAAGGCAAACACATTATCATACACATCCGGGGTAATGCTGCCCAGCAGGGCGTAAAATTCTTCTTCTGCAAGCTGCTCGCCCCCGGCCCGGAAAATTTCCACCCCTTTGCCGCGGGCAAGGGGCCGCCGCACAAGGGTTATGTCCCCTGCTGTCTGACTATGCAAAAACAGGCTGCCCCCGGCCACGCTGGCTTTGCGGCTTTGGGCCATAAAGGGGTCCAGGGAAGAATTGCCACGCTTATAGCCAAACAGCATGGCCCGGAAAAAGGCCATGGTGGTGCTTTTGCCCGCCTCGTTATGGCCCAGAAAAATATTGCACCCCGATGAAAGCGATTCTATTTCCTGCTCCGCAAGAATACCAAAGCGGTCTACACGAACACGGTCAATACGCATTACTCCACCTCCAGAAGGTCAAGGCACAGCAGGTGCGCCTCCTGGGCCATGGCTGTTTCTTCTTCCGGGGTAACGGCAGGCAGATAACGGCGAATTTTCCGCAGTTTTTTCAACAACACTTCATCGGCTTGTTCCCAGGCCCCGTGCAGTTGGGCAGGCTCAGCCTGCCATTCGCCCATAAGGCGGAACGTTTCCCCCACCAAATCGGGCCGGGCGGCAAGGGCTTCAAAGTCAAGCTGCGGCTGCGTGGCAATGCGAATATCGCGCACGAATATGCCAAAGCGCGATAACTGACCGGAAAGTTGCCGTTGCAAATCTTCCCGCACATCCTTCTGGGCCAGTTCCTTATGCAGGGGCGTTCTGCCTTCCAGCACAAGGCGGGCCACCAGCACTTCAGGGATAACGCCAAGGCCTGCTTCTTCCACAAAGGCAGCCGCTTCCGCCTGCATAGCCTGGTGGGCCTCCGCAAGGCACTGGCTGGCAAATGCTTCCAGTTGCAACAATGTTACTACGCCCTCTTCCTCTTCCGGCTGCAAGGAACCTGCGTCAAGGCACACCCGTTGCCACACCACCGGGGCAATGGGCACATGAAGGGCAGAAACTATTTTTTTGCCGCGCACCCGCACCACAGTGCAGCCGTGCACACCCCCTTCATTGACATGCAACCCCTGAAGGCTGCCAGGGTACACAGCATACGGGGCTGTGCCTGTGCCGCGCAGCACCCAACGGGTGTGCACGTGCCCAAGGGCCCAGTAATCCAGCGCGGCTTCTTGCAGGTCTTGCACCGTGCAGGGGGCATAGGCTGCGTGTTCCCCGGCTTGCCCCTGCACCGCACAGTGCAGCACACCAAGCTGGAACACGTCTGGAAGCAGCAGGGAAGGCTCCTTACGCCGGAACTGCCGGGCAAGGTTGCGCCCTTCTGCGGCACTGGTATGGCTTACCCCATGCACCAGGGCCAACGCCTCGCCCCCGCGCATAACGCTATGCACAGCCACTTCCGGGGAAAATGCCGTGACGTTGTCTGGCCAGGGAAAGGGCTGCTCTTCCAGGGGGTCATGGTTACCATGGGCAAGAAACACCCGCACGTTGTGTTCCTTTAAGGTCAGGAACGCCTTGTTCAGGGCAAAACGGCTGGCAAGGCTGCCTTTGGCACTGTCATACACGTCCCCTGCAAGCACCAGAAAATCTGCTTGCGCCGAAAGGCATACGGAAACCAGCCGCTCCAGGGCGGTATAGGTGGCTTCCAGCACAGTGGTACCCACACTTTTTTCCTGGGGTGAAAGTGTTTCCAGGCTACGGTTCAGCCCCCGGAACGGGGCACCCAGGTGCAGGTCTGCGGCGTGAACAAAGGTAAAGGTGGTCATGGTGGCTCTGTGGTTAGTCAAGAAAGAAAAAGTGACCAAAAGCATATCTCATTTTGCCACAAGACAAAAGGGGAAAGCAGCGCATGGCCCCATGAGGCCGTTGACGAGGTTCCCCCTTGCAGGTACATAACGCGCACAAAGCATTTTTGACAAAAAGCACTACAAAATACAAAACACCCTTTCACCCCAGCCCGTACCATGACAACAGCCCCCCTGCCCTGGATTTTGCACCTGGACATGGACGCGTTTTACGCCTCCGTGGAGCAACGCGACGAACCGCGCTACCGGGGGCGGCCTGTGATTATTGGGGGGGGCGACAGGGGCGTAGTAGCCACCTGTTCCTATGAGGCCAGAAAATTCGGGGTACGTTCAGCCATGCCCATTAGCGAGGCCCGCAGGCTGTGCCCCCAGGCCATTTATGTTATGCCGCGCATGGCCCATTACCAGGAAGTGTCCCAAACGGTCATGCAGGTGCTGCACAGCTATTCCCCGCTGGTGGAGCAAGCTTCCATTGATGAGGCGTACCTTGATTTTACCGGGCTGGAACTTGTGGAGAGTGACGTGCGGGCCAGGGCCCAGCGCTTGCAAGCCGAGGTAAAGGAAGCCACCGGGTTAAGCTGTTCCCTGGGGCTTGCCCCCGTAAAATTTCTGGCAAAAATAGCTTCCGACATGCATAAACCCGCCGGTGTTACGGTGCTTGCCCACCATGCTGTGCCTGCCTTTCTGGCCCGCCTGCCGGTGGGGAAAATTCCCGGCGTGGGCAAACAAACAGGCCTGGTGCTGGAAACATTGAGCGTGCACTATGCGGCAGATATACTGCGCTACCCGCGTGAATTTTGGGAACGCAAACTTGGCAAGGCTGGGCTGGCCCTGTATGAACGGGCCCAAGGCATAGACCCGCGCCCAGTCACCCCGTATACCGAGCCCAAGTCGGAAAGTGCGGAAAATACGTTTGATGCAGACACCAGCGACCCTGCCGTGCTGGCCCGCTGGCTGTTTGCCCAGGCGGAGCGAGTGGGGGCACGCCTGCGCAAAGGGGGCCGCAAAGGGCGCACCATTACCCTGAAAATGAAGTTCAGCGACTTTACGCAAATTACCCGCAGCCGCACCCTGCCCACCGCCACCAACACCACGCGGGTCATTTACGAAACCGCCCTGGCCCTGCTGCATGAACAAAAAAACACCCAGCGCCTGCGCCTGATTGGGCTGGGGGTTTCCCAGTTTGGGGAAGTGCCCCGCCAACTTGGTTTTTTTGATACCCCGGAAGACCCGCGGGAAGCCAAACTGGACGCCACCCTAGATGCCCTGCGGGAGAAGTTTGGGCCAGCGGCTATTGTGCGGGGCAGGATATTATAAGCACATATGCTTACCCTACCCCCCAAGGGATTACTGATTACATTACGGTACCCTAATAAATGCTGAACTCAAAATATTTACGGCTTAAATTGTCATATTCACCACTGCTGCGCAGGTCCATAATAGCCTGGTTCACCGCCTTGCGCTCCTTTTCCAGTCCCTTGCGCAGCACAATGCGTGAATCTTCCTGCATCATCACAGGGGGGCCCACCACCTCAACGGTGTCGTCTGCATCAGTGCGCATGTGGTTGTACGCCACCAGGCTATCAAGGAAAACCAGATCGACCTTGCCAGCACGGAGGGCTTCAATGGCTTCATCATGCTTGGCAAACGTAATAATTGTTGCATCGCCATAATTTTTCCGCAGGTACACTTCCTGAAACGTGCCCCCCTGCGCCCCCAGCCTTTTACCCCGCAGGCCTTCCTTGGAAGGAAGGGCAGTGAAACCCACCCCAAGAAACACATTGGAAGCACGGTAGTACCTGTCGGAAAACAGCACAACCTTCTCGCGTTCCGGCGTTCTGCCCATGCCAGCCACCGCCATATCCAGCTCATTACGTTGCAGGCGCGGAATAATTTCATCAAAAGCAACGGCCTGTATTTCACACGTGCGGTTCATGCTGCGGCACAGGGCCTGGGCCATGTCATAATCAAACCCGGCAAGGGCACCAGTTGCCTTGTCTTTGTAGGCAAACGGGGAGTAATACGCTTCCACAGCCACCCGCAGCACAGATGGGCTGGCGGCGGCACAACAAGCACCCCCAAATACCAAAAAAAACGTCAGGACAAAAAAGCGCATACCGTCTCCTATGTCAGGCCTTCCCACAAGCAATATATTACTGTGGCTCCAGCCTACCACGTTTCTTGGTGCACCAATTTAGGATCAAATCTGTTTTCCGCAGGCAGGCGCACATCTGGCACGCCAATAACCATCAGGCAAAGCGGAACAACATGGGCCGGGAGCTTTGCAAGCTCTTTCCAGGCGTTCATGCGCTGCTCTTCAGGAAACACATTTACCCACACGGCACCATAGCCAAGCCCGGTAAGGGCAAGCCACATATTCTGGCAACAAACAGCGCCGGAAACATAGGCAAGAGGTTCCCCTGGGTCTTTGACTATATCCACACACACCAAAAGGGCAGCCCCGGCCTTGGCGGCGTAGCTCATCAGCGGGATGGAGCGTTCAATAAGTTCCAGCGACTTTTCTGTTTCCAGCACAACAAAATGCCAGGGCCGTGCGTCTTTAGCGCTGGGGGCGCCCATGCCAGCAGAAAGAATTTCCTGCATGTCTTGGGGCTTCACCGGGGCACCGGTAAATGACCGATAGCTGCGGCGTGTATGAATGGCGGTTAACACGTCCATGGTGCTTTCCCGCCAGAAAACGCCTTCCCCTTTTTTAGCAGCAGCCACTTCCGCAGCAAGGGCCTTGTTCCTGGCAGAAAGGCCAAAAGCAAGGGCACTAACCCCAAAGCCAATACCCTGCAACACACTTCTTCTACTCAATTGCCGCTTGGCAGCGCTGCGCCCACTACTAGAGTTCATTGTAACAGCTCCATACATTCATATAGGTAGTTATTATGCCATGCACAATCAACAACATTTTCCCAGCTTCAAGCAGAAACATACTGGAATAAAGCCACTTGCGTCAAGTAGCTCTTTCCGTTATCGTTACTCACAATAGTGTCTTGTATTCGTCGGCAGCGCAGTTACTTTCCTCCTCTTTGCAAAGAAGCCCCCTCATGAGAAACTTTTTATCCGGTCATATCGGGCGTACAATATATCTTGTTGTCATCCTGGCATTCCTTCCTTCGTTGTTCATTCTGTTTCGTTTCGGCCTTGAACGCAACGCCGCAGACAAAATGGCAGCCAAGGAGCGTTTGCAGGAAATGGTGCTGAGCATTGCTGAGCAGCAGTCGCGTGCGGTGGAAAACACCCGCACCCTGCTTGCCACCATTGCCATTTTGCCCAGCGTGCACACCATGGACAAAGAAGCCTGCCTGAACCTGTTCTCCGGCATACTCAGCCGCAAAAACAATGACCTGCTGAACCTGTATATTACCGACAAAGACGGCGAAATTCTTGTGGCAGGGAAAGGGGCCCCCAAAAGCCTGCCTGCTGAAGCTGCCCCCGCCCTGACCCTTTTACAAAAAACCATGTCCTTTACCATAAGTGGCCTTACAGACGACCCAGGCACACAAACTGCCACCGTGTTTTGCCTGTACCCCATTATTGATTTCAAAGGGTTGAAATCCGTGCTGGTAGGGGCAATGAATATATTCCAGGTGCGCGCCTCGCTCAGCACCCGCCCTTTTATTCCCAAATCGCGCTTTGCCTTTGCCGACAAAAGCGGCAACATTATTTTCGGTTACCCCAAAGAACAGTTTGAAACACGCGGCGTTATGCGCGACGAAGTGCTTATTCCCGTGCAGCAGGCCGCCACAGACAGGGGTATTTTAACCCTGTACCAGGGCACCCCCAACGAACGGCTGATTGCCTACCAGCGGTTGCGGTTGCGCGGGGAACAACAGTGGGCATTTACCCTGGCCATGAGCCTGGACACGAAAGACGCTTACGCCGTGGCCACCCAAAGCCTTTACCGCCACCTGGCAGACCTTGGCATTGCCCTTGTGGTGGGTTTTTTGCTGGTGCTGTTCATTAACAAGGTCAATTTGACCCGCCCGTTGCGGCAACTGGTAGGCACGGCTAAAGCCATTGGCGAAGGGAACCTGGAAGCAAGAACAGGCATTACCCCTGGTTCCGGCGAAATACGCCTGCTGGCCAAAACCCTGGACACAATGGCCGAAGCACTGGGTGCACGCACAACAGAGCTTATGGCCGCAAAACATACCGCAGACGATGCCAACAAGGCCAAAAGCGAATTTTTGGCCAACATGAGCCATGAAATTCGTACCCCCATGAACGCCATTATTGGCATGGCGTACCTGGCCCTGCGCACAGACCTTACCCCCGCCCAAAAAGATTATGTGAACAAAATTTACCTGGCAGGAAACACCCTGCTTGGCATTATCAACGACATTCTGGACTTTTCCAAAATTGAAGCAGACAAGCTGGACATTGAGCAGGTTTCCTTTGCCACTGAAGAAGTGTTGAACAACGTCAGTTCCCTCCTTTCCCAGCGGGCAGATGAAAAGCACATTGAGCTACTCTTTTCCCTTTCGCCCCATGTGCCCCAATACCTTACGGGCGACCCGCTGCGCATTGGGCAAATTCTTATCAACATTGTGAGCAATGCCATCAAGTTTACTTCCCAGGGTGAGGTGGTCGTTAGCTGTACCCTGCTGGACGACAACAACCAGTCTGCTACAGACGCACCCACGACCCCTTCGGAAGAAGTAAACCTGCTGTTTTCCGTGCGTGATACAGGCATTGGCATGACGCAAGAGCAAATTTCCCGCCTGTTCCAGCCCTTTACCCAGGCAGACAATTCCACAACACGCAAATACGGCGGCACAGGCCTGGGCCTGACCATTACCAAGCGCCTTATTGAGATGATGCAAGGGAAAATATGGATAAACTCCATACCCGATGTGGGTTCTACCGTATCGTTCATCATCAAGTTGCACAGAAGCGATGTGGAAGCCACAAAGCAACAGCCTTCTTCCCTGCAAGGGGTGAAGGTGCTGGTGGTAGACGACAACGAATCGGCCCGCATCATTCTTACGGAAATGCTGCAAAGCCTTACCCTTGCGCCCAAGGCTGTTTCCTGCGCCAGTGAAGCCTATGAAGAACTGCGCCAGACTGACAAAACAGACCCGTACCGCCTTGTGTTCCTTGACTGGCGCATGCCGGACATTTCCGGCATAGACGCGGCCAAACACATTATGCACATGGGGCTTACCAACCAGCCCATAATGACCCTGGTAACCGCTTTTGGCCGGGGCGAGTTGCAGGCCAAGGCAGAAGCTGCGGGTATTCGCAGCATTTTGTACAAGCCTGTTAACCCTTCTCAAATTTTCAACACCATTCTGGATGCCCTGCAACTGGACGGCACCATCAGTGTGCCCAACATTGGCCAGCAAGCTTCCGGCACCTCCAAAGCTCCCATGCAGGGGCTTCAGGTACTGCTGGTGGAAGACAACATTGTCAACCAGCAGGTTGCCATGGAAATTCTTTCCGGCGAAGGCATTATCGTGACCGTTGCCAACAACGGGCAACAGGCCATTGACGCCCTCACTGCAGACCCTGACAAGTACCACATTGTGCTTATGGACCTGCAAATGCCCCTTATGGACGGGTACGCGGCAACCCGCATTTTGCGCAGGGACAAACGATTTGCCGACCTGCCCATTATAGCCATGACAGCACACGCCATGAGTGAAGAAAAAGAAGCCTGCAAACAGGCTGGCATGAACGACCACGTTTCCAAGCCCATTGAAGTGGGCAAACTGTTTGAGGTCTTGGAAAGCTGGATTCCCCACACCCGGCACCACGCAGCTGTGAGTACCCCCACCCTGTCTTCATCCCCACAGGAAAACACTACTTCGCAGGTACACCCCATGAATACGTTTGCCATTCCGCAAAGCGTTCAGGCTTCACCAAGTGTTGCGGCCCCGCACCAGCCACAGGCACAGCAGGCACAGGTTCCTGCGGCCAATGGCATTCCGCCCCTGCCCGGGGTGGATGTTGCCACGGCAGTGGCCCGCCTTGCAGGCAATACCCGCCTGTACATGAAAAGCCTTACCATGCTGCACAGCCGCCTGCCTTCCTACGCCCAAGAATTGCAGGATTTTCTCGCCGCACAAGACGCTGAAGCCGTAACCCGCATGGCCCACACCATAAAAGGCCTTGCTGCCACCATTGGGGCCAATGCCCTTTCCGAAGCGGCAAAAGCACTGGAAGCAGCCCCCAAAACACCGCAACCGGAACAAGCCCTGGTGGATGCTGTGAACACGGAACTGGCAGCCCTCCAAAATGTGCTGGACACAGCCCTGCAACCAGAAGAAGAAGTAATGGCAGACCCTGCAATGCCTGCGGTGAGCGCCGCAGCCCTTGTTGCCGTGCAAGCCCAGCTTGTGCACTTCCTTTCTGAAAGCGACTCCCAAGCAAGCGACTTTTTTGAAACAAACAGAGCCGCCTTTGAACAGCACTACGGCAAGGAACGCACCCAAAGCATTGCCCAGGCCATACGTGACTTCGACTTTGACCAAGCCCAGGAATTGCTGGCTACGGCCAAAACCCCTCCCCCTGCCAGCTAGCAAACGCTGCGCGTTTCCCACCTGCCAGTTGCTCAGCATTTCCTTATAACTCCCTCTGTTTCAGGCTGTGCGCCCCCAGTGCAACAGCCTGAAACAGATGCTGCAACAACGGCACACGCCTGTGCCACCCCAAAGCCATGCCCCCTTCCCTGCCCCCCCGCATACTCATTACCCTGCAAGACAATGCCGGGAAACAGCCCTGTTCTGCGAGCCTTCATACGCCCACAGAGCCTCATCTTTCAGTTGCGGCCACCGGGGAACAAACCATTGCCCAGGCCATTTACCTTTCCGGCAAGGTAGCCCCAGTTCCCCTGTGCAACGGCATGGGCCAGTGCGGGCGCTGCCGGGTGCGGTATGTGCAGGCACCGGAAGCAAATCCTTCCCTTACTCCCATCCCCCTGCCAACGCCGGAAGATACGGCAACCCTTTCCCCGGAGATGCTGGCCCAGGGCTGGCGCCTTGGCTGCCAGCATATGGCCACAGGAACACACCTGGTGGAGCTGCCCCCCAACAGCCGTATACATGCCAACACCGCCGGGCCAGACAGCCTGAACCATGGCACTGCGGGCCAGGCTTTGCACCAGCCTGCAGAATTGCCGAATGGATTGGCAACACAGAAGCCTGCACACCAGCCAGATTTCCCCAATACAGCCCCCCTGTTTGTGGGAGTTGACCTTGGCACCACCAGCCTGCATTGGGCTGTATGCACGGCCAAAGGCACAGTGCTGCACCAGGAAAGCCAGTTAAACCCCCAGGCCGGGGCCGGTAGCGACTGCATTTCCCGCCTTGCCTATGCCGCAACGCCCCAAGGCAAGGAAACGTTGTACAACATTACCCTGCATGCCCTGCAAGGTATTGCAGCCACGGCCAACACATTTGGCCCCATTGCCAGCCTGTGCCTTGCCGCCAACCCCAGCATGACAGCCCTTGCCCTGCATGCCCCAACTTCAGGCCTTGCCACAGCACCCTATGCCCTGGAAGAGCCTGGGGGCAGGGCCACCAGCCTGCCGGGGCTTCCCCCGGTGTGGCTTCCCCCCCAATTTGCTCCGTTTGTGGGGGGTGATATTGGAGCGGGCCTTGCTGCTATTTTAGCCACCAACCCGCACTACCCCTTTTTACTGGCAGACCTTGGCACCAATGGCGAATTTTTGCTGGCCCTCGCGCCTGAAACCATGCTATGTGCCAGTGTAGCCCTTGGCCCGGCCCTGGAAGGTATTGGCCTGCGCTTTGGAACAGAGGCCCGCCCAGGAGCCATAAGCCGCTTCAGCCTGCGCCCCACAGGGCTGCATGCCTACCCCCTGGAACAGGGCCAAGGCTTGGAAGCCACGGCCCACACCACTCAAGGCATGCCTGGCATTACAGGCACGGGCTATCTCTCCTTGGTGCGCTGTTTGCTTCAGGCTAACGCCATGGGGGAAGACGGGCACTTTACCCCAGAGCAAAGCCCCATGCTGCGCCGCTTCCTTGCTGCCCCTGTGGCCCCGTGCCCATGCCCCCTGTGCCACAATGCCCCCATTCCCCCCTTGCCCACAACACCCTACCTGCCCCTGCCCCATGGCATGTTTATAAGCGCACGCGACGTAGAAGAACTGCTCAAGGTAAAAGCCGCCTTCAGCCTGGGCCTGAGCCTGCTGTTGCAGGAAGCAGGCATTCCTTCCCACGCCCTGCGGGCAGTGTACCTTGCCGGAGCCCTTGGCCTGCACGCGGAAAAAGAAGCCCTTGAAACTCTTGGCTTTTTCCCCCAAGGCACTGCCACACGTATGCACGTGCTGGGCAATGCCAGTTTGCACGGCGCTTGCCTGCTGGCCCATTCGGGCCAAGCCCGAAAAGCCGTGCTGGCAGCGGCCAGCCACGTTACCCCCCTTGCCCTGGCAGAACACCCAAGCTTTATGCAAGGGTTTGCCCAGCACATGCGTTTTGCCTGGTACGCCAGCTAAAACAGCACACGACCACATTCCCTGTACACCCTTCCCCCAAAGCAAGCCAAAGGCAACCATGGGTATTTTTTGGCAATAAGGTATAGTTGGTATACCTTATTGCCGATATGAACAGAGCTAGTGCGCAATAATTCACACAAGATATTACCATAACCCACCAACATTCAAAGGCGTTTTTAAATCCGCAATGCACTAACGAACTGATGACTCAGCAAATTGAATGTGCCGGGCACAACAAACGATGACCCGCGGTTCACTCACGGCACCCGCAAAGTGATGCTTTAAACCAGCCTGTCTCCCTCCCAAAGGGCGCTTCGGACCTGCTCCATGTCTGCATATTGAGTCATTACTTCTATTCATAAGGATGGTATTTATGACCAGAATCGGATTACAAGGCAAATTTTTTGTCACACTGACTATAGGCACGGCTTCCCTTATCTTTATGGCAGTGTTTTTTCTTTTTGCAGTGAACAATGTGGACACACAAAACAGAGCCATTCTTCAAACAGATGTCACAGGCCAGGTAACTGCCCTGGAAATTGCACGTGACATTAACTATGTAAGCCGCCTGACCCGCGACAGCATGCTTGGTGGCAATACCAGCAAAAACCTTGAAAGATTGCGGGACATTGCCAGTAAAAATGAGACACAATTTTCCAAGCTGCTAGCCCTGCCATTTACCCAGGAAGAATTAACCGTTATCCAAAACGCACGCACCGCAGCTTCCCAGTTTGTGGGCAGTGGTGACCGCATTTTACAGCAACTGGAATCCACACCTGAAGCTGAGCGCCACCTTATCTACAAGCAGTATGAAAAGGACGCAACGCCCCTTGCCAATGCGTTTCGCAAAGAATTTGATGCCCTGGCAAAGCTGATGCACCAACGGTATACAGGCATACAGGAAAACATGTCTCAGCGCATTGCCATGCATCGCAAAAACATTCTATTTGCGCTTTTTGGCTTTACCCTGCTTATTTATGGCGCCGGATACCTGATTACGCGCAACGATTTACAATACATGAAAGAATGTGTTGTTTTTGCTTCCCAGTTAGGCAACACAGGGCTAACCCACAGAATAGACAGCGCCAATGCAGCCTCCATGGAACCCCTTGCCCAATCGCTTAATGCTGCGGCAGAAAACATACACAACTCCCGCCAACAGGTGGAAGAAGCCATGCACCATGCCACACGTGAAAGTGAAGAGGCAAAACGCTTTCTTGCCCAGGCTGAAGAAGCCCGCAAACAGGCCGAAAGCGCAAAGCGCGAAGGCATGCAAACCGCTGCAATGCAGCTCAAGAATATTGTTGGTAGCATCGGCATTGTTGTTACCCAGCTTGTTCAGCTCCTCTCCCAGTCAGAAGAAGGGAGCCGCCTGCAAAGTGCACGGGTTGCGGAAACTGCAACTGCCATGGAAGAGATGAACAGTTCTGTACTGGAAGTGGCACGCAATGCCGCCACTGCTTCAGACGTTTCAAGCCATTCCAAAGAAAAAGCCTTGCATGGTGCCCAAACGGTAAAAACGGTTTCTGTACTTATGGAGCAATTGCAGGGGCAATCTGTCATGCTGCGCCAAGACATGGAAACCATGACCGAACACAGCAAGTCCATAACTGAAATAATGAGTGTTATTTCAGATATTGCAGACCAGACAAACCTGCTGGCCCTGAACGCCGCCATTGAAGCGGCACGAGCCGGGGAAGCAGGCAGGGGGTTTGCAGTGGTGGCAGACGAAGTGCGCAAGCTGGCGGAAAAAACCATGCACTCCACAACCGACGTGGGGCAAGTTGTCCAGGCTATCCAGCAAAGCACCAACAACAGCAAGCAACAGGTGGAACAGACCGCCTCAATTATTGGTGATGTTTCTGCATCAGTTAATAATTCCGGTGATGCGCTTACGGAAATTGTGCACCTTGCTGAAAGTTCCGCTGACCAGGCCAGGGCCATTGCAACAGCAAGTAAGCAGCAGTCTGCTGCGAGTGAAGAAATTAACCATGCCATTACGGACATTAGCGCCACAACAGCCAATACCGCCGAAGCAATGCACACGGCCCATGGCTGTGTTGAAGAGCTGGCAAGCCAGATACAAGAGCTGCAAAAACTCATAACAGAATTGCAACAGGTGTAATCTTTCCCACGCAGACGTTTCTGCAACAACAGGTTGAACAAAAAATCGCGTTTTTGAGCTACTCAGCCCAAAAACGCGATTTTTTGCACTACCGGGTAAATTAGTTATTCTCTGAATCCAGCAACCAGCAGGCAGCACTATGCCCGCCGTGCGCTTTACCGTGCTGCCCTGCCTGCTCCGGCAGGGGGCAAGAAAAGGCCGGGGGCAATGCTTCACGGCAGCGGGGCATGGCCCTGGTACACCGGGGGTGAAACAAACACCCCGAAGGTCTGTTATGCAAGGGGGGCACTGTGCCTGCAATGGCGGCAAGGCGGAGCTTTTTGCGCACTGCATTGTGTTCCGGTTGCCCTGCGTTACTTTCTTCATGGCAGGCTGTGCCAGGGCGGGAAGCCAAAAGCCCTTGGGTATAGGGGTGCTGCGGGGTGGCAAGCACCTGCTGCGCCGGGCCCTGCTCCACAATTCTACCAGCATACATAACAGCAACGCGGTGTGCCATGTGCCCCACAACCCCCAGGTCATGGGTTATAAGCACCAGGGAAGCGCCAAATTCACGCACCAGCCCGCGCATAAGCTCCAGAATTTGCCGCTGCACCGTCACGTCCAGTGCTGTGGTGGGTTCGTCTGCCAGCAGCAATTGGGGAGAGCAGGAAAGGGCCATGGCAATCATGATGCGCTGGCGCATACCACCGCTCATTTCATGCGGAAACTGGTCGTAACGCTGGTCCGGTTCAGGAATACCCACCAAATTAAGCAGGCGCACCGCTTCTTTGCGCGCATCCGCAGTGCCAAGCCCGCGGTGCAGGCGCAGGGGTTCGGCAATCTGTTCCCCCACCCGCAGCACAGGGTTCAGGGAAGTCATGGGCTCCTGAAACACCATGGCCATGCGGTTGCCGCGCAAGCAGCGCATATTCTCTTCCGGCAGGGGAATAATATCTTCCCCTAAAAATTCTATGCGGCCCCCCATAATTTGGGCGGGCGGGTTTGGCAACAAGCGCATAATAGCCTTGGCCGTAACACTTTTCCCACAGCCAGATTCCCCCACAATCCCCAAAATTTCGCCTGCCGCCACATCAAAGGAAACGTCCTGCACCGCAGCAAGGGGGGCAGTGCCCTGGGCACCTGCAAAGGCCACCGTAAGGTTTTGCACGCGCAGCAAAGGTTGAGGGGGGCATTGTTCAGGCATGGTAATTACATAGTCGGCCCTTAAAAAAGTGTCACCTGCTTGGGTCATACGAAAATCCTGGATATCAACACTGTTTTATCAACCAGAAACATCCCAAAGGGCCGAATAACCCGGCAAATACTATTTGCCGGACGCGGCGTCCGCAAAGCGGCGCATGGAGCCAGCGTGCCTTCTTAAAAAGGCCGCTTCAGACTTTTTAAGCATCAACTACATGGGTTCTTTGGTTTCAGGGGAAAGAAGTTGCAACAAGGCACGCCACTGGGCATCTTCCGGCGTTCCCTTGGCAGGGGCTGCCATATGTTCATTGGCCTGGGGCAGGCTAAAGCTTGGCACTGCGCAGGCGTCCACATGCAGGGAATGCAAAATACCCCGCACCGTTTCCCGCGCCTGGGCGTCCTGGGCCTTGGGTTTGCCTACCTCAATGGTAATAATTGGCCCTTTACGCACAACAGGCTTACGGATTGCTGGCTGGGTTTGCTCTGCCTCGAACTGGGAAAGCCCTTGTTCCATAACAGCGGCCTGTTTTTGCAACTGGCGGGCCAACACGCCCAAGGCATAGCCACGCACCGTGTCTGGGAGGTTTTCCAGCACAGGTTGCATCTCTTCGGCCACGCCAAGCACCCCTTCCTGGCAACGAATGGTGGCATCGCTACGCACAGCAAGGGCAATGGCGTCGGCCGGGCGGCAGGCCACACGCCCAATGCCCTGCGGCCCCTTAAACACCAGTTCTGCAAAAAATTCGCCTTGGTGGGCATGGGTAATTTCCGCTGCCAGGAGCTTGCCTTCAAGCTGGGTTACCAATTCCAGGGCAAGGTCGTGGGTTTGGGGGCGCCAGCGCTTCTTGGCCCCGGCCTCTTGATGCATGGCAACAGGGCTTGCCTTTTGGGCCCCTTTGCGCAAAAGGGCAAAGTGCCCCCCCTTGACCCCGGCAGCCTCCCCAAGGGAGCTTTCCTCATACAGCACTGTGGAAATGGCATAGGCTTCCGCCGCGCCAATGGTCAGTTGCAATACAAGGGAAGTATGCTGCGGGTGCAGCAAAAGTACCGGAACTGTTTCATTCGTCAACACAATACCAAGTACCGTTAGGTCGATCATGTATCCCCTGCCTCCTGGCCTTTCAGCGCCTGCTTGCTTGCCCCTGTTACCTGCACCTGCACCATGGTGCCCGGCTGCAAGCCTTCCCTGCTGGAAGGAAAACGCACCACTACTTTTATGTCGTGCGGGGTTTTACCCTGCCATAATTGGCACTGTTGCTCTGCACCTTGGGCGGCTTCGCCTGCGGTGCCATATTTTTCCGGCTGCACTTCCGGGGTGCTACCTGCACTATTCAAAGCACCCCGCTCACTACCGGGCATGGTTGGCTTATCGGCACCTTCCCCTAAAACTACAGAGGAAGAAAGGGGAGTGTCAAGCAAAACAGGCAATACACTGCCATACATCTGGCGCAACAGGCGTTCGGTATACTCTGTCTGCCATGTCTGTAAACGGGTAAGACGCTCCAGGGCAACGCTACGCTCAATCTTACCCGGCAGCAACACAGCTTTGGCCCCTGGCCTGTCGGAATACACAAAAGAAAAGCTGGAAATATACCCCACCTCGCGCATTATTTCCATGGTGGCGTCAAAGTCGGATTCTGTTTCACCGGGAAAGCCCACAATAATATCGGTGGTCAGCACCATGTCTGGCCGGGCAGCACGCAGGCGCTGCACCACATCAAGGTAGCCCGCCACGGTATATTTGCGGTTCATGCGGGCCAGCACCGCATCAGACCCTGACTGCAAGGGCAGGTGCAGGCGGGGGCACAGCTTGGGTTCTTTGCCAAGCAGCGCTATAAGTTCTGCGGGAACGTCTTTGGGGTGTGAGGTGAGGAAGCGCACCCGGCCCAGCCCTTCAATGGCACAAATTTGTTCCAGCAACTCCACAAAAGTCGTGTCGCCTGCCAGGCCGTCCTGCCCATAGGCATTCACGTTTTGCCCGAGCAAAGTAATTTCTTTAGTACCAGCCGCCACAAGAGTATGGCACTCCGCCAGAACAGCTTCCGGCGTGCGCGACTTTTGCCTGCCCCGCACATACGGCACAATACAATACGTGCAAAAGTTATTGCACCCCTGCATGATGTTCACAAAAGCGGAAACAGGCACCTGCCCTGGCTGCCACAACGCATCGCGCTCTTCATACTGCTGCACAAAGTCAAGCAGGCTTATGCGGCGTATGGGTTCATCCAGCAGGCGTTCAATAGCATCAGGCACACCGGCAATGCCGTCGGTACCAAACAGCAAGCGCACTTCCGGGAAACGCTTCACCAGCCGTTCCCCCACCTGTTGGGCAACACACCCCCCCACACACACCAGAGGGGGCTTTTTCTTATGTACCTTGCAGTAACGGGCAATGCGCCCCAGTTCTGAATAGACTTTCTGTTCCGGCTTGTCCCGCACAGAACAGGTGTTCAAAATATACACGCTGGCTTCTTCAAGCGGAGCCGGGGCAAAGCCCCGCGCCTGCAGGGAACGCACAACCCAGTCGGAATCGTTCACGTTCATCTGGCAACCAAATGTTTGTATATAAAAAGTAGGTGTTGTCATTGTAGTTGAGGGAAAAAGGTGAAAGCGGGCAGCAGTAAGTGTGCCTGTAAGGCTACCAGCCTCATACGTGCTTTTTGCTGCGGGCGCAACTTGCCTACCCGGGAAGGTTGGACCATTATCCGTTACTGTAAACCATAGCAGAGCGGAAGGATGCGCAGAAAACACATTTACTATACCTATGCGCATTATAGATATAGCAAATGGTAAAAAAATTTATATTTTCTGTGGGCAAATAGAATATTTTCTGCTAGCTTAGAGGCACAATAGTTTCAACTTATTCTAAAGGAGGAAAGTATGAAACGCATTTCTACTCTTCTGCTTTCGGCTGCCATGCTGTTTGGCACCGTAGGCGCAGCCCAGGCCGTGGACATTAAGGCCAAGGGACAGTTCGAATTTGTTTTTGGTTGGGGCAAAAACCTTGGTGGTAGCAAAGGCTTTAACAGCAATGCAGCTCACCAGGACTTCATTGCTCGCCAGCGCGTGCGCACCCAAGTCAACTTCATCGCTTCTGAATTTCTTCAAGGCGTATTGATGTTTGAAATCGGTGACACTGACTGGGGCCGCACCAGAAACGGCAACACCGGGCCTAGCTCCGGCGGTGCCCTTGACGCTGACGGCGTGAACGTGGAAACCAAACGTGCATACATTGACTGGATCGTGCCTAACACCGACCTGTCCATCCGCATGGGTATCCAGGGCTTGGCGCTGCCTTCTGCCACCCGCTTCAACAACCCCGTGTTTGATGCCGACGTAGCCGCCATTACTGCCAGCTACAAGTTTAACGACATGTTTGCCCTGACAGGCTTCTGGGCTCGTCCTTTTGATGCCTACAACGACCGCTATGCAGACAACGGCAATGGTCGTCGTCTGGATGACAGCGTTGACATGTTCGGCCTTGTGGCCCCCATCACCGGTGAAGGTTGGGCACTCACCCCCTGGACTGTTATGGCCAACATTGGCAACCAGTCCGGCTATGCTGAGTACATTATGGCTAAAGACAACCTGAACGGCCTTGGCCGCGGCATTCGCGACGTAGAAAACGACCGTGCCTTTGCATGGTGGCTCGGCACAGGGTTTGAACTGACCATGTTCGACCCCCTTACCTTTGGCATGGACGTAATGTACGGGCGCATGGGCGACCTGGAAGGCCTGAACGTTGGCGCCCGTCCTGATGGCGTAGCCAACCCAGACAACAACTTCACTGCTCGTGCCCGTGGCTGGTTCCTGGACGCACGCCTTGATTACAAACTGGATTGGGCCACTGCTGGCATTTTCGGCTGGTGGAGCACTGGCGATGACGCTGAAGACCAGCGTTATGATGCCAATGGTAACATGACCCATGCAAAGCTTGGTCGTATGCCTGTTGTTGGCGTAGACACTGGCTTTGCCCCCACCTCTTTTGGCTTCAGCGGCACAAAGACTCGGGGCGATGACAACGCAGTAAGCCAAACTGGCATGGGCACTTGGGGTATTGGCGTGCAACTGGCTGACATGAGCTTCATTGACGACCTCAAGCACACCCTGCGCGTTTCTTACTACAAAGGCACCAACGACCGCGACTTGGCTCGTGGCGACGGTCCTTTTGGTTCTAACACACGTTACGGTGTGGATAGCCTGTACCTGACCACAGGCGATGCTGCTTGGGAAGTAAACTTTGACCACCAGTACAAAATTTACGAAAACCTGACCGCATACCTCGAACTGGGTTACATCAACCTTGACCTGATCAAGAACCACTTCCAGAGCGATTCCGACGACGCTTGGAAGGCTCAGGTTGGCTTCAAGTACGAATTCTAGAGCAGACTAAATAGCGCTGCGTTTGTTTTACTTGCAGTAGGGGGCCCGTGGCCCCCTATTTTTTTTATTAATGGCCTTTTTTGCTTCTGCCTTCGTCAGGCTTTCTTTGTGCGACGCTCATGTATGTCTCTATACACATCGCCCCGCCCAAAGTGCGCCTTCCTTGGCAGGAACCAAAAAATTCTCATTAACAAGTACTACGCTCATTTTTTCCGTTTGGCAGCGTTGCTTCACCCTGCTCCCGCTTGATACCCGGCCCTATTTGACAACGCCAGAAAACGAATTATGTTTATTTGGTAATGCCCACACAAACGCTGCCGGGCAATGCAACTAGTACAAAACACATCACCATACCTGCATACGCACAGGACAAACCAGACATTGCATGGCAAGAGCAGGCATACCGTGGCATACAAGGAGTTGGATATGAAAACATTACGAGTGAAGGGATTCAGAGAAAAAACAGACTGCGCCACCGTGATACAGCGTTGCATAAAAACTGTGGATGGCTATGAAGACATCCACATTAACACCGCCTCCGGGGAAATTACCTACAAACCCGGTACGTGCGTAGACGAAGATATTTTGAAGGAAGCGCTGGCCCAGGAAGGGCTCACCGTGGAAGAAGTAAAGTAAACGGCTAGAGCAGCTACATACTTAAAAAGCGGGCTTCCCATGTGGGGTAGCCCGCTTTTTTATGGTGAACACAACATCCCATTGAATGCGCGTTTCCTTAGGGCAACTGCGGCACAGGCGGGTGTTCCTTCATAAATTGCACCATGGGGGCAGCCCCCACCAGCCCTTCATACACCACCCCGTTAATAACAAAGCTTGGGGTACGCTTCAGCCCATATCTTTCCTTGATGGCAGCTTTCGCCTCTGCCCGCTTTGCCTCATTTTCCGGGGAAACATCCCGCTCCAGCTTTGCCGCGTCCACGGGCAACGTTTTCTTTTTGGCAAGCGCTATGGCAAAGGGCACAGGCTTGGCAATTGCCTGTTCGCTGGCAAAGGCGGCTGTTACAAACTCGCGTGCCAATGCCTGGTTTTGCTCCGCCAGGGCAATAGCGGTGAGCATGGCCTTGTCGCCCTGCGCCGATTTGCCCCCACCCTGTATGATAAACCGGGTGTGAGCCGGGTCCAGCCCCTGTATGGTGCCCACCACCGCAGGCCATATTTTGCGGCATGAGGGACATTCTATATTGTCGTACATAATGATGGTGTTGGGGGCATCCGCATTGCCGAAAAACAGCGGAAAACGGTAAAAGTCATGTTCCGCAGCATGGGTGAGGGAGGGCAAAGAGAGAAGGAAGAGCAGAAAAAGAAAAGAGCATATGCGGCGGGCATGACCGCCTGCCAAAGTGCCAAAAGCCATGGTGTTCCCTTGCAACGGTTGGGGTGATTGTTGTGAGGCTGAAAGCAGAAGCTTAGCTGAAAGCAGAGAGATTGACAAATGGGGGGAGGGCAACTAAACTTAGTTTAAGACTTAGTTTATATGGAGACTCTATGCAACAAATTAATATTCACGAAGCTAAAACAAATCTTTCCAAACTCATTGAACAAGCCGTACATGGCGAACCATTTATTATTGCCAAGTCCGGCAAACCCATGGTGACGGTAACGGCCTATACCCCCTCGCAAGAACCTGCAAAGCGGGTGGGATTCATGCGGGGAATGATTACGATGCCGAAGGACTTCGACACCATGGGGCAAGAAGTCATTCAGGACATGTTCGCGGGGGAAGAATGAACTTGCTCCTTGATACCCATATGCTCATATGGGCGGCAGTCGGAACACTTCCACGCAAGGCAGAGCAGCTTTTGGTAGATGCCAATAACACACTGTACTTCAGCCCTGCCAGCCTGTGGGAAATTGGCATAAAGCAAAGCCTTGGCAGAAATGACTTTGCAGTGGATGCTGCAATGCTGCGGCGCGGCCTTGTGGATGCCCATTATATTGAGCTGCCCATTACGGCCCAACATACCCTGGCTGTAAACGACCTGCCCGCCCTGCATAAAGACCCTTTTGACAGAATACTCCTGGCCCAGGCCAAATGCGAGGGGTTTTGGTTGCTTACAAGTGATAAGCAGATAAAGGAATACCCTGGATCGGTTTTGTTTATTGGAAGGGGTGATGCGGCGTGGCGGCCGCAAAAGTGAGAGTTTTTTGAGGGTGGTTGCTCGTAGTTTCTTGCGGCGCAGGCGCCACACCATTCCTCTTTTCTCTTTATTTTTCCGCTCCGCTAGGGCAGGTGGGGCCCTTGTGCGGCCCCCCTGCACCCCCACACCCTTGGGGCTCTGCCCCAAGACCCCGTTTAGGTTACGGCCCGCGCTTAGGCTATTTGTTTCCTACCTCGCTGCGCTCGGGGCGCAAACAAATAGAAACGCGCGGGGAGTACACCCTGCTGAGAATGGGTAGCCTCGTCTGATACGGGGAGTAAATACGCAACGGCCCTGCCGCATAAGGACATTGCCTTACTGGTGGGGAGCGGTGGAGAAGTGTACCGCACTGTGCATGAGTGAGCGGGCGCAGCAAAGCGCGCGTTGGCTGGGGAAAACTCGAAGAATTATCTGTAAGGTGCGGCGAAGACGCCGCAAGAGCCCACTACAGCCGCATACCCAGGCGGAGTGGGGCTATAAAGTTACCGTTTCCCTTTACCAAAGGAATCACCTTCAGTGGCAGAGTCTTTATTCTACCCATACCCTCCACACAAGAGATTACTCATAACCCCACCGCCGTACGTGCGCTTTGTTGCGCCCAACCACTCATGCGAAGTACCACCTATTTGCCCTCACTTCCCGTCAATGTGGTACTTACCTTCTGTGGCATAATTGACTATGACAGCAAGCAACCGATAAGTGCCGCCTCACCCATTCCCTGCACGGTGTTTTTCCGCGCGAATATATTTGTGCAGCGCCACGAGCGCAGCGAGTTAGCGAAACAAATCTACCTGAGCGCGGGCCGCAACCTAGCGGGGTCACGGGGTGCAACCCCGTGCGCCTGGGGTCGTTAGGGGGCCGGGCGAGGGCCCCCTAACCCTAGCGGAGCGGATGAACTAAGAGAAAAGAAGAATGGAGTGGCGCTTGCGCCGCATAAACCCAAGCGGAGCGGCAAACAAAACAAGAAAAGCGGTAGCACGCGGCGGCACGCCGCAAGAAACTCAACATTCCCTCTTAACAACAAAGAAGGGCCGTCCATGCGACGACCCTTCTTTGTTCTTCATCCAACCAAACCCATTACAACTCGTTGGGTATCTCTTTCAGTTCTGCCAGGGTAAACACCGGGCCATCTACGCACACGTATTTGTCCCCAATGTTACAGCGCCCGCAAATACCAATACCGCACTTCATGCGTTTTTCCAGGGTGGTCACAATCTGTTCCGGTGCAAAGCCCAGCTTTTCCAGGGCTTGCAGCGTAAACTTGATCATAATGGGCGGGCCGCAGGTAATGGCCACACAGTTATTGGCGGAGGGTGCCATTTCCAGCAGCACGTTGGGAATAAGCCCCACTTTGTGTTGCCAGCCTTCGGCTTCTCTGTCAATGGTCAGCACACAGTCCAGGTCGTCGCGCCCCAGCCATTCCGGCAGTTCATAGGAAAACGCCATATCTTGCGGGGAACGGGCCCCGTACAGCAGGCTGATTTTCCCGTAGTCTTTGCGGTTATCCAGCATGAACAGGAGCAGCGTACGCAAGGGGGCCATGCCAATGCCGCCCCCAACAAACACAATGTCCTTGCCCTTCATGCTTTCATACGGAAAGGAGTTGCCAAGGGGGCCGCGCACGCCAATGGTGTCGCCAGCGGCCACGTTGTGCAGGGCTTGGGTATTTTCCCCTGTGCGCATCACGCTGAACTGCAAGTAGTCCATGCGGGTTGGCGGGGAGTTGATTACAAAGGTAGATTCCCCAAAGCCAAACACAGAGAGTTGCCCCACCTGCCCCGGCTGGAACGTAAAGCTCTTCATGGCGTCCGCGTCTTGCAGCACCACGCGAAACGTTTTGATGTTAGGGGTTTCGTCTATTACCTCTACCACGGTAGCCAGGTAGGGCATATAGGGGTTGGGGGTGCTGGCATCACAGCTTGGGCGTTGTGGCGCAGCGGCAGTATTAGTAGCCATTGGCCTACTCCTTCACATTTGCGGCGGCAAGGGCATTTTGCACAATGCGCCGGATATCAACAGAAGAGGGGCAGCTTTTAATGCAGCGCCCGCACCCGCAACAGGAAAACCGCCCACCATGCAGGCTGGGGTAGTAAGAAAACTTGTGTCCCACGCGGTTTTTCAAGCGGTTTGCCTTGGCTGTGCGCGGGTTGTGCCCGCTGGCCTCAAGAGTAAACAAAGATGCCATGCAGGTGTCCCAGGAACGCAGGCGTACACCGCTTATGCCGTTGCTTTCATCGGTAATGTTAAAGCAGTAGCAGGTAGGGCACAGGTAGGTACAGGCACCACAGGCCAGGCACCCGGCAGATTCCGCCTGCCAGAATGTGGCGTCGTCAAAGCGGGCCAGCACGGCGTCGGCAATGGCCTTGGGGTCAAGGGGTGCACCGGGCACAGGGGCCATGGTGGCTTCCGCTGCTGTGTGGCTTGCTTCTGCCGCAGCGCCTTGTTCAGCGCCCGCTTCGGCAAGGCCGCTCACCAGCTCTTCCCCTTTGGGGGTCAGGGCTTCCATTACCAGGCCGTCGTTCACCAGGGTTGCCAGCACGTCTGCCCCTTCCCGGCTGGCGGGGCTGCCCCCTGTCCAGTTACAGAAGCAGGTGGCAAGGGCCGTGCGGCAGGCCAGCACCACAAGGGCGGTGTTCTGGCGGCGCTTCAAATAATACACGTCTTTGGCAAGGCCTTTTGTGCCGCACCCGTCGTACACGGGGTCAAAGGCAAAAAAGCCGCGGGCGTCGCAGGAAAGCGCCCCAAACACCACCGTTGGGGTGGGGTCTTGCGGCTGGGTCAGGGTAAGGTCACGCTTGCCCACCACAGCGGGGTCTGCCTTGTAGGTAAAGCTGAACAGCTCATGGGCACGGGGAAACACCACGTGCTTGGCTGATTCCGTGGGGCGTGCAGTCAGTTCCGGCATGGAGCCTTCCGCACGGGGGCGGTACACCACCGCCGAACCTTCGCGGGCGGGGGCAAACACGGTGTAGCTTTTTGCCAGCCCATCAAGCCACTGGGGCACCTGGGCCAGGGGAAGATAGCGTAAGGTTGCCATTACCATGACCTCTCTTTGATGGTAGGTTCTTCAAGGGTAAAGGTCAGCAGCGGGGGTGTGCCTTCATCAATACCGGCACGGTAGGCAAACAGCTTTTCCACACTGCGGGCAAGGCTGCGCTTCAAAAGCAGCACAGGAATACCCACAGGGCAAGCCCGCTGGCATTCGCCACAACCAGTGCAGCGCCCGGCCAGGTGGGTGGCATGAATCACCTGGAAGAACAGTTTGTCCTTCACGCTATCGGCCTGTGTCAGCCAGGAAGGGTCGCGGCTGGTGGCTACGCAATGGTCGCGGCACACGCACAGGGGGCAGGCGTTGCGGCAGGCGTAACACCGAATGCAGCGCGACATTTCCTTTTCCCAAAAGGCCTGGCGTTCTTCAAGGCTCATGGCCTCAAAGACGGCAAGGTCGGCAAAGTCGTCTGCCGTGGCAACGGGTTCGCGCTTTTCCCCCACAAAAGTATCGGCAATGTGGGCGTTGGGGTACTGGCAGCGCATACATTTTTCCGCTGTCACATCAGCCTTGTTCAGGCGCACGGTTTCCCCGCGCAGGGTCAGCACCAGGGCGTCGCCTTCTTCCAGCACAGCCGTCACTTCGCCCATTTCCCCTTTCTCGCCAAGGGCAGCCGCCACTTTGTCGTGGTCCACCACCCCCTGGCAGGGAAAGCCGATAAGGGAAACTTCCTCACGCTTGATGAGCCCTTCTGAAAGAAGCTGCCCAACGGAGCGTGCATCGCACCCTTTTACCACCACAGCCACTTTTTTGCCTTTGTATTCAGGCAGGAACAGCGCAGGGTTGTTTACGGCAAAAAAGCCGGATGCAAACCTGTTGGCATCGTCCTCGGAACGCATAAAAAGCGGTGCGCCGTGCAGCGGGTCTGGCCCGCTGCCCCAGCCTATAACACAATCCACCTCAGGCAGTATGGCCTTAATGGCGGCTTGCAATTCTTTTTGCATACCCATGTTTTCTCCTTATGGAGCGCAAAAGGTCGTTTCGTTATGAATTTTATTGACTTTTATTGGGGGACGCTGTCCCCCAGCCCCCTGCAAGGGGAATGATTCCCCTTGACCCCCCATTTGCGTTTACTTTTTCGCAAAGCGGAAAAGTAAACGCTGATGCGGGTTCCAAGGGCATCATGCCCTTGGCGGAGGGGTTTGGGGAGGCAGAGCCTTCCCAAGTAAAGTGCAACAATTTCAATTGCGCAATGGTTCCAAGCGGGCAGCAAGAGCAGCTAGCTCCGGGGCATCAGGCAGACGCTTAGCCGGGCCAAGGGTGTGTACCTGCTGGGTAAACGTATCCACCACATGCTGCCAGCGCTGGCCTTCAGAAGCGGAAACCCAGGTATACTCAAACCGCCGTGGGTCTATGCCCAAGGTGGGCAACAGCCCCTTAAGCACTTCCAGCCTGCGCCGGGCATAATAGTTGCCCTCAGCATAGTGGCAGTCGCGGGGGTGGCAGCCGGAAACCAGCACGCCGTCTGCCCCGGAAAGAAGGGCCTTCATAATAAACAGGGGGTTAATTCGCCCGGAACAGGGAACACGAACAATGCGCAAGTCGGTAGGCTGGGAAAAACGCCCCACCCCGGCGGTGTCTGCCCCGCCATAAGAACACCAGTTGCACAAAAAACCAACTATTCGAAGCTCTTTGCCTTCTAGAACCGACATAAGGCCTCCACTTCCGCAAGAATCTGGTTGTCAGTAAAGTGGGAAAGCTGCACAGCGCCCTGAGGGCAGGTGGCGTTACACAAGCCGCACCCCTGGCATACTGTTTCAATCACTTCCGCTTTTATTTGCCCGCGCACGTCCACTTCTTTAATGGCCTTGAACGGACACACCTGAATACACTTGCCACAGCCCACGCACCGCTTCATGTCCACCTGGGCAATTTGCGGGTCGCTGGCCAGCATGTCTTTGGAAAGCAGGCCAATGGCTTTCGCAGCAGCGGCGCTGCCCTGGGCCACGGAAGAAGGAATGTCTTTCAGCCCCTGGCAGGAACCAGCCAGAAACACCCCGGCGGTGTTGGTTTCCACAGGTTTCAGTTTGGGGTGGCCTTCCATGAAAAAGCCGTAGCTGTCGTATGAAATACGCAACTTTTCCGCCAACTGGGGGGAGCCTTGGGTAGCTTCGCCGCCCACGGCAAGCACCACCAGGTCGGCTTCCACATCCACCTGCTGGCCACCCATAAGGGTATCTACCCCGCGCACAATAAGCTTGTCGCCTTTGGGGTAAATCAGGGAAACACGCCCGCGAATGTACTGGGCACCATATTCTTCCTGCACGCGGCGGGTAAACTCGTCGTACCCTTTGCCGGGGGAGCGAATGTCCATGTAGAACACGAAGCTTTGGGAATCTGGAATATGGTCTTTGGTGAGAATGGCCTGCTTGGCGGTGTACATGCAGCAAAAGCCGGAGCAGTAAGGCCGCCCGATGGAGACATCGCGCGAGCCAACACACTGGATAAACACCACATTCTTGGGTTCCTTGCCGTCGGAGGGGCGCTTTACGTGCCCGCCTGTGGGGCCGGAGGCAGAAAGCAGGCGCTCGTACTGCAAGGAGGTGATAACGTCGGGGTAGCGGCCTGCGCCGTATTCCTCGTACACCGTCCAGTCCATCAGGTCGTAACCCGTGGCAGCCACAATGCCACCCACTTTCATGGAAACCAGCTCGTCCTGCTGCTCGTAGTTAATGGCACCGGTGGGGCAAATTTTGGCGCACACGCCGCACTTGCCTTTGGTGAACTGGCGGCAGGCATCCCTGGTAATGGAAGCTTTTTTGGGAATGGCTTGGGGGAAGGGAATAATGATGGCGGTGGTGGGGCCAACGCCTTCGTTAAAGCGGTCGAAGGATTTTTTGCTGGGGCACTTTTCTGTACACAGGCCACAGCCCGTGCATTTGTCCCAGTCCACATAGGTGGCCTTTTTACGCACGGTCACTTCAAAGTTGCCCACATAACCGCTCACGCTTTCCACTTCGGCAGCGGCATACAGCGTAATGTTGGGGTGCTGGGCCACGTCCACCATACGGGGGCCAAGAATACAGCTGGAACAGTCCACCGTGGGGAATGTTTTGTCCAGCTTGGACATTTTGCCGCCAATGGAAGGTTCGCGCTCCACCAGCACAACGTCAAGGCCAGCATCAGCGCAGTCCAGCGCAGCCTGAATGCCTGCCACACCGCCGCCAATAACCAGCACCCTTTTGGTCACCGGGAAGGACTTGGAATGCAGGTCACGGTTCAGGCGCAGCTTGGAAACGGCCATGCGTACCAGCTCCGCTGCCTTGTTGGTGTTGGCGTCCTTGTTTTTACCAATCCAGGAAACGTGTTCCCGGATGTTGGCCATTTCAAACATATAGCGGTTCAGCCCGGCCCGTTCCACCGCACGGCGGAAGGTGGGTTCGTGCATGCGCGGGGTACAGGAAGCCACCACCACGCCGGAAAGATTGTGTTCTTTGATGGCATCAATAATGCCTTGCTGCCCAGGTTCGGAACAGGCGTACATGGTGTCTGTGGAAAAAACCACGTCCGGGAAGGCGTATGATTCTTCGGCAACGCTTTTGCAGTCTACCGTGCCGCCAATGTTACTGCCGCAATGGCAAATAAAAACCCCTATTCTCATGCCGCACCTCCTGCGGTGGCTTCCGTTTTCCCGGCAGCGGGCTTTTTCTCTGCCACTGCGGTTGCCTTTGCACAGGCTTCCTGCATGGCAGTAAATGCCGGGGCCAACGGCATGATAAGCTTGTCAAACCCAAGCTCTTTTTCCGGCACACCCAGGGCGTAGCCAACCAGTTGCGTAAAGTACGGCACTGGCAGGGCGTGGTGGGTGTTGTTGGCGGCGTTAATTTGTTCCTGGCGCAGGTCCAGGTTCATTTGGCACAGGGGGCAAGCCACCACCACAGCATGGGCACCAAGGCCTGCCGCAAGGTCCAAAAGCTTGCCGGAAAGGCGGGTTACCGCTTCTTTTTTGGGAATACCAAAAGAGGCTCCGCAGCATTCCACCTTCAGCGGGAAGGGCAGCACTTCTGCCCCAAGGGCAGCCAGCAAGTTATCCATAGACATGGGGTATTCCGGGCTGTCAAAGCGCATGGTGCTTGCCGGGCGGGTCATCAGGCAGCCGTAATAGGGCACAACCTTCATGCCGGTAAGGGGGCGGGTGACCTTTTCTTTAATGGCATCAAGGCCAATATCTTCCACCAGCACCTGCAACACAGACTTCACCGTGTGGGGGCGGGTCAGGGGGCGTTCTGTCAGGGCGTCTACCCTGGCCCGGAACAAGTCATCTTCCATGTGTTCCAGGGCGTTACGCAAATTTTTCAGGCAACTGGGGCATGGGGTAATCACATCGTCAATACCAGCGGTTTCTGCCTGGGCAAAGTTACGGGCTGCCAAGGCGGAAGAAAGCACGTGGTCAACGGTGTGGGCCGGGGTGGAACCGCAACAGGTCCAGTCTGGGATATCTTGCAGAGTAATGCCCAGGGCGCGGCATACCGCGCGGGTGGAAGCATCGTACTCCAGCGAGGTACCAAGGCCGGAACAGCCCGGATAGTACCCTAAAGAAACAGCACTCATGAACGGCCTCCCTCTTGCGTTGCCGCCTGTTTTCCGGCCTGTTCGGCAGCAGCAAGGCGGGCTTGCACCTTCTGCTCATCGGCCGCGCCTTCATGGAAGCGGCGTAAAATGTCTGCCACTTCTTTCCTGCCCTTTGCCCGGTGGGGCAAAATGGACATTTTCCCTTTGGGCAGGGCTTTGGGGGCCAGGTCTACGTCGGTAAACACACGGCCTGTGCGCAGCATGTACATAACCATAAGGCCAATTTCATGCACTTTGCCGTTCATTCCAACAGATTGCATAAACGCATCCCAGAAGGTTTTAACAGCATATACGCCGCCTTTCCCTTCACGCCGTGCCATATGCCGGCATACGTCCATTACCTTTGCCACATCAATGTTGTTGGGGCAGCGCTGTGTGCAGGTTTCGCACGTGGCGCACATCCACAACGATTTGGCAGAAAGAACCGCCTCCTTTTGCCCGGCCTGCACAAGCCGCATCATACGGCTCACAGGAATGTCGTAGGCAAAAGACATGGGGCACCCGGCAGAGCAGTTGCCACATTGGTAACACTTGGACACCGTTTGCCCACTTTCTTTTTCCACTTCGCGGATAAAGGCGGTGTCTGGCCTGGTCAGGTCAATTGTTTCCATACTCTAAGCCACCTTGCATGCAAAAGTGTGAAGCACAAAAACTACGGGAAAGCCCACACGGACAAAAATTCCCAGTTGCTGGAAATTATTTACCAGCCTTGTTGCGTAGCATGGCATACACCCAATACTACCGTATGCCCATGTACACCAATAAAAACAATGCCACTCTTACTTGAAATTTACGAAGGGGCCGCACCTTTGGCACTGTTTTTGCTGAAATTTTAGCAAAACCCACATGCCTGCCCACGCGGCGTACCACTTGTGCAAGAACAAAACAGTTGTGCAATAATGCACGAGCTGTGCTGTTCATGCCTTTGAAACACTTCGTGCATACCTTGTTTAGCCATGGAGGGCAAGGGGGTTCCACTAGGGGAAGGTACGTAAAAAAATAGGCCACCCCCCCTTTCCATTCAGTTTGGAACCATTCTTGCTTATCATTCTACACCCACACCAAACACAACCGCAGTGGGAAAATTTTGCCGGAACACCACATGAACCTTTCCGGCTACCAAGGAGAGAGACATGGCTCTGCGAATTACCCAAAGCATGATGTACAACACGCATGTGCAAAACATGAACAGTACCCTTACATCCCTGATGGATTCCAACATTCAAAGCGCATCGCAAAAAAGAATCAACCGTCCTTCAGACGACGCGGTGGGAACTGGGCGTGTACTCTCGTTCAGAACAACACTGGACAGGCTTGACCTGTTTCAAAGCAATATCAATACAGCCAAGGGCTGGATAAACACCATGGACAAGGTGCTTTCCGACACCTCGCCCATATCCGCCATTCTGGAAAAGGCCACACAGGGTTCCAACGGTACCTATGACGCCAACAACCGCCAGCAAATTGCCCAAGACCTGCGCGGCATGTTCATGGAACTGTTGAACCGGGCCAACACCAGCTTTAACGGCCGGTATGTGTTTGCCGGGCACAAAACCGACACGCCCCCCTATGCCCTGGGCCTTGGCGTAACCACTGTGGACCCCAACCTGGCAACAGAACAATTCCACGTGGACGGCGACAGCGCCAAAACAGTGCTCATTCAAGCTGTTGGGCCAGCAGCCCCTGGCACCACGCTTAACGCCCAGGATGCTACTTACCGTTACAGTGCAGATGGAGGCAAAACATGGCAAAACGCCACTGTAGACACAGGCATAAGCCCCCCTTATAACCCGGGGCAAATTCGTATTAATGCCGGCGGGGTTGGCGTGGTTATGAACGGCACAAGCCAGGTAACCACCGTGAATACGGCCATAGACAAAGATTCCAACAACGGCACCTGGATGTATGTGCGCCCAACAGCCATTTACAAGGGAGACGACAACCGCACAGAGGTTATTACCCCTTATGGGGCAACGGCCAACACGGTTACTTCCTCCGCAGACGGCTACTTCACCCGCGACGTAGCTGCCCGCATTGATAAAATTGAAGGTGGCGTTGTTACCTATTCTTACAGCACAGACGACGGTGCCAACTGGACCCAGGCCACAGCTTCCATGAACGGCACCAAAACAAACCTGCCGTTGCCGGGTGGCTACCTGAACCTGGACGGTAACATCACCGCTGGCGACCAGTTTGTGGTGCACCCACGCAGGGCAGACATCAATCTGAATATTTCAGAGTCTGACTCCATTAACCTGAACATGGTGGGCATGAACGCGTTCGGGGGCATGTACAAAG
Organism: Desulfovibrio cuneatus DSM 11391; assembly: GCF_000430005.1. Lineage (GTDB taxonomy): Bacteria > Desulfobacterota > Desulfovibrionia > Desulfovibrionales > Desulfovibrionaceae > Frigididesulfovibrio > Frigididesulfovibrio cuneatus. The sequence continues at coordinate 52,006 of NZ_AUCY01000014.1, forward strand.
ACCCGGACCCAAGCGTTAGCCCCGGCTACCCCACGGTGGTGCCAGGTCAGGCCAATTTGTTTGAAGCCATTGGCAAGCTTATTGGCTATGCTGAAACCAACAGCCAGAAGGGTATGCAAGACAGCCTGCCGGAACTGAAGGCTGCCCTTACCCAGTTTACCAACGCCGCAGCCGACGCTGGTGGCAGGAAAAACCGCCTTACCGCAGCCGAGCAAAACATTACCATGCGCCGCTACAGTGAAGAAGACGGCCTTTCCGCTGTTGAAGATGTGGACTTGACAGAACTGACCACGCGCATGGCCCAGCAGCAGCTTGCTTACAACAGCGTGCTCAAGTCTGCTTCCATGGTAATGCAAATGAGCCTTGTAAACTTCCTGTAACAGTTGCGCACAGTATGGGCCTTTGAACGATAATACCAAGGCCCATGCCAGCACTTCCACCTGAAGCGCCTACAGGCTGTCAAAACACCGGGCTTGCCTTAATCTGTTTTTTCCCGGTATAGATAAACAAGGAAGGGGAGATTTTATTTGCATTATCCACTGAAGCCCAGGAAACCCTATGCTTATCCTTACACGCAGGGCGGGTGAGAGCCTGCACATCGGTGATTCTATCAAAATCACCGTACTCAGCATTCAAGGCAAGCAGGCAAAGCTCGGTATCATCGTTCCAGACGACACCGTGGTTTACCGTGAAGAAGTATACCTTCGTGTCAAGAATGAAAACAGGCAGGCCATGCTTGCCAGTAACAATGACCTTTTAGCAGCAGCAGCACTATGGCACACTCCAATAAAAAAATAATCATGTCTCGCCTTGGCGAACGTGAAATTTCTCTGGAAAAAGTCATCCATTTCCCGCAAGGCCTGGTGGGCTATACCGACCAGCACGACTTTGTGTTGCTGGAAATCAAGGAAGGCGCGCCATTTTTACTTTTGCAGAGCATGGAACAGCCTGATCTTGGTTTTTTGGTGGCAGACCCATTCAGCTTTGTAAGCGAATACACCATTCAAGCCGACATGCGTGCCCAAAAAGCCTTGAAAGCCTCAAGCCAGAAAGATTTGGCGGTGCTTGTTACCGTGTCCATTCCCCCGGGCAAGCCAGAAGAAACAACCCTGAACCTGACGGGCCCCATTCTTATTAACCATGCAGAACGCTTGGGCCTGCAAGTGCCACAAATGGACGGGCTGAACCCCGGCAGAGTTCACGTACACACAGTTACTGCCACAGTAGAAACCGCGTAAAAGCGTTGACTTAGTATAATACTCTGTAATCAGCGGTTTTATAGGCAAACACAAGAAACGCTGCCCCCATGCCACCACACAAGGTCTTGGGGGCAGCGCTTCTTGTGTTTTCGGCCATACTGAAAATTTGCAGCCGCAATGCGCCGTGCAATAGTTAAATGCTTGAACTTACTTTAGCCCCATGCTAAACAACATACTATTCGCACGCATCAGGTCCACTTGCTGCACTTTTGTACCGGAACTCCCCATGAAGCAACGCCCCCACCTTGGCTCATTCTTGGCTATTATTGGCAGCCGCTTTTTTTTCGTGCTGCTGGCCTGCATCCCGCTGGTTTTTCTGGCCAGCCTGTATGAACGTGGCCTGACAACAGCCAGTGAGCAGGCAACAGCCCTGAACATGCTCCACAAAAGTGGCGTGCAGGAAAGGGCCACCCTGCCCCGCGCCTATGAAATGCAGCACAATGCAGACATTGTGTTTACTTCTTCCAATTCCCAGCACAGGGCAAAAGCAGTAGCCAGTGTCCTTTCCTACGTGGGCACCCTTGGCAACAACACCCCCCTGGGCAAGGAGCTGGCCCAAACGGCCACCCTTATTACCACTGCTGCTAACCTGCGTGAAGAAAGCGAAATGCTGTTCCTGGCAGCCAGCACCCAAACAAAACAGGCAAACCTGGGCCTTAAAAAGCTCATTGCCCTGGCCCAAGACGCAAAAGCCCGTGAAACCCTGCTGGGCCTTTGGCTTTCTCCCCCCACAACCAAAGCCGTGGGCCAAGGCACAGAAGTTCCCCAAGGGCACACCCAGCAGCAAATTGCCCAGGTAAACGAACTGGCCGCGCAGTTGCAAGAACGCTCCCCTGCACAGGCAGAAACGGTGCAGCAAAATCTGCGTGCATTCATCACGGCTTACACCAAGCAGCAAGAAACCCTGAACGCTTTGCAGGCTGTTGAACGCAAAGTGGAGCGCTTGGCCACCAGCATCGACATAAGCCTGCAAAGCGTGTTGGGGGAACTTTCTTCCCCTGTGGATGGCAATGCAGCCATTGCCCTGGTAATGCTGGACAACAGCTCCGCTGCTACCGTGCAAGTGCTGCACACCTTTTTTTACACTGCCGTAGCCTTTTTGTTACTCCTTTTGCTTGTGGGCATATTGTTTATAGCAGCCCCACTTCGCTGGGTAGCCAATACAACGGCCACCCTGCACTCCCAGGCCCCAACGCCGCCGCCCCCTTCGCTTATTACAGAATTTTCCGACATTGCCAGCCACCTTGCAGCCCTGCACAGCACCTTTGGTTCCATGTCTTCCCAAACCCATTCCCTGGCCCACAGCGTGGAAGACAAGCGCGAAATGGAAGAAGTCATGCGGGCAGTGTTCACAGCTTCCCTTGATGGTTACTTCCTCTGGACCCGGGAACAACTGCTTGCCGCCAGCCCTGGCATGCTGTTCCTGCTGGAAGCTGAATCGCTTGAGCAAATGATAGCCAATGGCAAACTTTTAGGCCTGCCAGACAAAAAAGCCCGCGACGATATTTTTGAAACCGCCTCCCAGCTTGACCGTTACCGCGAAGAATACACCTTCCGCACCCTTTCCGGCATGGCGCTGCCCTGCGAGCTTACCCACATTTTCCTGCACAACAGCACGCCGCAGCGCGTTCTTACCTATGTGCGGGACAGACGCCTGCAACGCAGAACCGAAGAAGCCATGCTGGATGTACAGCGCCAGGCAGAACAGGCCAGCCAGTCTAAAAGCGAATTTCTTGGCCGCATGAGCCATGAACTGCGCACCCCGCTCAACTGTATTCTCGGTTTTTCCCACGTTGCTCTGGGCAAACAGCCTGCCGAACCGTTCGCCAGCTATTTCTTCAAAATTCAGAATGCCACCCACGGCCTGTTACGGCTTATCAACAGTATTCTCGACTTTTCCCACCTGCGCTCCGGCACGCTGGAACTGTTCCCCACGCCATTTGCCCTGGAAAAAATCCTGCATCAGGTGGAAGAAGCTTACGCAGACCAGGCCAAAGCCAAAAAGGTCACTTTTAAAATAACCATAGACCCCAATATTCCCCACTACCTGAAGGGAGATGGCAGCCGCCTTGGCCAGGTGCTTGCCAACCTGTGCGACAACGCCATACGCTTTACCAATGAAGGGCGGGTCCACCTGAAGGCTGTTTTGACCAGGGAAACCCCGGAATATGAGTATGTTCGTTTTGTCGTACATGACACGGGCGTTGGCATTCCCCCTGAAAACCTGGGAAACATCTTCAAGGCATTCAGCCAAACCACCACTTACAGTGCCAGGCGCTTCAGCGGTGCAGGCCTGGGGCTTGTGCTGTGCAAGGAGCTGGTGGAAATGATGGGTGGCGCTTTGCATGTGGAAAGTGAGGTGGGCGTTGGCAGCATCTTCACATTCACCGTGCCCTTCCGCCGGTGCGAGGAACATTACCCCTTCGACTTTGAACAAGGCCCACCCCGCATTACAGACCAACAGCCCACCCCGGACAAACAGCCTGTATGGCAGGCTACCCCGGACATAGAAACTCCCCCCCCTGTGCAGAAAGATATGCCCAAGCCGCTGCTGGGCACACGGGCGCTGCTGGTAGAAGACAACGACATTAACCAGGAAATTGCCATTGCCATGCTAGATTCCCTGGGGGTTTCTGTGGTGATTGCCAACAATGGCCTGGAAGCGGTCACAATTTTGCAAACGCAAGATGTGGATATTATTCTTATGGACATTCAAATGCCCCTGATGGACGGCCTTGACGCTGCCAAAAAAATACGCTCCGAAGGAAGGGAAAGCATACGCAATGTTCCCATTCTTGCCCTTACCGCGCACGGCATGCGTGAAGACAGGGAAAAAAGCATGGCTGCGGGCATGAACGACCACCTTATCAAGCCCATAAGCATAGAAAAGCTTCATAAAGCGCTGGAACACTGGTTGGGAAAACGCTGAGTTATTCCGTTTGGCGACGTTACTCCTTTTTTTATGAAACAGTCGAGGACAGAAGAGTCCACTCCTGCTTCAAAAAAAACTCGTGCCTTGCCAAACGAAATAACGCAGCGTTTCCCAATTACCATTTATTCCACACAGTCTTATCCAAAACTGCCAATCTAGCACATCACAAGGCCCTTACAAAATACAATTTGCAAGGGCCTTCATCAACGATTCCTTAAATACACTTGGCAAAGCAAGCCTTTTCACGTACAGGAAAAGCACTGCTCCTTCACCCCTGTGGTTGGTGTAGGGCTGCTTAGCCTGCCAAAGGATGCACGCCACTTTTTTTGCTTATACTGGAATGGCAGTACCCACGTGCCGCTGCAAACACGCTGCCCCGGTACACGCTTTACAACAACGTCTTTTTTACAAAGGCATGAATTTTACCAAGGGAGATTCCCCATGAGTTCTCAGAAACGCAACATACTAATTGCGGTTGTTATCCTTCTTGTTGCCGGTGGTGTTTTTTTAGGAAAACCCATGCTGGACAAGCAACTGCTTAATGAATTCAAAGAAGCTACGGCAAAACTTCCCGGCACCCTTACCTATGCCACCGCGGAAGCTGACGCCATAGCAAAACGCATTACCCTTACTGGCGTCAAGTTTATTCCCAACGGGGCAAACGACCAGCAGATAACAGCCGATACCGTGGTGGTAGAAGCGGGTGACCTTACCGCTATAACCCGCCCGGGCACCCAGCGCATTCTTTCCATGGCAGAAGCGCAAAACCTGGCATGGACCCTGAAAGACCCCCAAACACAACTGCCCATGCAGGGTGGCTATGCTGTAATATCAGTCACGGATGTTCACGCCGATGTGCAGGCCTTTATTGCTGCTACCAACGCCCCCACCCCGCAGAATGAACAGGAAATGATTAAAATTCTTGATACGCTGCAAAAGCCCCTCCAAGAACTGCGCATTGGCACCATGCAAGGCAAAGGCTATACCAACAAAATTTCCACGCCCTTTGTTGCCATTAACATGACGGTGGATTCCTTTTCGGCCACCAACGCCGGCCTGCTTTCCGCTGATAAAGGTTCCTTGCAAAACATGGTTCTGGACGCTGGCCCTATTGGCAAATTCTCCATCCAGAGCATAGAAATGCAAGACATGGCCATGCCCAACCTGTTCGCCATTCTCGCCCTTGGCGAAAATGCCACAGAGCAAGACATGATGAACGAACTGAACAAAAACCCCTTTAAATTTAGCAACTTCGCCATTAAAGGCGTCTCCTTGTTCATGCCCATGGTCAGCAAAGAGCCCATTACCGCCGCTGGGTGGACCATGAAAGCGAACCTGCGTGCAAGCAACGGAACATTTGATCTCACCCAAAGTAATCTTGTGCTGCCCGGCGAACTTGTGGCACACCTTGTGCCCGGCTTCAAGCAACTGCACGGTATGCCCCTGGACATTAGCGCCAGCGTTGGTGTGGATTACAACACCGATGACGCTGCAAAAACAGTGGCCTTGACCCTGCGCAATGCCCAGGTGCAAGAACCAAACCTTGGCACTGCTACCCTGAGCGCGGCCATAACCAGCCCTTCTGCCATGCTGCAAGAAGAAGCCCTGGCTGCCCTGGATGGTTCCAAGCTGCATTCCTTGACCATGAGCTTTGAAAACAAAGGCATTGTGGACCTGGCAAGCAAAGTAATTGCCACCCAAATGGTGGGCCTTGCTGCCCCTGAAGTGCTGGAAGCCACCGCCAAGGCCCTGCGCGAAGACACAGCCCAAGACCTGAACCGCGTAAAACCCGGCACAAGTGAAGCTGTAACAGCCATGGCTACCAACCTTTCCCGTGCAATACTGGAACAAGGGCGCTTTGAAATGAAGTTTGCCCCCAAAACCCCCATTGCTCCGGCTGCCTTTGGTGAAGTAACTGAAGGCCTTGAAAGCAGCTTTACCCCTGCTGCCAAGTAACCAACGACAAAAAACCTCCACAGCCTGCTTGCAAACTGTTGAGGTACAACACAGCCCCCTGCTGGCCCATAAGGCTAACAGGGGGCTGTGTTATTGAAACGCTGATTTCTTTCGTTTGGCTATGTTTCAACTGCCGTCAAGACGAATATAAAGCGGAAACTCCGTCAACACCGTGTGCGTAAACCGGAGCATTTTATCCATCAACCACGGAAACGAGAACAGCAGGGCCAAAAAAATGGACACAATTTTAGGAATAAAGGTCAGGGTTTGTTCCTGAATTTGGGTAGCGGTTTGAATAATACTGACCGCAAGGCCCACAGCAAGGCCAATGCCCAGCATAGGAAGCGAAAGGAGCAAGGCCAGCTCAATGGCCTGTTTGGCAAAGCCAACAACAAAGTCCTGGGTCATACTCTCTATCCTTCCCTTAAAGCCACAGGGCGGGCGTTAACAATAGAACACCGCATCAAAAACACTCATCGCATCACAGCAAAAAGCTGTTTACCAGCGAGCCCACCAACAGTGTCCAACCGTCTACCATTACGAACAGCAGCAACTTGAAGGGCAATGACACCATCATGGGGGGCAGCATCATCATGCCCATGGCAAGCAATATGCTGGCCACCACCATATCAAGCACCAAAAAGGGCACAAACAGCAAAAAGCCTATGGTAAACCCTGTTTTCAGCTCGCTGATGATATAGGCCGCCGCAAGAGTGGTGGTAGGCACTTCTTCTTTGTTATTTGGGCGTTCCATTTGGGTAATGGTATAGAAGATGGAAAGATCTTTTTCCCTGGTATGCTTGAACATGAAGACCCGCAAGGGCTGTTCCGCCTTTTTCACAGCTTCCGAAAGGCCAATGCGCTCTTCCAGGTAGGGTTGCAATGCCTCTGTATTGATTTGTTTTCCCACGGGCATCATAATGGCAACGGTCATAAAAATGGCAAGACTTGCCAACACCTGGTTAGGGGGCAACGTTTGAATGCCTATGGCCTGCCGGATAAAGTGGAATACAATAATAATACGGGTAAAGCTGGTTACCGTAAGCACAATGGCAGGTGCCAGGGAAAGAATGGTGAGCAGAAACATAATTTCCAGGGCAGTGGAAACTTTTTCTGGCTCCGTTTGGCCACCGGAAAGGGTAAGTTGCAAGTTGGGCACGGCACCATCTTGCGCGGCAAGGGCAGCGCCTGGGTGCCACAGCAGCGCAGCCAAAGCACCCGCCATGGCAACCAGCAGAAATAAAAGGCAAAAGCCCCGGCCCGGTGTTAACCGGGGGGGCACAGAACAAAGGCGAAAATTAGCGGTACGGCGCATGGTCACCTGGGGGTTAGGGTGTGGGAGGTTGGCTGTTGCGTAAAAAGTCGGCAAACGCAGAATCAGCTTCACCCTGTGCCTTGTCTGGTGGGGCTGGCTTGCCTGTTTCCACGTCAAGCGCGGCAAGCAGGGTTATGTTACTGTCAGTAAGGCCAAGCACAAGCCGGGTGTTCATAAACCGGGTAATAACCACCCATTTTTTGGGGGCAAGGGGCAAACGGCTTTCAATGTACATGGCAGGTACAGCCCCGCCAGCAGCCTTGTAAGCCCGGCGCTTGATAAGCCACAAGGCAAACCACAGCACAGCCAGGAGCAAAAACAGCATACCTACCATTTCCAGGTAGCTGCTCCAGGAAAACAGGTCGCCCACACCTTGCACGGCGGAAGAAATATTCTCCGCGCCCTGGCGTACAATTTCGGTTGTGGGGGCGGCAGGGGCAACTGGAACAGGGGTAGCAGCCCCTGCAACAGGCACTAAGGGCGGGGCAACCAGGGCAGGGGGCAGCCCCCCACCCTGGGTTTGCTGTACTGTTTGCGAAAGTGCGCCACCCCCAACAGGGGCAACAGCAGCGGCGAACAATGCCCTGAAACGGGAAAACCCAGTGCCTGCCATGTAATTACCCTAACTGCTTTACCCGTTCAATGGGGCTGATAATGTCTGTAAGGCGAATGCCAAATTTTTCGTTAATAACAACGGCTTCACCACGGGCCACCATTTTCCCGTTAACATACACCTCAAGCGGCTCGCCTGCAAGCTTGTTCAGCTCAACAACAGACCCCTGCCCAAGCTGCAACAATTCGTTAATAAGCAGGCGGGTACGCCCCAGTTCAGCGGAAACATCCAGGGGAATATCCAGAATAAAATCCAGCTCGCGGCGTGAATCCGGGCGCGGGGCCTTTGCTTCTTCGGTAAGGTCTGCAAAGGTGGCAACCTTGGCCTGGGCAGAAAGCGCTGTTTGCTCTTTCTCTTTTTTTACTGCCGTTTGCTCGTCTGCCGCCAGGGCAGCAGCCCATTCATCGGCCAGGTTGGCCGGGTCTGGCACTACAGCAGCAGGTTTGCTGGCTTGTGGTTCAGGGGTGGTTTCTTCAAGGGCAGCGGCCCATTCCGCAGCAAGGGAGTCTTGATCCAGTTCGTCAGCCATGTCATGTTCCTTAGGGGCCGTGCGGCAGTGTGTGCCCGGCGCATACGTTGTAACGTAAAAGTCTCTGGGGAATTACGTTATTGAATAACTATATCGGTAAAAAACACCTGAAGCACTTTGGGGCCGCCAAGTATTTGGTTGATACGGTCAGTAATTTCACTTTTCAGCACCAGCTTGCCTTCCACTGTGGCCAGGTCTGCATTGCTTTTGCTGGATAGCAGCAAAATAATGGCGTCGCGTATAGGGGCCTGGTAGGTTTCCAGTTCACCGGCAACATCCTGGTTGGCGGCTTCTACCTCCACCATCAGCTTGATAAAGCGCTTGCCAAGCGGGTCTGCAAGGTTCACCCGGAACACGGGCAGGGGCACCACAGTACCTTTCATGCCAGAAACTTTCGCTTCGGCAGACACTTTTTTAGCAGAGCTTCCGCCATCTTCTGTTTTATTCAGCATATCTGCCAGGTAAAAATGCCAAGCGGCATACCCCCCGCCGCCAAGCAGCAACAGGATAAAAACTAACACAAGCCATTTCAGCTTGCTCTTTTTTTTGGGTTCCTGCTCGTCAGCCATATGCGCTCCTTACATTTTCGGTTAGCTGTAACCGCCAACCCACTTATTGACCTTCAGTAAAATTTCAACACGCCGGTTTTTGGCCCTTCCCTCTGCGGTGCTGTTTGGCTCCACTGGTCTGTCTGGCCCATAACCGCTCACCGAAAATCTGTCCGGCTTGATTTGATACAGCAAAAATCGTTCCAAAACAGCAATTGCCCGAAAACCCGAAAGTTCATAGGGGTTTTGGCCTGCTGCTTCCATGTTGTCGGTGTGGCCGCTTATGTTCACATCCGTTTCTACAGCAAGAATAACAGGAGAAAGCGCTTCAAGCAACTTTTTCCCTACTGGCGTCAGTTCTGCCGCACCTTCCGGGAACAACAGCCCATTTGTCAAAACAATGACCACCCCTTCCGGGTGCTGCAAAATGCGCACGTTTTCCTGAATGTCCCCTGTGGTTACTTCTGGCGGCAGCACATCATAGGGGAAGAGCAAATCTTTAATGCGGTCCTGCTGCAACAGCACGTTTTCCGGGTCGCGCAACAGTTCCAGCACTTCCATAACACGGCCGGGAATGCGCCCTGCTGCTTCGGTGGCGTCTATGGAAGGGTTGGCAAAGTGGGCGCTAATGCGGGAAATGACCACCGTGTCCATGGAAGACATACTGAGCAAAAGCACAAAAAAAGTCAGCAGCAACGTCATAAGGTCGGAAAACGTCACCAGCCAGCCGTCGCTGGATGCAGGGGAACTTTTACGTTTGCGGCGTGCCATGGTCAGGGCCTTGTTGGGAGTACGTTTCGGGGAACGCGCGAAGTGGCGTTCTGCCCTGGCATGGTCAGGTCAAACCGGAAGCCCTTAAAATACAGGTCTGTTTGTTCCGGGGGGGCATTTTCCCGCAGGCGATCTACTTTTTTGGCCCATTCAAGGTTCCGTTTGTCCAGCACCAGGTCTACCCGGCGGTTGGCTGCGCGCCCTTCCGGGGTGTTGTTGCTGGCTTTGGGTCGAAACTGCCCAAACCCTTCCAGGGAAAGGCGGGCCGGGGGAATACCCCGCAGGGAAAAGTGGCTGTACACGGCCATGGCCCGGCGCAGGGAAAGCAGCCAGGAAGCGTCCATAACCGTCTGACTAAAGCTCACAATATAATTACGTCCTTCTTCGTCGCGCAGGTTGGTGGTATGCCCTGCCACCAGCAGGGGGTAAGGAATTTCCAACAGGTACGGCACCAGCTTATCCAGCAAGGCAATGCCTTTATCGCTCAGTTGCGTGGCCCCTTCACGGAACAGCACCTCGCTATTGATGGAAAAGATTTGCACGTACTTGTTTTCCTGAAAATTCAAGTCCTTGGTACTGTCGTCAAATATTTTATCCCGCAACAGTTCCAGGTCTTCCGGGGGCAAGTCCATTTTGCCGGGTTCATGCACATTCAGCTTACCGGAAGGGGCAGTTGGGTTCAAAAAGGCTTCCCCCACCCCAAACTGGCGGGCCACAGAACCCAGCACCTCCAGCTTGTACCGCTCATCAATCACCGACATGCTCACAAGCAATACAAAAAATGTGAGCAAAAGGGTCATGAGGTCGGAAAAGGTGATGAGCCAGGCAGGTTGGCCTTCTGGCGCGCGTTCCTTTTTTTCCCTTGCCACTGCTATGCCTTTTTACGCCGGTAATAGGGCTGAAAGCTGGTGAGCTTTTCCAGAATAATGCGCGGGTTTTCGCCTTTAGAAATGCCCACAATGCCTTCAAGCTGCATTTCCATAATGAGCACTTCTTCCTTGGAACGGCACTTGAGCTTGCCCACCATGGGCAAAAACACAAGGTTTGCCAATACCGCCCCGTAAAAGGTGGTAATAAGGGCCACGGCCATGGCAGGGCCAATGGAGGAAGGGTCGTTCATGTTTTTCAGCATTTGCACAAGGCCAATAACGGTACCAATCATCCCCAGGGCCGGGGCATATGCCGCAAGAGCACTCAATAGGTCTATGCCTGTTTCGTGGCGGGCTTCCACATTGCTTATTTCCGCTTCAAGAATAGAGCGGATAATTTCCGGCTCCATACCATCCACCGTAAGCTGCAACCCTTTTTTAACATAGGCATTATCAATACCATTCACGATGGATTCAAGCGCCAGAATGCCTTCACGCCGGGCGCGGTTGGCATAATCAATAAACTGGGCAATAACATCGTCGGTGGTGGGTAACGAGCTGGAAAAGGTTTTGCCAATAATTTTGCCAGTGCTGAGCACCGTACCAAGGGGGTAGTGGGTAAGCGTTGCCCCAATGGTGCCGCCAAGCACAATAAGCATGGAAGGGCCGTGAATAAAAAGGCCTAAGCCCCCTGCGCCATCAAGCAGTGCTGCGGTGATAAGCCCAAAGGAGACCACAAGCCCTAAAGGGGTTGCTAAATCCATGAATGCTATCCTTGCGCGTGGTGCGGCCTGAAAAGGCTGCGTTATTGTGTGTTGCCTGCCTACAAAAAGACCATTGCAAATTGCCTTTTACGTGCTTTGCCCGGGAAGCGCCAAAATGCGCCTCCTGCTTCCTTACATAGCAATGCAAAGCCCATGCCAGCCCATACCAAATACAATGCCAAAAGGCACTGTGGCAACCTAACAGGTAATGGTCATATACCTACAAAATACATTCCGGGCCTTGTTTACTGTATCGGCCTAAAGCGGAAACCCATAAGGGGGAAGGCACTACAGCAGAATATACAACTACTAAGAAAAAAGGCTATTCACACAATAAATAGCCTTTTTCAGAAGAGAAGAACAGAAAAAAGAGATGGCCCGTTATTTTTTACGGCTCCCAAAAATACTGGACCCCACCCGCACCAGGGTTGCCCCTTCTTCAATGGCCACGGTAAAATCGCCAGACATCCCCATGGAAAGGTGGGGCAAAGCAAGGCCCGTATTTTGACGTATCTGTTCACGCAGGGCTGCCAGGGCACGGAAATAAGGGCGGGCACCCTCGCCTTCCGCACTGGCAGGGGGCAGGCACATAAGCCCTTCCACCCGCAGGCCCGCAAAACCCATAACGGCAAGGCACAAGGCTTCTGCCTCTTCCGGTGCCACCCCGCTTTTTTGCGGTTCCCTGCCAATATTCACCTGCAAAAGCACCCCCTGGGGCTGTGGGGCCGGGGCGTGCAGCGGTGCGGGTTTGCCTGCCACCTGGGCTTCCCACCCGCGTTGCAGGCCTTTGGCAACCTTTACGGAATCAACCGAATGCACCAGGGAAAAATGCCCCGGCAGTTCCTTGGCCTTGCGGCTTTGAATGTGCCCAATAAAGTGCCACTGGGGCTGCACCGCAGGGGCGGCATTGCCCCCCTGCAACAAGGCAGCAACGGTCACCTGCTTTTCCAGCGCTTCTTGAATGTAACTTTCACCAAACACAAGGGGACTTCCACCAAGGCAATCGGCCCCAGAGCAATTAGCCCCGTGGCACGCGGCCCAATGGCGGGCAATGGCGGCCACAGGTTCAGCCCCGTAGGTTTTGGAAACAGCCACTAGCTGCACGTCGTGCGGGGCCCGCCCAGCACGCAATGCAGCACCGGTGCAGGCTTCCCACACAACATCAAAACGCTCTTTGAGCTGGGCTTCTTCAGGCATACACATGGGCAAGTGCCTTATACCTGGGAACCAAGGCCCAGGGTATGCAGGAAGGAGACGTCGTCCACCCAGTTTTCCCGTACTTTCACCCACAGCTCAAGGTGCACCTTGCACCCCAGCAGGGCCATAATGTCTTTGCGGGCGCTTTGCCCCACTTCTTTAATATGCCGCCCGGCATGGCCAATAACAATGGCCTTGTGGCTGGCCTTGGCAACATAAATAACGGCATGAATGGTCACATGTCCGGTTACCGGGTCTTCTTCCCAGGCTTCAATGTCCACAGCGGTAAGGTAGGGCAGTTCCTGCTTCAAGGAAAGGAACAACTTTTCCCGAACAATTTCCGCAGCCATAAACCGGGTGGGCACAGTGGAAAGCTGGTCTTCCGGGAACTGGGCTTCACCTTCTGGCAACGCTTTTTTGAGGGCTTCCAGCAGTTGGGGCAGGCCTTCACCCTTAAGTGCGGAAAGGGGGAAAATTTCTGCTTTGGGCCAGCTTTCATGCAAAGTAGTAAACAGGGGCAGCAACAAAGACTTGTCGCCCAACAAATCAACCTTGTTGGCAATAACAAACACGGGGCGTGTTTCTGCCTCAATGGGTTTGATGAAGGGGCCAATGTCGCGGGCAAGGGCTTCTGGCGTGCGGGCGTAATAGTCTGCATCAATCATAATGGCAATAACGTCTGCCCCTTCCATGGCCTGCCAGGCAGACTGCACAATAAGGCGGTTCATTTTGCCGCGCAGTTGGTGCACGCCCGGGGTATCCATAAAAATGACCTGGGCATCTTTTTCAGAAAGAATGCCGGTTATCTGGTTCCGGGTGGTTTGGGGCTTGGGGGAAACAATGGCGACCTTTTGCCCAAGGTAGACATTGAGCAGGGTAGATTTGCCGGCGTTTGGCGGCCCCATAAGGGCAACCCAACCACAGCGGAACGGAGTCTCTGACATAATAAGTATCCTTGCTTGGGAGCGATGAAGCGCTGTTCACGGAACAGCACCCTCGCTCAAAAAATGTTATAATCGCGTGCGTTACCCGAGTCACTCCAGGCGTGGCCAACCTTGCCCGCCAGTACGTGGCTCTTTCAAGTTTGCAGTGGCTCAATGTAGTGCGAATGGGCTAAAAATCACACTTTCCAGCCCAAAATCCTGTAAAAACAAGGACCTTATTTTTACAACAAAAGCACCTGCCACAACACACAACGCTAGGGTAACAATGATTAAATGGCATTTTGGAAATGCGTAGTTATTTCGTTTGGCAAGGCACGAACTTTTTTTGAAGCAGGAGTGGACTCTTCCGTCCTCGACTGTTTCAAAAAAAGTGAAGTAACGCCGCCAAACGGAATAAATCAGCATTTCCCTAGGCAACAACGCGCTTGGGTGGGTTATACGCCAATATAGGCCAGGGGAGCAAGGGGCAGTGTAGGCCCAAGCCAAATTCCTGACAGATCTGCCTGCACCACATGGGGGTACATCTCCACGCCGGCTTTCAGGCTTTGCAAAAACAGGCGGGAGTAGTCTGGGTCCACATAACTTGCCGGAGCAAAGCAGGCCGCGTCCCCCCGCTCAATGCAGTAAAAAGTAGCTGCCCGCTGGCCCGCAGCTACCCTTTCCATCAAGGTGCCCATATGTTTTTGCGCCCGGGTGCTTACGGCATCTGGGAACGCCGCCACCCCATCTTCCACCAGCGTGACATTTTTACACTCCACCCACAGGTCGGGCAATCCTTCACCTTGCAGCAGGGCATCAATACGGCTTTCACCGCAGCGTGCTTCTGCCGAAAACTGGGTATACCCAGCGGCCCAGGGCAGTTGCCCGGCATAAAAGGCCGCCTTTAAGAGCCTGTTAGGGGTTTGGGTATTCACCCCCACCCACACAGGCTCTTTCCCGCCGGGCAGGCCAATAAGTTCCAGTGTCCAGGCCAGCTTGCGGGCAGGGTTGGCAGCGGGGGAAAGCAACACCTGCACTCCTTGGGGCACAAGCCCCAGCATGCTGCCGGAATTGTTGGTATGTGCCCACACTTCCTGGCCATTCACAGTGCAGCGCACGCTAAACCGCTTTACCCGTTCTTGCAATGTGCCCACAACACACCCTGCTGGCATAGGCAGCAAAGGTGGTTGTTGGGGAATTTTTTGAGAATTGTTCATAATGAAATAAATGTGTGGTTAAAGTGCCAAGCCCAAGTGGCACAAGGAATAACAAGCCACAAGGCAGGGCATGGGCCGTGTAAAAGAAGCATTTTTGCACCCCGTGGCACAAAGCAGCGTGCCGGGTGAATTTACAACCAGCCCGTAAGCTGATACCAAGGGGCATAAGGCTGGCTGCCCCACATGGGGCATTCCTGCACTGGGGTGTTCCCAGTGCAGTGTACATAGCAGCCGTTGAAAATGCGATTACATGAAATCTGGGAAACGCTCAGTTATTTCGTTAGGCAAGGCACGAGCTTTTTTTTGAAGCAGGCGTGAAGGCCGAGGCTCAAAACGGGCCGGGTCAACTCTTCCGTCCTCGACTGTTTCCTTATCCGCTCGGGCTTCGTGGAGATGTGCGGGTGGCTAACTCACCCTCACCCTTCGCCCTCACTCCACGGCTCGCGATGCTCGCGACTGCCGTCGGCTTTACGGGTATAACGCCGCCAAACAAAATAAATCAGCGTTTCCTTAGTATCACCTGCCTCTGCCACCTATGGGAAGGAGAATTCTATGCAGCTTGCAGACAGGGTGCAACACCTTAAGCCTTCAGCCACCCTGGCCATTAGCGCCAAAGCCCAGGAATTAAAAGCCGCAGGCCACGATATTTTGAGCCTTTCCGTGGGGGAACCAGATTTCCCCACCCCAAAGCATATTTGCGACGCGGCAAAAAATGCCATTGATGCCGGGTTTACCCGCTACACTGCTGTGCCGGGCACACCAGATTTACGCGCCGCAGCAGCGGGTTACTTCAAGCAGCATTATGGGGTGCAGGCCGGGCCGGAGAACATTATCATTGGGAATGGCGGCAAGCAGTGCCTGTACAACCTGTTTCAGGCCGTGCTGAACCCTGGCGACCATGTGCTTATTCCTGCACCGTACTGGGTGAGCTACCCGCCTATGGTGGAACTGGCCGGGGCAAAACCCGTAATTATTCCCAGCACTGCCGAGGCAGGGTTTAAAATTTCCGTTGCCGCGTTGGAAGCAGCCCACACACCCAAAACACGCATGCTGGTGCTAAACTCCCCTTCCAACCCAACAGGTGCATGCTACACGCAAAAAGAGCTGGAAGCAATCGCCGCCTGGGCAATTGCCCACAACGTGTTGCTGGCGGCTGATGAAATTTACGACCAGCTTGTGTACGATGGCAAAACCCCCTTAAGCCTTGCCCCCATGTGGGAGAAAAACCCGGAACACGTGGTGGTGCTGAACGGTACAGCCAAAACCTTTGCCATGACAGGCTGGCGCGTGGGCTATGCCCTGGCCCACCCCGATTACATCAAGGCCATGACCCGCCTGCAGGGGCAGTCTACTTCCAACGTATGTTCCGTAGCTCAAAAAGCCGCAGAAGCAGCCCTGCGCGGCGGTCTTGCGGAAGTGGAAGTGATGAAAAAAGCCTTTGAACGCCGCCGCAACCTAGCCATGGACATTGTAAACACCTGGCCTGACGTATTGTGCCCCCGGCCCCAGGGTGCGTTCTACATTTTCCCGGACATGCACCACCACTTTACCAAAGCCATGCCAGACTCCACCGCCATGTGCGCCTTTTTGCTGGACAAAGCAGGCATTGCAGCCGTGCCTGGAGCGGCCTTTGGCAACGACAACTGCCTGCGCTTTTCCTATGCCGTGAGCGACGAAACACTGGAAAGCGCCTTGACCAAAGTCGGCAAAACACTGTTCGGCTAGGGAAACGCGTAGTTATTCCGTTTGGCTGCGTTGCTTGCATTTTTGCAACGGGGGCAGGGCCGAAGAGTTGACTCGGCCCGTCCTGGGCCTCGGCCTTCGGCTCCCACCCTACGGGTGGTGCCCAATTCCGCTTTCCTGCGGAATTGTCAGCCGCCGTTTCAAAAAAAACTCGCGCCTTGCCAAACGAAATAACTGCGCATTTCCCAAGCGGAGAAAGCCCACCCTAAAGCCGACGGCAGTCGCGAGCGTAGCGAGCCGTGGAGCGAGGGCGGAGGGTACGGGCAGCTTGGCTGCCTGTACATCTCCACGAAGCCCAAGCGGAAGGAAGTCGAGCGAGGGCGGAGGGTACGGGCAGCTTGGCTGCCTGTACATCTCCACGAAGCCCAAGCGGAAAAAAGGAAAGCAATGAAACACATACTGGACTGGTCACACTCATTCACCCACAGGCTGGAAGGAAGCGGTTTTTCCACCCTGCGGCAAGCTGGCAGGGCCCAATCCCTGGCTGCCCGGCTGCGTGCCCATTTACAGGCAGACACATTGCCTTTTCTCTCCCTGTCATTCCGCAAACCGTTAGAAGAAGCCCTGCCCCCTGTGCTGGAACGCATTGCCCCGTACAAGCACATGGTGCTTTTGGGCATTGGCGGTTCTGCCCTAGGGGCACGGGCCTTGCAAAAAGCCTTTTACCCCCAACAAGACTGGCCCGGCCACACTGGCAAGTGCCTGTGGGTGGAAGACAACATTGACGCCCCGGCCCTTGATGCCCTGATGCACAACCTACCCCCACACGACACGGTGGTGGTGGTGGTTTCCAAGTCTGGCGGCACCATTGAAACCATGGCCCAGTTCATTCTGGTGCGTGCATGGCTGCAAAACGCCCTGGGGGATGCCTGGAAGCAGCATGTGGTGCTGGTAACAGACGCCACCTGCGGTGAACTGCGCCATGAAGCCGAAACCCATGGCCTGATGACCTTGCCCGTGCCAGACCACCTGGGCGGGCGCTATTCCGTGCTGTGCGCCGTGGGCATGTTGCCTGCCGCCTTTTTGGGCATTGACTACCAAGCCCTGCTGAGCGGCGCGGCAGCGGTTTCCACCAGCTTGCTGGAACAACCGGAAACCCTGGCAACCCACCCGGCCTTTCGCCTTGCCCTGTGGAATGAAGCGCTTATGGGCGCAGACTACAGCCAGTTACTCTTTTTCTGTTATGTGCCCCAGTGGCAATACATGGGGGCTTGGTTTGCCCAACTCTGGGCTGAAAGCCTTGGCAAGCAGGGCAAAGGCTCCCTGCCTGTGCCTGCTGTGGGCGTTACCGACCAGCACTCCACCAACCAGATGTTTCTGGATGGCCCCCGCGACAAGGGCTGCCTGTTTGTTAGCTGTGCCGCACAGGATAAAGGCCGGGCCTTTCCTGCGGAACTGGGGCCACGCTGGACCTACCTGCAAGGCAAGCACTTTGGTGACCTGCTCCAGGCCGAAGGCCTGGGCACCCGCATGGCCCTGGCCCAAAGTGGCGTGCCCGTTACCCACCTTGCCCTTGGTGGCACAGGTGAAGAGGCCGCAGGCCGCTTTATGCAGCTTGCCATGGCCGCCACGGTGTTCACTGGCTGGCTACTGGACATTGACCCCCTGGACCAACCTGCGGTGGAACTTGGCAAGCGCCTTGCCAATGCCCGCCTGGGTGCCCCCGGCTACGCAGAAGAAGAAAAAGCCCTGGCCCGGTTTATGGCCGAGCAGGGCAAAGACGTGGATACTATTTAAAAAAATATTACGTTTCTTGGGGGACGCTGTCCCCCAACCCCCTGCAAGGGACGTGACGCCCCTTGACCCCCATTAGCGTTCAGTTTTTCGCTCTGCGAAAAGCTGAACGTAAAGGTGGGGTTCCAAGGGCATCATGCCCTTGGCGGAGGGGCTTGGGGAGGCAGAGCCTCCCCAAAAAGCAAATAATTCTTTACTCCGGCTTGCTTCTGTCACCCAAAACCACAAGATTCTTCAAGTATTCACCGTAGGCATTTTTATACCGGGCGGCCTGCTCCAGCAGGGTGGTGTCGTCAATAAATCCGCTACGCCAGGCAATTTCTTCCGGGCAAGAAACTTTCAGGCCCTGGCGAGCTTCCACAGTTTGCACAAAGTCGCTGGCAGCCAGCAGGGCGTCGTGGGTGCCGGTGTCCAGCCAGGCCACACCGCGGCCAAAGCGTTCCACGTGCAGAGTATTGTTCTGCAAATACACGTTGTTCACGTCGGTAATTTCCAGCTCTCCCCTGGGGGAAGGCTTTATGCTGCGGGCCACTTCCACAATATGCTCATCGTAAAAATACAGCCCGGTTACCGCATAATGGGAACGCGGTTTGACGGGCTTTTCTTCAATACTCAGGGCGCGGCCAGCATCATCAAATTCCACCACGCCGTAGCGCTGCGGGTCGTTCACATGGTAGCCAAACACGGTGGCCCCGGTGGTACGCTGCTTGGCGGCCTGCAACAGGCCGGAAAACCCGTGCCCAAAAAAGATATTGTCCCCCAGCACCATGCAGGTGTTGTGCCCTTTAATAAAGGCTTCTGTCAGCAAAAAGGCCTGGGCCAACCCTTCGGGCTTTGGCTGCATAACATAGGTGAAGGAACAGCCCCATTGCTCCCCTGTGCCCAGTAGCGCCTGAAATAAGGGCAGGTGGTCAGGGGTGGAAATAATGGCAATTTCCCGTATGCCCGCCAGCAAAAGCACTGAAAGCGGGTAATAAATCATTGGTTTATCGTAAATAGGCAAAAGCTGCTTGCTTATGCAATGGGTAAGGGGGGCCAGCCGGGTGCCGGAACCGCCCGCCAAAATAATGCCACGCCAAGATGCTGCCATGAAAACCTCCTTCAATGAACCCCCACAAGGCCTGCACTGGCCCAGGGGAGCAATAAGCTTTAGTAGAGTGCGATAATTCTTGCAACAACTGGGCCACGAGTAAAAGTTGCACTGGCAACAGCCTGGCAACACCGCAGGCCGAATACACAATAAAGGGGGCCAAATTCATTGGCCCCCTTTTGCGTGTACGTTCCCGCAAAGCGGAAACGTACACGCTGATGCAGGTTCCAAGGGCATCATGCCCTTGGCGGTGGGGCTTGGGGAGGCAGCGCCTCCCCAAGTAGATAATCTCTACTTAATAGTCTTCAACTGCTCCCAATACTTCTCGTACATCTGCAAAGCATCGCCCACGTCTTGCGGAAATTCCATACGCTTGCGCACCTCTTCCGTGGGCACCAGAATGAGGTTTTGCTGCATTTCTGCGGGCAGCAGGGAAAGGGCGTCACGGTTTGGGGTGGAGTATTTGTATTCTTCCACAGCCCGCTTGGCCACGTCTGGGCGCAGCAGGTAGTTAATGAAGGCATAGGCGTTTTCTTTGTTGGGGGCATTTTTCAGAATAACAAAGTTATCTACCCAGCCAATACTGCCTTCTTCCGGGAACACAAATTCCAGTTCCGGCTTTTCTTCCCTGGCCACCAAAAAGTCGCCATTCCAAATGGGGCCTGCCCACACTTCTTCACTAATCAAAGCCTGCTTGATGGCGGTAACGTCGAACACCCGCACAGAAGGTTTCAGCGCACGCAAAAATTCATAGGCCGCGCCAATTTCTTTCGGCACAATGCTGTTCACAGAAAAACCCTTGGCTTGCAGGGCAAGGCCAAAGGCATCGCGCAGGTCGTCGGTTAAAATAAGCTTGCCCTTAAATTCCGGGCGGAGCAAGTCGTTCCACTTGGTAATGGAACCTTTAGGAATAAATTTCGTATTGTAGGCAAGGCCAACGGCCCCCCACATGTAAGGCAAGCTGTATTTATTTTCTTTGTCAAAGCCCATGCCCAGCATTTTTGGGTCCAGGTGCTTCATGTTAGGCAGCTTGCTGTGGTCCAAAACGTCCAGCAGCTTGTTTTGCACCATGCGGCCCACAAAGTAGCCGGAAGGGAACACAACGTCATAAGACTTGCCGCGCAACAGCTTTACCTTGGCAAACATGGCTTCATTGGACTCAAAAGTGGAATACACCACCTTAATGCCTGTTTCTTTGGTAAAATCATCCAGCACACTCTGGGGAATAAATTCCGACCAGTTGTACACAACAACTTCGTTCTTGCCCCCCTTGGAGGCAGCCAGTGCCGAAACGGCACCCCCGGCACCAAACACCGCCAAACCAGCCAGCAGCAAAAAACAAGCAACAATACGGCGTTTCATTATTTCTCCTTCCTATTATGAACAAAAAATGCGCACAATGCGGGGCCATGAGGGAAAACTTCATGGCAATTATCGACACAACCCCATGCGTGAAATGCCACACGACGTATGACAGAATAGCGCATGACAAAATATAGACGGTTTTTGGGAAAACACCAAACACTTGTTGCAAGGGGGGGGGGATACGCTGCGCACTACTTGTATTATGAACAGCGTTTATTCACCCATGCTTACTGTTGGCCTACTCGCATTATAGAAAACAGTAAAAGATAGATACCTTTTAATGAAATAGTTCAATATGATAAATACATTCAAAAATAACTATAGTCATATTTCAAGTGCACTGTTCAACCTCTGAAAGTTGCTAAGTTCAAAGGGAGAGAGCTACCAATGACGATTGGTGAACACTTAAAAGGCCTTCTAAAGCTGAAAATTTCAGCGCAAAAAGCTTGGTTGCCCTAAGCAAAAATGATCGGTTTGTTATAAGCAACTAAAATTTGGATAAACGAACTCATCAAACTTGTTTCATAAACTTTGCGTACGTTATCCAATATTCATCCCTGGACTAATTTATGTTTAGCCATGCTTGCCCGTTAAACATTTGTACTGAGTAGCCTGTACTGCACATGAGCTAAGAGGTGCAATAACATTAAAGGAGAAATCTTGATGAGCCAAGAATGCATTTGTGAAACCCCAACTATGGAAGTTCCTGTTCTAGGCATTAAACTCTCATTACCTGAAAACTTTTTCCCAGCTCCTGGTCCTTCTGAGTCAGGAATTAAGACTTGGGAGAGCGACTGGTTCAAAATTGCTGAAAATCGTGCCTATAATTTCCAGCATAACCTGAATTTTACAAAGCCATGGTTAATCATGCCAAGGCTCGTGTTTAGAGTTATCAAGGCCGAGGGTGGCTGGGAAATTGGAGATATTATTTTTGCAGACGGGCAAAACTATGTCGGGGCTACAGGAAGCAGTGAAATGGGCTGGGCAATAAGTGCAACAGCAACAGAAGCTCAAGTAACATTCGGAAATCACAATCTTTTATTTGGCACGAAAAAGAGTGGTGGGTTTGGAACTTTGTACAAATCGAGTGTTGAAGCGAATCTTGTGATTACTTACTAACTAATTCTTGGAACAGGCGGACTCGCACAATAGCAGTAGCACTACTTTCAAAATGCAGATTCCTGTTCCGCATCAACTTTTGATTTTCATAATGTGCATACAATTACAACGCTAGATATCTAGTGACTCTACTCCGAAAAAACAAAAACTCTCTTGAAAGGATAAAAAATATGAGCCAAGAATGCACCTGTGAAACACCCTCTTTCGAAGTTCCTGTTTTGGGTATTAAGCTGACACTACCAGAAAATATATTTCCCGCTCCGGGACCTTCTGGAGAAGGCTTTCAAACCTGGGAAAGTGGCTGGTTCACAATAGCTGCAAGTAAGGCATATACTTTTGAACATAAACTTAACCTTGCCACGCCTTGGCTGGTTATACCCCGGCTGGTGTTTAAAGTTATAGCACCACAAAATGGCTGGCAGGCTGGTGATATCGTTTTTGCAGATGGTCAAAACTATGTTGGCGCTACAGCTAACACAGAAATGGGTTGGTTAATCAACTTGAAAAAGGATGATGCTCTTGTGACATTTGGCAATGATAGCTTTCTGGCTGCCACAATGAAGACAGGGGGATTTGGAGCGCTATACAAGTCAAATGTTGAGGCAAAACTACTTATTTCTTATTAGAATATTGTCCCTATAAGCATAACGCCTAAAAACAGCTTCCTCTAAAAAAGTAACTGTGTGTTTACAAGGCAATTCCTTGATGGACACACAGTTACCAAAGATAGCAAGAGTCTCTACTCTCAAATTAGCATGTGGAACACATTACTAATAAAACGTTTCCCAATCTCTCCCCTCTACTTCTTCTTCCCCTGCAGCATGGCCTGCGCCGTCAGCACCAGCACCAGGGTCAGCACAAACATAATAGCGGAAAGGGCGTTGACGTCCGGCTTCACTCCCAGTTTCACCATGGAGTATATTTTTACGGGCAGCACTTCAAAGCTTGGGCCTGTCACGAATGTGCTGATAAGCACATCATCCATAGAAAGGGTGAAGCTGAGCAGCCACCCTGCGGCCACGGCAGGGGCCGTCAGGGGCAGCAGGATGTGCCGGAAGGCCCCGGCTTCCGATGCGCCAAGGTCGCGGGCCGCTTCAATAAGGTGTTCGTCAAATTCTGCCAGCCGGGCCAGCACCGTAAGGGCCACAAAGGGCGTGCACAGGGTGGTGTGAGCAATGAACAGGGTGAAAAAGCCCAGTTCCACCTTGCAGGCAATAAACAGAATGAGCAGGGAAATGCCCATGACGATATCCGGGGAAAGGGTCAGCATGAGCAGCCCGGCATACATGGAATTTCTGCCGGAAAAGCGGTAGCGCTTCACGCTAAGGGCCGCGAGCCCCCCCACCAGGGTGGCCATGGTAGCAGAAGACACCGCCACCAAAAGGGAGTTCAGGGCTGCATCCATAATGGCGGTGTTATCCAACAGCAGCTTGTACCAGCGCAGGGAAAAGCCACCCCATGCCGTGGTGTACTTGTTGCTGTTGAAGGAATACACGAACACCACAAGCAAGGGCACGTAAAAAAAGGCATAGGTCAGCCACATATAACAACGACGTACTACACGCAACATGGCTATGCCCCCCCTTCCACACCGGAAACAAACATGTCGCCCCGCCGTTCACGCCCGGAAATACGCCTGTTTACCGTGCGGTACACCAGGGCAAGGGCAATAAGCAGCAGTGTCATAACAGAACTGGCCGCCGCACCCAGGGGCCAGTTGTTCGCCACAAGAAACTGGTTTTTAATGAAGGTGCCCAGCAACATGTTGGTGGCACCGCCCAGCACTTCCGGCACATAAAAACAGCCAAGGGCAGGCAGAAACACCAACATGCACCCCGCCACAATACCCGGCAGGGTAAGGGGCAGCGTAACGTGCCAGAAGGCCCGCAAGGAACTGGCCCCCAGGTCTTTGGCAGCGTCCACAAGGCGCGGGTCCAGCTTTTCAATGGAAGCGTACAGGGGCAGCACCATAAAGGGCAAAAAAGTGTAGGTAAGGCCAATGAACACGGCAAGGTCGGTGTACATAACCTCAATGGGGCTGGCAATAAGGCCAAGGGCCATAAGGGCCTTGTTCATCATGCCTTGCGCGCCAATAATAAGAATAAGCGCGTAGGTGCGAATGAGGGAGTTGGTCCAGAAGGGGATAATGACCAGGAGCAGCAACCAGGGCCGCCTGCGGGGCGAAGCTTTAGCAACAGCATAGGCAAAGGGATAGCCTGCCGCCAGGCACACCAGGGTGCTTGCCACGGCAAGGCGCACTGTGTCCCACAGCACGGTAAGGAAAATGGGGGAAAACAGTTCTTCAAAGTTGTTCAGGGTAAACACGGGAATGAAAAAGTCCGTTTCCCCTTTGTCCAGAAAGGCCACCAGCAACAGGGCAATGTTTGGCAACAGGGCGAACACCCCCAGCCAAAACCACGTTACCCCAATGCTGGTTACCCGGAAAAGCTGCCCTTGGCGCATGCTATTCCTCCTCATCTTCTAGAACAACTTCCCAGCCTTCTACCCAGCTTACTGTGACTTTTTCGCCGGGCCGGTAGTTGATGTCTTCATCATCTTCGTTAAAAAATTCTGCGGCCTGCAAGGTTTTTCCGTTGTCCAGGGTCAGAATGATATCCACCGTGGCCCCTTTGTACACGGTTTCATCAATGTGCCCGGTAAAAAACGGCGGCTCAAGGGCCTGCTCGTGTTCCAGGTGCACCTTCAAATCTTCCGGGCGCAGCAATACCTTTACCTTGTCGCCCTCGGAAAATTCGCGCCGGGTACGCAGGGAAAAGCTCACCCCTTCAATGTCGGCTGTCAGGCTGCCACCGTCGCGCACTTCAGTTACCTGCCCTTCCAGCACGTTAATGTCACCCACAAACCGGGCCACAAACAGGTTTTCCGGCTCTTCGTAAATTTCCTGGGGCGAACCAATTTGCTTAATGCTGCCCTCGTTCATAACCACCACCCTGTCAGACATAGCAAAAGCCTCTTCCTGGTCGTGGGTAACAAACACAAAGGTAATGCCAAGCTGGCGCTGCAAGTGCTTAATTTCAAACTGCATCTGCTTGCGCAGTTTAAAGTCCAGGGCGCTGAAGGGTTCGTCCAGCAAAAGTACCAGGGGGTTGTTCACAATGGCCCTGGCAATGGCAACGCGCTGCTGCTGCCCGCCGGAAAGCTGACGGGGCATTCTGTCTGCCATACCTTCAAGGTGCACCCGGCGCAACACTTCCGCCACGCGCTGGTTCACTTCATTTTTGGGCAGGCGCTGCATACGCAGGCCAAAGGCCACGTTGTCCCACACGCTCATGTGGGGGAACAAAGCGTAGTTCTGGAACACGGTGTTTACCTGGCGCTGTTCCGGGGGCAGCTCGTTCACGCACTCGCCCTGCAAGAAAATTTCCCCTTTGGTGGGGCTTTCAAAGCCGGAAAGCATACGCAAAATAGTGGTTTTTCCGCAACCGGAAGGGCCAAGCAAGGTTAAAAATTCACCGTTGCCAATAACTAGGTTCACGCTATGCAAAGCACAGGTGGTGCCAAAATACTTGGTCACCCCACGCAATTCAAAAACAGGTGCTTGTTCCACAAAAACCTCACCGGGAATATAAGGAAAACAGTGCGTTATGGGAGTAGGGCCAATGGCCTTAGAGACGGATAAAAGAACACAGCACATCAGCATACCCACAACAAGGGAAGGCCAATGTGCCGCTTGCATTGCATTGCCATGTTTTTACCTAACAGACAAGCAGAAAAGCAGGGGGCAGGCAGCCGTGCCGCACCGCCAACCGAGTAAGTCAGTTACCCTAATACCCTACACCCTTACTTGGAAATAAGACACAAAAAAAGCCCGGAAGAACCGGGCTTGAAAAAACTGTAGGGGAGAGCCGTAACACGCTATGCACATGGGAATGGAACCACTCTCCATGCCCCTAACAGAAGGCTTAAGCAACCACTGCACCAATGCAATGCAGAAAACGCTCAGTTTTTCGTTTGGCAAGGCACGAGATATTATTCCCAAAAAAAGTGAGCAGCGCAGCGAAACGGAACAACTCAGCGGTTCCTCAGGCCCTGCTCACAAATAGGCAATTTTGTTCGCTGGCAAGGAAGATGAGACATGCATGAAGGAGTGTACTCTTCACGTACTCGACGGAAATGCATGGCGAAATATGACGACGCCAGCGGGCAAAAGAGCCATTTGTGTGCAGGGCCTAGGCAATGGCAAGGCGGAGAGTCTCAGCAAAAGTCGTGCGTAAATCGTCGGCCCTGGCAGGGTCCAAACCGCACAGCCCAAAAACGGAGGCAAACAGCATTTCCGTGGGCACAGCAAGGGTTTGCAGGCCGTCGCTCATCATGCACAGCTCACCTTCCGGCTTCACGCTGTAATGCCTGCGCTGCTTGCGCCCGCCGTCTGCAACCACAATGGAATAGACCTGAGAGCCTTCGTCTGTAAGAAACAGGCGCATGCGGGTCAGGCTACCGCTTTCTTCATCATAAAACGATGTTTCAGAAAACACACGCCCGGTAAATTCAAGCCGTGTTCCATTGTCGCTCTGCAAAATAATTCGTTCCATCGCGCGCTCGCTCCCACGGTTTGCTTCCTGCTCCGTGCGCTGGTGGTTCATGAATGCCCCTTTCTACAAAAGCGGCGTTATGCGGTTATTGGTGCCTGTGTGGCAACTGTAATGGTATTTATGCCATGGGAAACAGGCTAAGCTGCTCCGGCTCATCTTTTTTCTTGCTATCTTTCGTCGCCTCAAGGGCAACAGGGGCATCGCCTGCGGCCTGCGGGGCCAGTTCTATTTTTTCAAACAACTCACCACCGCCACTGGCTACCCAAAACGCTTCCAGGTCTCTGCGTGAAAGCCTGTACTCGCGCCCCAGCTTTGCAGCAAGCAATTCCCCGCCATGAATGGCGCGGCGCAGCGTTTCCTTGTGGCAGCTCAGTAAATCGGCGGCTTCTGCCAGAGTATAGGTTGTTTTTACGGCAGGTTCCCGCATGGTTCAATATGCTCCCTTTATATCTCTTTCTATTTTTACCCCCAACTGGCTACTTTTGTCAATGCACGCCCTTTAACACAACTCGTAGCCACTGAACAATGTTTTACGCTGTTTTTATCTTTTGGCGTCATTTTTGTCTAAATAACGTGCTGTAACATCACTTTCACCCGGTTTTACCTGTTAACCACCCTGAATACCATACTTACGTAGAAACAAGCACATAAGGCAGGATAACCGAGATAACTCGTAGTTATTCTTACAAAAAGTATCTTTATCTACTTTCACCAAGGGAACTATGCAGTATTCAAAACCCAACGCAACTCAACTGTACTTACACCACTCAAGTACACTGGAAGCAACTTGCCCTTTGCCACAAAAAAGCCGCCCAAGGGCGGCTTTTCTTAATGTAAGACCACTGCAAAACTCCGTTTTGCGTGCTTTTTGGGCGAAATGACTTCTCATGCCCAATGTGTTGTAGCTTGGGTTATTCCAAAGGCCCATCCCAGTGCTGTATGCCCTTGTACAAATGGTACACCGTACCGGAAAGGCGCTTTTGCAGCACAGGCAACGCCTGGGTGCTACGGTTGCCGGAACGGCAATACACAAGCCACGGCCCGCTATTCTGGCCTGCCGTTGCCGCAACTCTCGCTTCAAAGTCCGAGGAATAAAAATCAACATTCTCTGCCCCCGGAATTTTCCCACGGGAGAATTCGCCGGGGGTGCGCAGGTCAATAATACGTAACGGCTCCTTTTTCTCCAAAAGAGCCTTGGCATCTTCATTGGTTACGTTGACCACTTGCCCGGCAAGGCCCGCCCCGGCGCTGCCCAGCACAAGCACAAGGGCACATAGCCCCACACACACATACTGCTTCCACCTGGAAGAAACGCTATTTTTTTGTATTTGCTTATTGTTCATAGCATCCGTCCTTTTGCCAAATCAGCTTGGCATTCATGTCTTTTTAAGAATATAATGTAAGGCCACTGCCGCGCCAACACAAGTGGGGCCACATTTTTTCTTGCAATTAGTTTACACGCGGACTATTGTTTTGGGCCCATATGAACACAATTGAAAAGAACACACACCCTTTTCCCTTGTGCCGCTTCTTTTACCACGGTGTTACTGGCCGTGCATGACAAGAGCATTCCCATGCCCCAACAAGCGAAACTGGAAGATTACCTTGCCAACGTGGCGGAAAGCGTCCGTTCCGGCTATTTGCTTTTACTGGCAGGCCAGCGGCAACAGCGTGAAATTAATACAGCCCTGAAAAAGCTTGGCCTTACCTCTGCCCACTGCCAAATGCTGTATGGCATTTACGAGCTTACCCGCCAGCGCCAGAAAATTACTCAGAACGACCTGGCACGCTATATTATGCTCAACAAGTCCATGCTTTCCACTGTGCTTAAAAAGCTTATTGCCAAAGGCTATGTAGTGCGTGAACCCGACGCCGCAGACAGCCGCGCCAACAACCTGTTCCTGACGCCAGCCGGGGAAGAAATTGCCTGCAAGGCATTTGTATTGCTGGAAACGGTAGACAAATTTCTGTTTGAAAACAAGGGCATTGATTTACAAGCGCTCAACGCTGCCCTGCGCCTTGTAGCCGGGGTGAACGAGGAAGAACAGTGCCCACAGCCGGTGCCCCCGCTTTACGACCTCACCACCCACAGCCCATAACAGAAGCACACCCCAGCTACGGGCTTGCCGAAACGGCTTCCCCCCCCAACGAATCCCCTTCAAGTGCTGCACCAACGGTTGCCAGCCTTGCCCAAGATACTTTCCAAGCGAGGAAATAGACAATGACCAAACGTACCTCCCTGTTACTTCTTTTTAGCCTGCTGCTCAGCACTGGCCTGTTGCAAGGCTGTAGCCCGGAACCCATGTCCATTGCCGGAATGCCGGAAGTAAGCTTTCTTGAACTGCAAGTCACCCCCACCCAGCTTTCCAACGACCTTTCCGGCCGCACAACGGCCTACCGTTCTGCGGAAATTCGCCCGCAAGTAAGTGGCATTATCCAAAAGCGCCTGTTTACAGAAGGGGCCATGGTAAAGGAAGGCGAACTGCTGTACCAAATTGACCCGGCCCTGTTCCTTGCGGCTGTCAGTTCTGCCAAGGCTGCCCTGATGCAGGCGGAAGCAACGGCCCGCTCCAACGGGCTTTTGGCCCAGCGGTATGCCACCCTGGTAAAAAGCAATGCCGTAAGCAAGCAGGAATATGACAACGCCCGCGCCGCTGCGGAACAGGCCACTGCGGCCGTGGCAGCCGCCAAGGCCCAACTGCAAACAGCGGAAATCAACCTGGAATACACCAAAGTGCCTTCCCCTATTTCCGGCATTATCGGTAAGTCATCGGTTACCCCAGGTGCCCTTGTTAGCGCCGGGCAGCCCACCCCCCTTGCCAGTGTGCAGCAAACAAACCCCATGTATGTGGACGTTACCCAGTCTGCCACGGAACTTTTGCGCCTGAAAAAAGGCACCCAGGGTGAAAACCTGGTGCGCAGCCCCCTGGAAGGGGCCACCACCCGCATGACCCTGCCGGATGGCACCACCTATGCCCATGAAGGCAAGCTGCTGTTTTCCGAAGTGACGGTGGATTCCGGCACAGGTTCATTTATTATTCGCGCCGAATTCCCCAACCCGGAAGGGGTACTGATGCAAAACCTGTTTGTGCGCCTGAATGTGCCTTCCGCCATCAGTGAAAATGCCATTCTCATTCCCCAGCGCCTTGTGAACCGCAACCCCAAAGGCGACCCCATGGTTATGGTGCTGGTGCCCAAGCAATTTGACGACCCTGCCAAGGCACCCAAGCTGCCAGACCCCAGCATGGGCGTGTATGATGTGCAACCAAGGCCCATTACCATTGCCCAGTCCCAGGGCAACCAGTGGGTTGTTATTGACGGTGTCAAGCCGGGCGAGCGCATTCTGGCCGACGGCATCATGAAGCTGGGCCAGGGCGGCTCCACCGTGCTTGCCACACCTTACAAGCCGAATGCTGCCCCAGCGGGCGCGCCGGGCGCACCTGCCAAGTAGCCAAAGACATTGCCAGGTAACCTGCCCACAACGCAGTGCCTGAAGCGGTGTTGTTCACCCAATAAAGCACGTTCCAAACACGAAACGCCGGGCGGCTTGCCTGCCCCGCGTCCACCGAGTTACTTGACTGCCAAGTGACTCCAGATTCAGGAAACTCATATGGCACATTTTTTTATTGACCGACCTATCTTTGCCTGGGTTATTGCCATCATTATCATGATGGCCGGGGGCATTGCCCTTACCCAGCTTCCGGTGGCGCAATTCCCCAACATTGCCCCCCCCATGGTAACCGTTAATGCTGCATACCCTGGTGCTTCGGCCCAAACGGTGGAAAACACCGTGACCCAGGTTATTGAGCAGAACATGAAGGGTATTGACCACTTAACCTACATTTCCAGCACCAGCGACGCCACCGGCAGTGCAGAAATTACCCTGACCTTTGATTCTGGCACAAACATTGATACCGCCCAGGTGCAGGTGCAAAACAAGTTGCAGCTTGCCATGCCTTCCCTGCCGGAAGCTGTGCAGCGCCAGGGCGTTTCCGTTACCAAGTCGGCCATGAGCTTTCTTGTGGTGGTGGGCTTTGTTTCCACCGACCGCAGCATGAACGCGGCAGACATCAGCGACTATGTATACAGTAACATTCAGGATCCGCTCAGCCGCGTTTCCGGCGTTGGGGAGCTCACCATTTTTGGTGCCCAGTATGCCATGCGCATTTGGTGCGACCCGGAGCGCTTCCGTGAATTCGGGCTTATGCCTTCAGACGTGGTAGTTGCCATACAGGCCCAGAACGCACAGGTACCCGGCGGGCAACTTGGTGGCCTGCCTTCCATTGAAGGCCAGCAAATTAACCTGACCGTGAACGCTGCCAACCTGATGCAAACCAGGGAACAGTTTGAACACATCATTTTGCGCACCCTTCCTTCCGGTGCGGCATTAAAGCTGAAAGACGTTGCACGTGTTGACCTGGACAGTGAAAACTTCCAGTCCCTTGCCCGCTATAATGGCGAACCCGCTGCGGCCCTTGCCGTGAAGCTGGCTTCCGGGGCCAACGCCCTGGCCACCCAGGAGGCAGTGCTGCAAACAGTGCATGAACTTTCCAAGTTCTTCCCTGCCGGGCTGAAAGACGTGTACCCCTTTGATACAACGCCCTTTGTGCGTATTGCCATTGATGAAGTGTACAAAACCCTGGCCGAGGCCGTGTTCCTGGTATTTTGCGTTATGTATTTGTTTTTGCAAAACTTCCGGGCAACGCTTATTCCCACCATTGCTGTGCCTGTGGTACTGCTTGGCACCTTTGGCGTGTTGGCGGTGGCGGGCTTCAGTATTAACACCCTCACCATGTTCGGCATGGTGCTGGCCATTGGCTTGTTAGTGGACGACGCCATTGTTGTGGTGGAAAACGTGGAACGCCTCATGCAGGAAGAGCACCTTTCCCCCAAGGAAGCCGCCAAAAAGTCCATGACCCAAATAACCGGAGCCCTGGTGGGCATTGCCATGGTGCTTTCAGCCGTGTTCATTCCCATGGCCTTTTTTGGTGGCTCGGTGGGGGTTATTTACCGCCAGTTTTCCATTACCATCGTTTCTGCCATGACCCTTTCGGTGCTGGTAGCCTTAATACTTACCCCGGCCCTGTGCGCCACCATGCTCAAGCCCCACCAGGAAGGAGCCACAAAATACGGCTTTTTTGGCCGTTTCAACCGCTGGTTTGACAAAACTTCCGGCAACTACCAGAACCGGGTTGCCAAAATGATTAACAAGCCGCTGCGCTACCTGCTCATTTACGGGGCCTGCCTGGGGCTTATGGCCTATATCATGATGCGCCTGCCAACATCCTTCTTCCCGGACGAAGACCAGGGCATTGTGTTCACCATGGCCCAGCTCCCCCCCACCTCTACCCTGGAAAACACGGTGAAGGTGCTGGAACAAATTGAACACCACTTTCTGGTGGAAGAAAAAGACAACGTGGAAGGGCTTATTACCGTTGCAGGCTTCAGCTTTGCCGGTAGCGGCCAGAACACGGGCATGGGCTTTGTACGCCTGAAAGACTGGAACCAACGCAAAAGTGCATCCCAGCACGTGAATGCCATTGTAGGGCGTGCTTACGGTTCCTTCGCGCGCATCAAGGAAGCCATGGTGTTTGCCTTTGCCCCGCCAGCCGTGCTGGAACTGGGCAACGCCACAGGCTTTGAATTTCGCCTGATGGACATGGCAGGCCTTGGGCACGATGCCCTGATGCAGGCCAATGGGCAGATGATGAACATGATTTACAACCCCGCCGCGGGGGTAATGGTGAATGGGGAAACCCCCGGCAATGTGCTTACCAAAACACGCCAAAACGGCCTGCCCGACGTGGACGAACTGCGCCTTGCCATAGACCTGCCCCAGGCAGGGGCACAAGGTGTTGCCCCGCAAAGTATTTATTCCACCATTGCAGCTTTTTGGGGTGGTTCCTACGTAAACGACTTCATGGACAGGGGCCGCACCAAAAAAGTGTATTTGCAGGCAGACAAGCCGTTCCGCATGCAGGAAAAAGACTTTGACCGCTATTATGTGCGCAACGACAATGGCCAAATGGTGCCGCTAAGCAACTTTGTTTCCACAAGTTACGGCAAGGCATCTCCCCGTTTGGAGCGTTTTAACGGCGTACCTTCCCTGCAATTTCTGGGGGAAGCACAGCCAGGGCGCAGCTCCGGCGAGGCCATGCTCATGATGGAAGGATTAGCCGGAAAACTCCCCCCCGGCTTTGGCTATGCCTGGTCTGGCCTTTCCTACCAGGAACGGCTGAGCGGTGCGCAAGCCCCCATTTTGTATGCCATATCTATTCTGGTAGTGTTTTTGTGCCTTGCCGCCCTGTATGAAAGCTGGAGCGTGCCCTTTTCCGTACTGCTGGTGGTGCCCCTGGGGGTACTGGGTGCGGTTGCCGGGGTAATGGCACGGGGCATGAGCAACGACGTGTATTTTCAGGTGGGGCTTTTGGCGGTTATTGGCCTTTCGGCTAAAAACTCCATTCTTATTGTGGAATTTGCCAAAGACCTGCATGAAGAAGGGCAAGAACTGCTGGAAGCCACCTTGCATGCGGTGCGCATGCGCCTGCGGCCCATTATCATGACATCCCTGGCCTTTATTCTGGGGGTTATGCCCCTTGCCATAAGCAACGGGGCAGGTTCCGGCAGCCAAAACGCCATTGGCACCGCTGTGGTGGCAGGCACGTTTATGGCCACATGCCTTGGCCTTTTCTTCACGCCCATTTTCTTTGTGCTTATCTGCTCGTTCTTTATGAAAAAGAAGCCGCAGACTACGACTGAAGGAGCCCACCATGAGTAATGGCTTTGCCCTTGGGCACGCAGTGGCACCCACCCCGGCTTGCGCCGCAAGCCCTATGCGCCCCGTGCGCCAAAAGGCTCCCTTTGCCCCGTTGGCCCTGGCCTTGCTGGCGGCAAGCCTTGCGGGGTGCACCATGGCCCCCAAATACCAGCGGCCCCCGGCCCCCATTCCCAACACCTATGTGTATGGTTCCACGGCAGAAGGCACCTTGCCTGCCTGGAAAAACTACTTTAACGACCCGGCCTTGCAGGGCCTTATTTCCCTGGCCCTTGCCAACAACCGCGACCTGCGCGTAGCCATGCTGCATGTGGAAAAAACCCGCCAGCAGTACCGCATTCGCCAGGCAGACCTTTTGCCCACCATTAACGGGGTTGCCCAGGAAACCGTGCAGTCATTGCCTGCCGACCTTTCCCCCACCCACACCTCAACCATTACCCGGCAGTATTCAGCCACCCTTGGCTTCAGCGCCTTTGAGCTGGACCTGTTTGGCAGAATCCGCAGCCTGAGCGACCAGGCCGTGGAAACCCATTATTCTGTGGAACAGGACGCCCGCACCGCCCAGCTTACGCTGGTGGCGGAAGTGGCAGGCCTGTATTACCAACTGGTGGCAGACAAAGAAACCCTGGGCCTGATGCAGGCCACCATGCAAAACAGGGAACAGCACTTGGGCCTGATGCAAAAACGCAATGCCACGGGTGTGGCTTCTGCCATGGACCTCAGTCAAGCCAAGGTGGCCTATGAAGAAGCGCGTTCCGGCCTTGCCAGGGCCAAAACCACGGTAGCCAAAACAGAAAATGCCCTTGCCCTGCTTTTGGGCACAAGCATTCCTGCCAATGTAAACCTGCCTGCTTCCTTTGCAGATGCCAAAAAACTGCCCAACGTGCCGGCAGGCTTGCCTTCAAGCCTTATGGAACGCAGGCCAGACATTCTGGC
This sequence comes from Desulfovibrio cuneatus DSM 11391, assembly GCF_000430005.1. Classification (GTDB taxonomy): domain Bacteria; phylum Desulfobacterota; class Desulfovibrionia; order Desulfovibrionales; family Desulfovibrionaceae; genus Frigididesulfovibrio; species Frigididesulfovibrio cuneatus. The sequence goes on from NZ_AUCY01000014.1 coordinate 86,214, forward strand.
AGCCGAACACCGCCTGAAAGGGTCCAATGCCAACATTGGGGCCGCACGGGCCAACTTCTTCCCGCGTATAATGCTCACCGGGGCATTGGGCACCATGAGTACGGAATATACCAACCTGTTTACCGGTGTGCAGCAAGGCTGGAATTTTTTACCCCAAATAAGCATGCCCCTGTTTGATACAGGCCGCAACATTGCCACCTTGGGCGTAGCTGGGGAAGAAAAGAAAATTGCTGTGGCCCAGTATGAAAAAACCATTCAGGCGGCATTCCGGGAAGTGGCAGACGCCTTGGCCCAGCGCCAGGAAATGGGCACCATCATTTCAGCTGAAGAAGAACGGGCCAAAGCTGCGCGGCAAAACTTTGACCTTGCCAATGAGCGCTACAAGGCCGGGGTGGATAACCACCTTGTATTGCTGGATGCCCAGCGCACGTACCTGGCTTCCCGGCAGAACCTGATTGCCACGTACTTGCTGCGAGAGAGCAATAATTTGTCCCTGTACAAGTCCCTTGGTGGGGGCTGGCAATAAATTCCTTGTCTTTTTGGGTTGTGCCATGAAGTAGGTTTGAAGAGGCATTGGGGCAGATTAGCCTGTTTCCCCTTTTCCTCCGCAATACTCATTCCTGCATTAACGAATAAGGAGTTTATATGGAACGCGAGCAAGCTTTTGCCCTTCTCACTGCGGAGCAGCCAGAGCCGCACATGGTGCAGCATGCCCTTGCATCAGAAGCAGTAATGCAGCGTCTTGCAGAGCATTTTGGGGAAGACGCTCTCTTGTGGGGCATAACGGGCCTATTGCACGACATTGACTTTCCGCACACGCGGGAAACGCCGGAGCAGCATGGTGTGCAGGCCGAGGCCATGCTGGCGGGCAAGCTGGCACCAGAGCTGGTGTATGCCATTAAGGCCCACAATAGCGAATATACCGGGGCAGAGCCCAAAACCCGGCTGGATTATGCCCTGCGTGCGGCGGAAACAGTTACCGGGCTTATTGCTGCGGCTGCGCTTATGCGCCCCACAGGCATGGAGGGCATGGAAGTGAAAAGCATTAAAAAGAAAATGAAAGACAAGGCATTTGCTGCCAGCGTAAGCCGGGAACGGATTCGGGAATGTGAGCAAGCGGGTGTCCCCCTGGATACGTTCCTGGCCTTGAGTATTGAAGCTATGCAAGGGCAGCAGGCATAAGGAAATAGCCTTGCCCCAACGCCCAAGGCAGGCTATATACAACGTTATCCCACTTTCATGGAGCGAGTATGCCAATACGTTCACTTCCCTTTGTACAATCTCTTTCCCGCCTGCCCTTCTATGCCCTTGCGGCAATGCTGGCAGTTTTTCTGTGTATTTTCAGTGCAGGAAACATGGAAGCCCATGCGGCTGCGCCCAAGGTGCGGGTTGCCAAAAACCTCATCAACCTGCCCTATGCGTTTTCTTTTGAATACGATGCCGAACAATTTTTGGCTGTGTGCGTGGCCCCGCCACCTGCCCCCAACCTTGGGGCTGTGATGTACCCCAAAACCGGGGGCACCTTGCGCGTGAGCGCCGCCTTTTCAGTAGGAGATGCCACAGTTGAAGCTGTGCAAAACCAGGTGAAGGGCTGTAAAAAAGTGGTGCGCCCCGGCGTATTTGAAACGTATTACGTGTGCAAAGACGGCGTGCGGGCTTTTGTGGAAACCCGCGTGGGCAATACCGGGGCCCCCGGCCTGTACCAACTGCATTATGCACCGGGCAACAAAAGCGCCAACATGGCTCTGTTCCATGGTATTTTTGATTCCTTCAACCTGCTTAACTACCAACGCCAAGACGACGATGTACCCATGCAAAACATGTTCCCTGGCGTGGAGTTTATAGAAGATGCCAGCCAGCCCACGGGCTTCCGTACGGTGTTTGCGAGTAGTTTGTGTGAGCAACAAATGACGAACTAGGGAAACGCTCAGTTATTCCGTTTGGCGGCGTTACTGCATTTTTTTGAGGCGGGGCAGGACTGAAGAGTCCAGCACCCGCCTCAAAAAAACTCGTGCCTTGCCAAACGAAAAACTGAGCATTTCCCAAAATCAATTGATTTACGCCCATCTTCAAGCTCCTTTAGCACCGATATCATTATTGTATCTTTTTTAGGGTGATCTATACCAACAAGGAGTGTCATAAATGTCTACGCAGCAAATACAGCCCCCTCCGCGTTATAAGCATTGGGAACTGTTTTTAATCCTTGAAAATGAATTCCAGACTATATCCAGATATGTAGAAATTCATCCAGACAATGACGATACTTACTCACTAGAAATAGCTTCATTATTGGTTCGATGTTGTGGAATACAGGTTATTTTAGCTATTCTTGGTAATAGACAATATCGCGGCGTCTTCGCCGCACCTTACAGGTAATTCTTCGAGTTCCCCCTAGCCCACGCGCGCTTTGCTGCGCCCTGTTACCCATGCAACGTGCGGTTGTTTTGCCTCTATGCTCTTCCTACGTGGCAATTACCTTATGTGGCACAGCTAATTATTACAGCAAGCAACCGACAAGTGCCCATTACTCATACCCTGCACGGTGTACTTCCCGCGCGAATATATTTGTGCAGCGTACGAGTCTTCGAGTGAGCGGAACAAATCTACTGAGCGCAGGCCGTAACCTAGCGGGGTCACGGGGTGCAACCCCGTGGGTGTGGGGTTGTTAGGGGGCCGCACAAGGGCCCCCTAACCCAAGCGGAGCGGATGAATATAGAGAAAAAGAGGTAGAAGGCGGCGGCACGCCGCACGAACCCAAGTAGCCCTCATCTGCCCCCTCTTGCTTTACACAACATACAACCTAACCATATAAGAATACTGGATTCCCGCCTTCGCGGGAATGACGGTGCCGGGGGCTTATGCTAAACCTAAAGAAAAAAAATCGTTCTCCCACCCAAGCGGAGCGGATAACAGAAGAGAAAAGAGGCATTATTGCGGCGTACCGCCGCACGAACCTCTACGCTTTGTCTTTCGGTTCCGCAGCATCCCCCTCTCCCTCACCCGCGGGCAATGCCGCCTGCCCTGCCTCCACCACCTCGGCATCCAGCACCTGGGGCAATGCTTGGGGCAACGCCTGTACCCCTCCCCCACCCTGCCCACCTCCTGGCGGCAAGGCAATGTGGTTTTTGTCCACAATGAGCATACCTGTGCGTTCAAAAACTTCCCGCCGGAAGGCCATTTCCACTTCCAGCTTGCGGGTGCGGAACTTGAACCAGGCTGCTACTACTAAAAAACAACAAATAACCGCAGCAAGGCTCATAACAATATGCGGGATATACGGGGCAAACACCCCCGCAACACGTACAAAAGCAGAAAAAGCCCCATCAATGGTGGCAAGGGTGGCCCCGGCAATAATTAGGGCCAGCAACACCACGGCCACCGGGGCCCCCTTCAAAAAGCGGTACACCCGCTGGAAGCGCTCCGGCAGGCGGGCCTGCCACTCAGCCTCTTCTTCCGCTGTGCGCGGGCTGCGTTCAAACAACCCTACCCCGGCATAATGCACCGCCAGCACAAGGCCTGTGGGTAAAAAAACAATGCCTGCCAACCACGAAAGCAACGGAAAATTAATGCGTGTTTCCCCGCCCTGCCCAGTGCCAGCCGTAATAAAGCCGTAACTTACAGCAGCCACGGTAATCAAACACACAAGGGCGGCAATGGCTACCCCTGTATACAACCACAGTTCCTTACGCTGGCGGGTAAGTTCATTGTCACGGCGCCCATATGTCTCAGGCCGTTTATAGTCGCTTTGCGGTTGGTCGTCTTTAAGCTTCATGGAAACCTCAGTAGGTCCGGTGAAAAATCAATGGAGAAAGGCAGAAAAGGCACAACGCAGGAGCCTGAAACAGGTTACTGTGCACGGTGAGCGGGTATATTGGGTGCTGCGGCATAGGCCTGCCACAGCAAAAATGCGCCATAGAAAATTAACGGGAGGGAAAGCACCATGCCCATGGTAAGAAAATTGAACGCAACATACCCCAGGTGGGCATCCGGCTCACGGAAAAATTCCGCTGTGAAGCGGGCAAGGCCATAGCCCATGGCAAACACACCGCTCACTGCCCGCCTTGGCCGGGGGGTGGAAGAAAACCACCACAGCACTGCAAACAGCAACAACCCTTCCCCCACAGCTTCATAGAGCTGTGAAGGATGGCGCGGCAATGGCCCTGCCCCAGGAAACACCATGCCCAAGGGGGCTGTGGTGGTGCGGCCCCACAGTTCTGCATTCAAAAAATTACCAATTCGCCCAAAAAAAAGGCCGGGGGGCACCAGGGGGGCCACAAAATCTACCACCTCAAAAAATGGCCGCTTCATGCGCCGTGCCCACAGGGCCATGGCAATGAGTACGCCCAACAGCCCCCCGTGGAAGGACATGCCCCCTTCCCATATGGCAAAAATAGAGGCTGGGTGGCTGAGGTAGGCAGAAAGGTCGTAAAACAGCACATAGCCCAAACGCCCACCCAAAATAACACCGCATATACCGTAAGTAAGCAGGTCTTCGAACCGGGCCGGAGTCATAAACGGGTGCGTTTTAGAACGCTGCCTGCCCAAAAGCCAAGCAGCGAAAAAACCAAACAGGTACATAAGCCCATACCAGCGAACGGCAATGGGGCCAAGGCGAAACGCCTCTGGGGAAAATTCAGGGTACATTAGCATACGGTATAATACCAGCAGAGCCGTTACCAAGCAAGAAAAGAGCAATGGGGAACCCCATGCTCTTTTTTACGCCATGCTGCATGAACCATAAGGAAAATGCGCTCAGTAACGCCTGAAACAAAAAAACGGGGGCCACCATGGCCCCCGTAATGCAAGTGAAACTGAATCAGGTAATCTTAGAATTCGTACTTGAAGCCAACCTGAGCTTTCCAAGCGTCGTCGGAATCGCTCTGGAAGTGGTTCTTGATCAAGTCGAGGTTGATGTAGCCCATTTCAAGGTAAGCAGCCAGGTTTTCGTAAATCTGGTACTTGTGGTCAAAGTTAACTTCCCAAGCGGCGTCGCCGGTGGTCAGGTACAGTTGGTCAGGGGAATAGCTTGCTGCCCAGCCAAAACCGTTACGAGCCAGGTCGCGGTCGTTGGTACCTTTGTAGTAAGCAACACGCAGGGTGTGGCTGAGGTCTTCAATGAAGCTCATGTTAGCCAGTTGTGCGCCAATGCCCCAGGTGCCCATGCCAGTGGTGCTAGCCACAGCGTTGTCGCCGCGGATGTCGCTGCCACCAAAGCCGAAGGAAGTGGGGTTAAAGCCGCCGTCTGTGCCAACAACGGGCATACGACCAAGCTTTGCGTGACCATCGCGCTGGTCGCCAGCGTCGTCACCAGTGCTCCACCAGCCGAACAGGCCAGCAGTTGCCCAATCCATTTTGTAATCAAGACGTGCGTCCACGAACCAGCCACGAGCACGGATAGTGTCGCCACCATCAGCATTCTCGAGGTCGCTCATGCGGCCGTACATTACGTCCATGCCAAAGGTAAGGGGATCGAACATGGTCAGTTCGAAGCCTGTGCCCATCCACCATGCAAAAGCACGGTCATTTTCCTGAGTCATGTACCGACGGGAAACGTCAGCATCGTTCAGGTTTGCACCGTTGAACAGGTAGTTGGCATAACCAGAAGAGTTGCCCACGTTGGCCATCACTGTCCAGGGGGTCACTGCCCAACCTTCGCCAGTAATGGGGGCCACAAGGCCGAACATATCCATGCTGTCATCAAGACGACGACGGCCATCGTTATCAGAGTAACGATCTGCATACGCGTCGAAAGGACGTGCCCAGAAACCTGTCAGAGCAAACATGTCGTTAAACTTGTAGCTAGCAGTAATAGCTGCTACGTCAGCGTCAAACATGGGGTTGCCAAAGCCGGTAGCGGAAGGCAGAGCCAGGCCCTGGATACCCATGCGGATGGACAGATCGGTGTTAGGCACGATCCAGTCAATGTACGCACGTTTGGTTTCAATGTTCACGCCGTCAGCATCAAGTGCGCCGCCGGAACCGCCACCTGTGTTATTGGCATTAGTACGGCCCCAGTTGGTGTCGCCAATTTCAAACATCAATACGCCCTGAAGAGCTTCAGAAGCGATGAAGTTGATTTGGGTACGCACACGCTGGCGAGCAATGAAGTCCTGGTGAGCGCGGTTGCTTTGAAAGCCACCGTTTGTACCGTTCTCATAGCTACGGTTTGCGATGTTTTTGGCCCAGCCAAAAGCAAATTCGAACTGACCCTTGGCCTTGATGTCCACGGCCTGGGCAGCGCTAACAGCACCAAAAACCATGGCAGCTGAAAGCAGAAGTGTTGATAAACGTTTCATACATTCCTCCTTTGTTAAGAGCATGAAACAGGTGTGAAAAAGCAATAGCGTGTGTTGTCCTGTTTGGCAAGTAAAAAGTTTAATTTTTTTTACTTCATTGCCGGGCATATTATTGTATTTTTATTTTTAACCAATAAAAACACATTAATAGACTCATTTTCCCCGTTTTTTGAGCAACTCGAGAAAAGTCGCAATTTTTATACAGGCCACAATATGCGCCATTGCAGGGAATTTATTCCGGCACCAACGCCTGAAAAACGCCTTGGTACTCTTTTGCATAAACTGTACCTGCCAAAGGAAATGCTGGTATTTTTCCGGTGCAAAAATGGTTTGGTATAAGAATTTGCACTTTGCACCCAGCGTGTATGTAGGGGAAACAGGCCCAAATACAACCACCATATATTTTCATTTCCAGTAAATGCCCGCAGCAAAATCCGCTACAGCACAAAAAAACACCGCCAGAACAATGACGTTCTGACGGTGTTTTGGCAGGCTAAAAGGGCTCGTTAGAACGGCTCATTACCTAAGAGTAGTGGCCCCCACTGCCTGCTCCATAAAATGCCGCATGCTTATGCTGGTTTCCATGCGTTTTTCCCTGGCAACATAAACAAGGGGCACATGCAGTGTGCGGCGCGTTTCCCCGGCAAATACTGTAAGGGTTATGGCGCGGTCGGTTACGCTGGCTTTTTCAATGGCGGAAAAGGGAATGTACACCAGGGGCTGGCACAGTACCGGAGCAAAGGCCAGCTTGTCTTCCAGCACATAAAAATAGGCCCGGCTGCGCATGGCTGTGCCCACAATGTACGCCTGCACTGCCAAAAAAACACAGGCTGCTGCAAAAATCTGCTTTGCCAGGATGGCAAAAAATGGAAGATACAGGCTGCCCACACCCACCACCACCAGCATAACAGCGCTGAGCAAAAGCAGGCCGCCCTGGGCATAATGCAAAGTGGCACGGCTGCGCGTGGGGGGTGTCAATGTTTTTTCAAAGGCTGCGTACTGGGCTTCATACTGCGTAAAGCGCAGGCCCCAGGCAAAAATAAGGCCCACAGGAAAATACGGGGCGCAGCCCACAAGCCCCACCGCAAGAGCCACGCGAGGAACCCATAACACAAGGGCAATGGAAAGGGCCTGCAAACCAAGGCCAAACCACAGCACAAATTCCACCAATGAAAGCAGGCGCACTGCCAGTGCCCCTGGCATAGTATCAATGAGGGTATGGAACAGGCCAAAGGAAAGCATGGCTGCATACAGCAGGTTCAGGGCAATGCCGCCAAGCAAGAGTGGGTGCATTTTTTTCATAAGGGTTCCTTGGGTATGGCTGATTACAATGTCTTGGGAGCTACCGCAGGCGCTTGTATAAAAAATTCCCGGTGGACTGAATAACCTGCACCAGCACAATAAGCAGCAGAATACACCATATGGTGACATCGGTTTGAAACCTGTTGTAGCCAAGGCGGTAGGCAAGGTCGCCCAGGCCGCCGCCGCCCACTGTGCCTGCCATGGCAGAATAGCCCAGCAAGGTAATGGCCAGCACGGCAATGTTCAGCACCAGGGCAGGCATGGCTTCAGGCAGCATCACCATAAAAATGGTTTGCCAGCGGCTGGCCCCAAAGGAGCGGGCCGCCTCTACCACGCCTTTGTCCACTTCCAGAAAGCTCCCTTCAATAAGCCGCGCAGCAAAGGGGGCTGCCGCAATGGTCAGGGGCATAATGGTGGCGGTGGTGCCAATGCCCGTGCCCATAACAAGGCGGGTAAGGGGCATTATGGCTATTATAAGAATAATAAAGGGCAAGGAACGCAGCAGGTTCACGGCCATGTCAATGCTGCGGTAAACCCGGGCGTTGGGCCGCAAGCCATGGGGGCCTGTGGTTATCATAACCACCGCCAGCAAAAAGCCAAACACCAGGGAAAATACGGTGGAAGCGGAAACCATGTACACAGTTTCCCACAAGGCCTGGAACAAATCGTCACGTATGGCAAGGTAGGAAGCCTGCACCGCCTGCAAAGCAGCCATGAAGGTGTTGCTGTTAGCTGGCATCGTCCATTACCTCCCAGAACAGCTTTTTTTCCTGCAAATAATTCAGTACTTTTTCGAGGTGTTCATCATCTACATTAATAATAAGGAAGCCGCGTACATCGTCCACATAGCGTTCCAGCTTGCCACCCACAATGGCAAAGTCCACATCCAGGGCACGGGCCATGCGGGTTATCACGCTATTCTGGGAAATTTCCCTGGGGAACCACATGCGAATGTTGGTGCCGCCGGGAATAAGGGTAAATTCATCTTCGATGAGGGTTTTCACATTGGGGGTGGGGGCCAGAAAAAATGCTTCCGTTTGCCCAAGCCCCTGGCATTCCCCGCCATCCAGCAGCAGAATGCGGTTGCACATGCGCTTTACCACTTCCATTTGGTGGGTCACCATTATAATGGTCAGGTCAAGGCTTTTGCGTATGTTTTCCAGCAATTCAAGAATGGTAATGGTGGTACGCGGGTCCAGGGCAGAAGTAGCTTCATCGCACAGCAAAATACTGGGGGAAAGGGCCAGGGCCCTGGCAATGCCCACACGCTGCTTTTGCCCGCCGGAAAGGTTTTGCACCCGTTGGTAGGCTTTGTCAGTAAGGCCTACAAGGTCCAAAAGTTCCAGCACCCGGCGCTTGCGTTCCTGGGCAGGGGTGTGCCACACTTCTAACGGAAAGGCCACGTTGTCAAACACATTTTTACGGGCCATCAGGTTGAAGTTCTGAAAAATCATCCCCATGTCACGGCGCAGGGTTTTAATGCCTTCCCTGCCTAGCGCCGCCACTTCCTTGCCCATAACTTTTATGCTGCCCCCCTGATAGCCTTCCAGGGCATTGAAACAGCGTAGCAGGGTCGATTTGCCCGCCCCGGAATGACCAACAACACCGAATACCTCGCCTTTTTCTATGGTAAAGTTGAGGTTTTTCAGTACGGTCACGCTGCCGAACGATTTTTCAAGATTCGTCACTTCAATCATGCTGCCTGCCTGCGGGAAATGCTCAAAAACAAAATAGTACCCATTGGGCAACGTCCTCACATTCTAAATCAATGCTGTCCGGCTAACAAGCTGGCAAAATTGCTCTGCGTAGCGTGTCGTTTGCCTTTATAATCACCTCTTTTTGCCTCACTTTTGTATTGCAATACATGACAGAGAACAAAAAGGTAGCCAGACACGAGTAATCCTAAATACAGTTTGTTTGTACACGACAGCGCTATAAAATACAACCTGCGCAAGGCAGTGCCGCCTTCGCAGTGGCTTTCAGTGCAAGGGAACAATCAGTTATATTTTTCACTATCATTTGGAGCAAAACTTTTATATACTTTTCCCCATGTTTCTAGGGCTTGCCAAAGCCCCACCCTTTACTACTTAACCCTTTAATCTGCTGAGAACTCTCTCACACAATGGCCCACCATGAAATCAACAACTACATACGGATTGCGCTGGCTGTCGTTACTTCTCATCGTTATTGTTGCCACAGTGGCCTGGTTCCAGCCTGCCCCAGCAGGGCTTAAGCCAGAAGCATGGCACACGGCGGTTCTGTTCATTGCCACTATTGTGTGCATTGTGGCAGACGTTTTACCCATTGGGGCCATTGGTATTTTGGGCATTACCGCTTTTGCCCTTACCTATGCTTCCGGGGCAGCCTCGCCCGACAAAGCCATTCAGGCCGCGCTGAGCGAGTTGAATAGCTCCATTATCTGGTTGATTGTGGTGGCCTTTATGGTGGCCCGCGGCTTTATTAAAACAGGGCTTGGCCGGCGCATTGCCCTGCTTATGATACGCCTGCTTGGCAAACGTACCCTGGGGCTGGCCTATGGCCTTGCTGTGGCAGACCTTATTCTTGCCCCAGCCATGCCCAGCAACACCGCGCGCTGCGGCGGGGTTATTTACCCCATTGCAGACTCCCTTGCCCGCAGCTACCAGTCTTTTCCTGAAAATGAAAGCCGTTCTAAAATAGGGACATTCCTTATTATGTGCATCGGCAATATTAACGACACCACCGCTGCCATGTTCATGACAGCCTACACAGGAAACCTGCTGGCAGTAAAACTTGCAGCCAACGCCGGGGTTGCCATTACCTGGGGAAGCTGGCTTGCAGCTTCTGTAGTGCCCTGCCTTGTTTCCCTGCTGCTGGTGCCATTGTGTGTGTACTGGATTGCCCGCCCGGAGATTCGCAACACTGCCGACGCCCCGGCCATGGCCCAGGCAGAACTGCACAAGCTTGGCCCCGTAAGCCGTTCGGAATGGCTTATGCTGCTCACAGTGGCTCTTTTGCTGGTACTTTGGATTTTTGGCGGTATGCTGGGCATAGACCCAACAACCGCTTCCTTTGTGGGTCTTTCCTTTTTGCTGCTCACCGGGGTACTTTCCTGGGACGACATTAAAAAAGAACAGGGCGCATGGGACACCCTGGTGTGGTTTGCAGCCTTGCTGATGATGGCAAACCAGTTGAAGAACCTCGGCTTTATGACCTGGTTTGGCGACCTTGTGGGAGGTAGCCTTGCCCATGTTATGGGCGGCAGCAACTGGATTTTCATTATGCTGCTGCTCAATGCCGCCTATTTGTATGCCCACTACTTTTTTGCCAGCGGCAATGCCCAAATTGTGGCCCTGTATTCCGTATTTTTAAGTGTTGGCATAAGCCTTGGCATTCCGCCAGCCCCCATGGCCTTCATGCTGGCATTTTCCAGCAGCCTTTCCTGCTCCCTTACCCAATACACCCATGCCCGCGGGCCCATTTTGTATGGCGCCGGGTATGTGCCCACATCCGTATGGTGGCGCACCGGGTTTGTGGTGAGCATTTTGAACCAAATCATCTTCTTTACTGTTGGTTTGGTGTGGTGGCGTATGCTGGGACTGTTCTAGGGAAACGCGCAGTCATTCATTTGGACTTCGCTTCTCGTTTTTTTAAGGCGGGGCAGGACATAAAAGTCTTGCCCCGCCTTAAAAAAACTCGTGCCTTGCCAAACGACATAACGGCGAGTTTCCCAAATACCAGTTATTCAGAATTTACTGGTACAACAATTTACGCTACTTGCGTCTGCTCCCTTTTTGCGGGGAACCATCACCAGGCCTGAACGCGCGTTGCCTGGGCTCTTGTTGTCTGGGTTCGTGTGGCCTTGGCTCGCGTGGCTTGCCATCACGTGGCCTGCCCTCGCCCTGCCCCTGTTCACTCCTCACGTGCTCACTTTCCGTCTGTTCCCACTGTTTTTTCCCGGTCTGCTTGCGCCCTGTGGGTGCGCCTTCCCCTTGCCTGCGTTCATCCTTCCCAAATTTTGGCCTGGAGGCTGGGCCAGCATCAGGCCGTGTATTTGGCCTAGGAGCAGGTCTTCCCTTGTCTGTACGGGAAGATTCTTCCTGCCATGCACGGCTTCCTGCATGGCCTTTGGCAAAAGGCGCTTTAGGGGCTGTTGTATAGGGCCGCTGGCCACCTGTATCGCCCTCACCCTCAGGGTCACGCGGTTCGCGTCTAGGCACAAAGGGATTAGTGGGTTTTGCCAGCAAAGCGCCGCTTTTTCGGTCGCGCTGAGGGCGCTCCCCTGGGGCAAAGGGCAGGGGCACGGCTTCCACCACGGCACCGGAGTGGTAATAGCGGGCGTCCAGCAATAACGTAAGACCATGTTCCCCGCAGCTATAGCGGCCTGGGTACTGTTCGTCCGGCAGGCGGATGGGGGCAGAAATAACCCGCAAAGGAAAGGGCGTGCCCGGTTCCACTGGGGGCCAGGTGGCGGCACCCCGCAACCCTTTTGTACGGGGCTGCTGGGCGGAAGGGGCAAACTGTTCTGGCTGCATGTGGTCTTCTTCCTGCAATTCCTCGTACAGCGCCTCCAGTTCATCCAAGGTTTCTGCATCTTTCCCTTTACTAAGGCCGCGGCCCACCTTTTCTCCCAAAAAGAAACTTATAGCCAAACTTTCCCGCTCAATACCTGCCCGTTCCCCCAAGCCATGCAGCGCTTTCGGGGCTGCCTCCGCGGGCAGGGTAAAGTGACACCAGCCTGTGTAGGTGGGGCCATACCCTTCGCGTTCACGCCCTGGTTGCATGGGGCATGCTTCGGCATGGGTGCACGGTGCCAAGGGGGCCACCCCTGCTTCCAGCAATCCCTGCCGGGCCAGAGTGACCATTTTGCCACCAAGGCGGGTGCCCGGTTCCACCAGCAGCATGGTGCCGCCGGGAACAAGCTTGCGGGCGGCAAAGCTCATAAGTGAGGTGGTGGCATCTTCCAGGGTGCCTTGCTTGGGCGCTTGTAATTCGTTCAACACGTTGCCCGCCATAATGCAGGCTGCGGGGCGTTCCAGCCCGGCAATAGCTTGGCGCACAGGGGCCTTTTGCAGCGTAAAGCGCCAAGGGCTTTGTTCCCCGGCCAGGTGGCGGAACACGCCAAGCCCCACTTCCATGGGGCGTGTGGTCACGTCGGTACACACAAAATGCAAAGGAATTTCCCGCAGGGCAGGCAAGCTGCACCACAAGGCCAGGGGCAAAGTAAGGGGCCCGCTGCCAAGGTCCAGAATCAGGTCGTCTGCTTCCAGGTGCAGGGGCAACCCCGGCAGCAGGCAGGAAAGGCGGAAGACGTTCCATGGCATAAAAAAGTGCATATACGCAGAAAGAAACCGGGGCGCAGCCCAATAGGGCTTGTGCAGGTTGCCCCGCTCTGTGGTGAGCATGCGGGAAAGGTCGCGCACGGCAAAAGGCAGGTCGCGCTGGTGCCCACGGGGAATGGGGCGCACAGCCTTTACGGCGTACATCAGGCGGTCCAGCACGGTTTGGCTTTGTGCCGAAGGAGAAAGCAAAAGGGAAGAAGACAAGGTATGCTCGATTCTACGTTAAGGTGAAAAAAACTTGCGTGCCGCAGGAACGCGCTGCGTAAACGACTTTTGGGATAGCTGATTTATTCCACGTGTTCCCACCAGTGGGAAAACGTTTGGGTTGTGTCGTGCAGCAGCACCTTTTGCCCAATCATGGGGGTAATAAGCCGAATCCCTTCATGGGGCAAATGGACTATGGTTTCCAGGGGCTCTTTCCAGGGGTGGTAGCTGATGTCAAATTTACTGGTATGGCCGGGGAAAAGGGTTCTGGCACCAAGGTCCACAGCGGCCTGCATCACTTCTTGCGGGTGCATGTGGCTGTAAGGCCAGCGTTTGTCGTACTGGCCATTTTCCAGAACAGCCACGTCCACCCCGCCAAATTCTTCCCCAATGGCGGCAAAATGGGGGCCATAGCCACTATCCCCCCCCAAATATACCACCACCCATGGGGTTTGCAATACAAAGGAAACCCACAGGGTGGGGTTGCCGCATGCCCCCCGGCCGGAAAAGTGGTGGGTAGGCCGGCAATGCACGGTAATGCTACCCCGAAGAGCCAAAGAATCGTGCCAGTCCAGCTCCGTGATACACTGGGAAGAATAGCCCCAGTGTTCAAGGTGCGCCCCCACCCCAAGGCCGCACACAACAGCTTCAACCTTATGGCGCAAGGCCCGCAGTGTTTCGTAGTCCAGGTGGTCCCAGTGGTCGTGGGTTATAAGCAGGCAGTCTATTTCAGGAATGTCTTCCGGGGTATAAATGTCTGCCCCGTCAAACGCTTTGGTGAAAAAAGGAAAAGGGGAAGCGGCCCCACTAAACACCGGGTCTACTAAAAACCGTTGCCCGGAAAGTTGCAAAAAGTAGGAAGAATGCCCAAACCACACCAGCACATCTTCCTGCCGGGACAAATTGTGCAAATCAGTTTTCTGGCTGGGCATGGGGCTTTCCGGACGGGTGTTTTTACGCTTGCCCAAAAAAAAGTCCCGGTAAATGTGCCATTCACTCACGCCTTCGGCAAGGCGGCCCCGGTCTGTTTCATTCTGAAAACGACCCTGAATATAATTGGGTGAGCGCTGAATGCGTGCCAACCGCTCCCCACGGGGTGCTTTTCCAAAACTTGTCAAACGCGGGTACAGCCGATACAGCACCAACGCAACAAGGAAAAAGACTAGAAAAAAAGACATAACATTCCGTGGGTTATGCAACAGGATGAAAAAACAGCACGTGCCTTTGCCAAGCAGGTTTCTTTATACCACAGCCCACCACACAGGGGAATAACTAATAAGGCACACCCCATGCCATGATGGAGTGTGCCTTATTAGTTATGTTCCGTTTAAAGCACTAAGAGGTCAAGTGCTTTTTTGAAACGCTCAGTTTTTCGTTTGGCAAGGCACGAATTTTTCTTGAAGCAGGAGTGGACTCTTCTGTCCTCGACTGTTTCAAGAAAAATGAAGTAACGAAGCCAAACGGAACAACTCAGCGTTTTAAGCTATTTTTTGAAGTAGGAAGCCAATTCCAGGCCAGCCACCCGTTCTTTCGTGCCAGCCTTGAAGGCACGGCAACAGCCGGGGGAAACTTCATCAATCAGCAGTGGTTCACCGGCTGCGTCCAGCCCCCACTCTATTTTAATATCCCATAAATCAAGCCCGCGTTCTGCAAACATGCCACGAATGGCTTGCAGGGTGCGTTCGTTCAGGGGCAACAGTTTTTCCATGGTGGCAGCAGGCACAATGCCAAGTGCCACAAGGGCAGAAGGCACAATGGGCGGGTCGCCTGCGGCGTCATTTTTCAAGGTTATTTCAAACACCGGGTTTGGCAGGGCCATGCCGTCATAAGTGCCAGCTATCATGCTATAGCGGCGCAAAAAGCTGCCTGTGCACACCCAGCGTGCTACCCATTCCAGCCCAGGGGTGAACAATTTCCCCTTTTTCACTGTCATGGTAAGTTTTTGCAAGTCGTAATCCACCAAATGGGTGTTTGCCACGCCCTTTTTCTGGAGCGTTTCAAACAGAACAGAGGTCATGGCGAGGCAAGCCCCACCCTGACCAGGAGCAGTGTCTTCCGCCACTGTATTGCCGCCTGGGTCAATTTCCCCGGCGTCATTTTTGGTTACGCGGTCAGTAAACTGCAACAGCAGTGTTTCTGGACCAGCTTCGTAGACATCTTTTGTCTTCCCTCGATACAGCAGTTGCATTGGATAGCTCCTTGCTTTTGTTACCAAAAAAAATCTATACGCCCAATAGGCAGCATGACACAAGTGCCTATTTACGGAAAATTTTACGCCCCCAGCCTGCATCACAAACATATAACCGTAATATCAAATTGTTAGGTGCTGTCTTTGGGCATAAAAAAAATCTCATTTTTTTATGCCCAGTACACCCTTTCCTGCCACGCCTTCATTGCCCACTTTTTGCATTACCCAGCGGCAGGGGCAACATGTTCCCCAGTGCAGCCAGAAAGGCTGGTAGCAGGTTGTGTGCAAAGACAACGCACGGGGCTGCCTTCCCTTTGCCCCATTTCAAAGGATATTCCCATGGGACAGTTGACCCAATAGCCCTTTATGTGCCAGTATTCACAAACGCTTGTACACCCATTCTCCGATGCCCTGTAATCCTTCCCTTACCACATGCCTTTTGACCAGCACGAGCAAGCACTATGCATAACACCCATTCCTTTTATTTTGATAAACAAGACTACGCCCTGCTTGCTGTTATCAACCGTTTTTTAGACCGCGATAACCAGGTAACCGAAGAGCACGCCCGCCCCTTTTTCCACACCAGCCTGCACCCCCACGGCATCAAGGAACTGGCGGTTTCCCAGGAAATTCGCGTGGCCTATGCGGTTATCAACCTGCTGGATTCCCTTGAGGCAGGCCAGGCCAAAGACAGGCTTGCGGCCCTGCGTTCCCTGCATGAAGAAGTGCTTTCCACCGGAACGTCCTTTCGCCACAACACGGGGCGCGTGCTTATCCAGCTTATGAAAGACCTGGTGCGCGCCCATGGTAATTATTCCAAGCAGCTTTGCCTTGCCCACGACTTTCGCAAGGCAGCCTCTGGCAAAAGGCGCATTATTCGTTCCCTGCTGCGCCGCTACCACCTGCTGGAAATGCCGGAAAGCTGGAACCAACTCAGCTTTGACCACCACGTACACGACGCCAACACCAAGGGGCGCAAATCGCCTACCCACCTGGTTATGGACGCCTGGATCAAGGGCATTCGCCAGCTTGACGTGGTGTACTACAATTTTATTGAACCTGTTGCCATGGAAGAATTGCTGCACGCCGCAGACATTGTGGGCATCAAGGTACGGGTGGGGGTAGAATTTCAGGCCCGCTTCCGGGGGCGTTATGTGCAGTTCATCTGGCAGCCCAGGGGTTTTCATTCCGTGCGAGAAATGCGGGCGTTTATGGAAGAAAAGCCCATGCGCCACCTTATGCGCATGGGCAAGGAAGCTTCACTTTACCACCACCAGTATGTCATGCGCCTGCTGGAGCGCTACAACGTGGCGCTGCGCCATGAAATGGGCCAAGAGCTTGGCCTTGCCCTGGCCCCCATTGAAGAGAACGAAATTCTGGCTTTTGTAGGGGTGGGGCAAACCTCGCGCACCCACCTGGCAGAACTGATTTTTCTGCGGGTGCGCGCGGCCTTGCAAGCGGCGGAAGAAGCCAGCCTGCACACCCAGCCCCAGCCAGCCAGCCCCCCCAATTATGCCGTGGCCGAAGCACTTACCCCAGACAGTATTATTGATGTATGGTTTTCCCTGCACAAGAACCCGGACATTGAACTGCCCCTGATGGTCACAGACGGGCAGCATGTTCCTGAAATAATGCGCCTTTTGCCCACAACCCTTATTGATTGGCTCACTTCCATACACACGCCCTGCCACATTATTCTGAACCTGAGCCAGCTCACGGCAAAAGATGTGCTGGAACTGCTGTATGAATGCGATGGGGCTATCAGCCACTTAGAGCTGTTCAACCTGAAGAACTTTCTGGCAGGTTCCATGCCCCACGTGCGGGAAATAAGCGCCCTGCATACGGCCATTAATGAAGGCAGCGCCGTTGCCTTGAAGCGCCTTATTCGCACCATGCTCAAAGAACTGGACGCGGAAAACACCAAAGATTCGCAGGAACGCAGCGTGATTTTTCAAGAAATACTGCGCAACATCCCCCGCCTGCAAAACTATTACACCACCACCCCCCTGGGGGTACGCATTGGCAGCGACTCCACAAGCCGCTATTCCCAAAGCCTGGGCATGGGCTTTGCCTTTTCTGAAACACTGCCACCCAAAGCCAGAAAAGAACTGGCAGCCACAAAAACACCCCGCCGCCCCATTCCCCTGCACATGGACGTGTGCGAGCGCACCACCCACTGCCCCAAGCGCTACAGCTTTATGGGCAACAAGGTGGCCAGTTTTGTGCGCACGTTACCCCTGCTGCGCCACTTCAACACCCGCAAGCAGGAAGAATGGGTGGAAAAGGAACGCACCTGCCATTACCAGGAGCCGGGCAACATCACCCCCCTTGGCGGCATAAACAAGCCCCCCACCCTGCATTCTTCCCACAAAGACCAGGGCCTTTCCTTTGGCTACCTCAGCACTAACTGGCAAAATGTGCTGAAAGTGGCCTTTGGCTTTTTCCTTACGGCAGCCACCTTTGCCTACACCCAGTCATGGTGGTTTCTGGCCTGGTTTGGCCCCATCATCTGGTTTGCCATTACAGGCCTGCGCAACGTGCTGCAAACCATGCTGGGGGCCGGGGGCATTAAGCGGTCCCCCCTGCTGCGCCTGAACAACTGCATTAGTTGGTCGCGCATTGCCGACTCCCTCATGTTCACGGGCCTTTCCGTGCCCATTCTGGAACTTGGGGTACGCAAGCTTCTGCTGGAATGGGGGTTTGGCATAAACTCCACCAACAGCCCTGTCCTTTTTTTTACGGTTATGTCCCTGGTGAACAGCGCCTATATTTCTTCCCACAACCTCATCCGGGGCCTTCCGGCGGAAGCCGTGGTGGGCAATATTTTTCGCAGTTTTCTTGCCATTCCCCTTTCCGTTTTTTACAGCGCCGCCCTTGGCTATTTATTTTTACTGGCTGGCTGGGGCACCCCGGAAGAGCTGATTGTGCTGCAACAGGGCGCTTCTGTTATTTCCAAACTTGCCTCTGATTCCGTAGCCGCAGTTATTGAAGGTTTTGCCGACAAGGCAGAATATTTACGCATGCGGTATTGGGATTATAACGGCAAACTGCGCCAACTGTTTGCCGACTATTCCCAGCTGGACCTGCTGCTGCCGGAAGAAGATACATCTGACTACCTGCAACGGCCCAAGGTGTTCTTGCAAAGCGGCGCAGAAGAAGTAGCCGAGCTGGAAAAAAGGCTGAGTATTACGGCCCTGGACTTGCTCTATTTTTGGATGTACCAGCCCCGTTCACGAGTAACCCTTGCCCATGCCCTTGCAAGAATGAGCAGTGACGAACGGGAAATTTTTGCCAGCACCCAAATGATGCTGCTGCGTGTACAGGAAGTAAGCCAAATGTTTGTGGACGGCCTGACCGGGCTTGAATTTGCCAAGCCCCTGGCCTTTTACCTGGAAAAACATGAAGAATATTTACACGAAATACAGCGGTTACTGCGCAGCTTACCCCCGGTGGCCTAATAGCAAAGCCTGGGCACTTATTTTGCAAGCATTGCCATAGCCTGAAAGAATACTTATTATAGTTCTGGGCAACTTGGCAAAACAGAGCAACGCACCGTTTGGGAGAGAATATGACAACACAGGTCACCTTGGCATTGCCACTGGGAAAAGAGGTACAGGTACATGTACCTCCCAACTGTCATATTCACTTTCTTTTTTCCATGGAAGAGGTGATGTTCGAACGGAGTGGCAAAAATTTAATCATTACAGCAGAAGATGGCGGCCATATTATTCTTGATGGTTTTTTTGGCTTTGCCCATGAAACAGAAATGCCTGTGTTTGTTTTGCCCGGCGACATTTTGGTGGAAGCCAAAGACTTAATGCCCCTGATAGACAACACATTTGAATCATTCCGGCCCAATGGCGCACCCTGCCTGCTGGGGGATGCTGCCCAGCCTGAAGGATTGCACACTGAGGCCGCATTGCCGCATGACGCTGTTCCCGGCTACCTGCCTCAGGCCGCGCCGCTGCACAACTTACCCCACACATCGGACAGCCAACCGCAGCCCTTGCGCTTTCAGGACGTGCTGGAAGACGACAAACCACACGAGAACCTGTTCCCCCAAAGCAGTGCCGAACTGCCCCCTAACGGCGCAGAAATTTCCCTTTCCCAGCAGGAACACCC
This sequence comes from Desulfovibrio cuneatus DSM 11391, assembly GCF_000430005.1. Taxonomy (GTDB): domain Bacteria; phylum Desulfobacterota; class Desulfovibrionia; order Desulfovibrionales; family Desulfovibrionaceae; genus Frigididesulfovibrio; species Frigididesulfovibrio cuneatus. The sequence goes on from NZ_AUCY01000014.1 coordinate 105,647, forward strand.
TGTAAACGCGGGTGAACAGCCTGCGGGTGAGGCCCCCCTTACGGGGGGAGCCCATGCGGAGCAGCACACGCAAGGGGGGCTTGCCGCCCAGCCTGTGGGCACGGAAGAAGAGGCGTTGCATGCGTTGTTGCAACACCAGTCTATTGTGGGGTAGACCCCATGTGACGGTTTTTTTAATAAGTGGTAATATGTAATTTTGTGCGGCGGGCCGCCGTGATAGAGTTCATTAGTCTTTCAGCTTGGAAGTATGGAGTACGCTTATAATCTCAACTGTAGCAGAATTTACTTTGTAAACCAAAATGTACGAGAGCTTAGGTAAAACAAGCTCACGTGTTTCTTTGATTTCACTTGGCTTTCCTGAGAGGGGAAAATTTTCAAGTCTTGCTGTTGCGCTAAAAAGACTCGTTACAAGTTTTTGACCTGTTTCTTCGTCTTGCTCGTCGATGAAGTATTGAAGAATGCTTCTGAGGTCTTCCTGTGCCCTTAACGCCCATTTAATCAACATGAAAGCCCATGCCCCGAACCATTTCTTTTACTTCTTCATGGGGAACTGTGCGCCCTGCTTTCAGGTCTTCAAGCCCCTGGTTCACTTTTGCTTCTAAATGGGTTCTGTAACTCACATAGTCTTCAATAAGGTCTTTGAGAATATCAGAACTGGAGCAGTTTTTTTCATGGGCTATTTGTTCCAGCCGTGCGCGAATATCCGGGCTGACCTGAGTGCTTATACTCTGTAGTGGAAGCATAGGGTTTCTCCTTCTTGCTACATGGAAAATAGTGCTTTTGAAGTGATAAAGCAAGTAGGGGGGCGGGAGGTGTAATAGCACCGTCATCCCCGCGCAAGCGGGGATCCAGTATTTTCAATGTGATAGCGCGTAGTTTTATGCGGCGTGCCTCCGCCATGGCCTAAGCACTGTCATCCCCGCGCAGGCGGGGATCCAGTATTCTTAGGGAGTTAGGCTAATTTCTTGCGGCGCAAGCGCCACACCATTCCTCTTTTCTTGTTTTGTTTGCCGCTCCGCTTGGGTCAGGGGGCCCTTGTGCGGCCCCCTAACAACCCCACACCCTTGGGGCTCTGCCCCAAGACCCCGTTTAGCTCCCGGCCTGCGCTCAGTAGATTTGTTCCGCTCACTCGAAGACTCGTACGCTACACAAATATATTCGCGCAGGGAGCACACCGTGCAGGGCATGAGTAATGGGCGCTTATCGGTTGCTTGCTGGAATAATGCGCTGTGCCACAAAAGGTAACTGCCATAGATTAGGGAAGCGGGGAAAAAACACCGCACTTCGTGTGAGTAGGCGGGCGCAGCAAAGCGCACGTGGGGTAGGGGAAACGCGGAGAATTACCTGTAAGGTGCGGCGAAGCGCCGCGATAGCCCAATTCTTTACCCATTGCTACTGCCCTGGCCTTCATATATAGTCATGTGTATATTTACTCGTTGCCCTGCACCGCCAACTATCCGGGGGCCATATGCGCCGTATGTTGTTCTGCCTGTTCACCTTTTTTTGTATACTGCTTCCAGGTAGCCCTGCGCTGGCTGCTGCAAGTGCTGCCCCTGTGTCCCCGGCACCGGGTGATATCGTGGCGGAGTTTGTTTCGTGTTACTATGGTCAAGGGAGTGCCACTTGTGTTTTTTCAGAACCTGATGGCAATAATTTTACTATTCTCTTATGTGATGATGGGGAAAATAAGGATTTATGCGGGGAGATAGGAATATATTCTTCAACCTTCGACCCCTATGACGCCAATGCACGAGAGCAAAACCTTGGTAGGCAATTCATCATTACGCCTGAAAAAATACTGGTAGAAGAAAAAAATGGTGTTCCTCGCATCGACTGGCTAAGGCCCAGCGCTATTCGCCTTGACACCCGGCCTGGAATTCCCCGTAACACGCGAGTTTTGCCCTATCAAACTTTAGAAGGCACGGTGGAATGCGTAGAGGAGCCCATGTTTCAGATGTATTTTATAGATACTAAAAAACAACGGAATGTATTGTATGGTAAAATGGGCTTTGGTTCGGCGGGTCCCTTTTCAAGAATGTTTTGCCCCAATGCACCAGGTTATAATGGTGATGGGAGACTCGGCCCCTACCGCTTGCAAGGTGATATTGTCTACAAAGGAATAGAACCAGGAGTTCCTGAGTTTGAAGTGGTAAGCCCAGCTTGGAAAAATATAAGAAAGGCGACTGGAAAGAAGTGCCGCCCCCCGATTGGTAGGAATACAGAATACACTTCATGTAGTATTACATCTTATACCCATTTCAAATAGGAGCCTTCCATGCTGGTTGAATTTCTTGTTCGTCTTGCCATAAGCGTGCTTTTGCTGGTTTATTTTTTCTATTCCGGCTTTTTCAAGCAGGTTTCTGGACGACGTTTTATTCTGATGACAGTTGTGTTTTATACGCTAATCTATGGCGCTATATCATTTCTGACCGTTCCCCTTATCGCATTTGATAAAGAATATCTTTCATTTATTGGCACAGAATACCCTTCGTATGATTTCGTTGCCTTAATTTTAGCTATTTTTATCCCTCGGTTATTTATTTATAAAAAAACAAAGGATAATTACGTCTTTTTGCTATGCACATTTTATTTGTTTGTTATATGGTACGTCTTGTTCTTAACAATTTTCTGGGGCTCAATTTTATTGTACACGGCTCTTGGTATTGGTCTATAATCCATTCCACAAGCAAGTTGGAAGCAAACTTGCTTGTGGAATGGAAACAAAGCACTACAAGCTAGGAACAATGCCCTACTTTATTCAACTTCTAGTTTTTCTCCTTTTCGTTCCGCAATCTTTCGTGCCCTTGCAACTACATCGTCAACATAGTTTTGGCAGTTATAATTAATTAAGCGGTACCTTGTTTCACGTTGAAGGCCTTCATCCATACCATGGAATATTGCACCTGTTCTTGCGGGCGTAATTCTTTCCTGGTTATGCTGTTTGCTGCTCCCAAATTCTTCCTGCCACTCTTGTTCAAGTTCCGCCCTCGCTGCATCAATAAACTCTGCCTTGTACTTATTTCCATCAAAGTATTCATATTTCTTAAGTTGATCTTCATTGTCCTGAAAGGGAACAACACCCCCATTCTCTCCAGACAAACCAAAGTTATATCCATTATTTTTAATGAACTGGCGATGCTGTAGTTTGTTTTCTCCTTTACCGTACCCTGTTTCTCCCCCCCAGCCCTTCAAAGGCCGTTTTCCAATTACATAGTATTCCTTCCACTTGCTCTCTACTTTAATTTTTTCTACTTCTTTTACTTTGTCCCCAATGCGTTGTTCATTTCCCGCTGGGGAAAGTGTATTAGATGCACTCTTATCTTCATCATTTTGGTCAACGCCATTGCCAGCACTCTGCCCATGTGGGGCACCAAAGGGGTGCGAGATTCCTTTATGTGAAGCGCCGCCAGAGCTTGCCTCGGCCTCTGTAAAACGCAACCCCTGCGGGTCAATGCAACTCACAGGGTCATCCACGCAGTAGTCGTACAAATCCGCATCGCCACGCAGGTCGCGGGCCGGGTCTTGGGCGGTGAAGCGTCCGGTTTGCGGGTCATAGTCGCGGTAACCGAACCTGATAAAGCCTGTGTGTTCATCCACAAGGCCGCCCGCAAAACCGAGGGGGAACGACAGTTGCTGGAAGGAATCGTGGAGGACATTGCCAAAGCTGTCGTACTCTATTTCCTTCACCATGCGTCCGTCTTCGGTGCTCAGGGTGCGCACGCTGCCCACTTGGTCGGCCTCGATGTGCAGGAGCAGGGTGTCTGTAGCCCTTGGGTTGTGTGGTGCAAGCGCCGCATCAGCGTGTGTAAGAGCGGAATGGCATGGGATCGTGCGGCGTGCCGCCGCCCCAGACTGTTGTTTCTTGTTTTGTTTGCCGCTCCGCTTGGGTCAGGGGGCCCTTGTGCGGCCCCCTGACAACCCCACACCCACGGGGTTGCACCCCGTGACCCAGCTAGGCTACGGCCCGCGCTCAGGTAGATTTGTTCCGCTCACTCGAAGACTCGTCCGCTGCACAAATATATTCGCGCGGGGAAACCATCGTGCAGGGCATGAGAAAGGGGCGCTTATCGGTTACTTGCTGGAATAAAAGCCTGTGCCACAAAAGGTAAGTGATGCCCAGTAGGGAAGTGGAAAAGAAACGACAGTACTCCGCATGAGTGGGCGAGCGCAGCAAAGCGCGCGTGGGGTGGGGGGAACACGGAGAATTATCTGTAAGGTGCGGCGAAGACGCCGAGTTCATAGGATTGCAGGAAAAAAGACTGCAACACAACCATTGCCAGCGTAAAAGGTTTCATGTATTATTATATATACAATTTCCAGCAAGGAGCCTTTAATGCTCACTGAATTTCTTGTTCGCCTTGCCATTAGCGTACTTTTGCTGATCTATTTTTTTTATTCTGGTTTTTTCAAGCTAGTTTCTGTGCGGCGTTTTGTTTTGATGGTAGTTGTGTTTTTTTTGTTGTGCCTCAACGTTCCTGATCCTATAATCGATTTTTCAAAATCTCTATCTGAAAATTCTCTTTCTACAGAGTATCCCTATTATGACATTATTGCACTGGCTTTTGCTTTTTTGTCTTCTTACTTTTTTTTGCATAGTAACCACTTAAGCATATTGTATATTTTGCTAAACACATTTTTTTTAAGTGTTCTTTGGTATGTCTTGTTTTTAACCTATGCTGAATCTATGATTGTTTTATATACCATCCTTAACATTGGATTGTAACCTATCCCGCGTGTAACAAGCCATTTAGATTATGGCTTGTTACATGCGGAGTGAAAATGAAACACTATGGGACTGGGTGTAATTGCCTTGCGCTATTCTACCTCTAATTTCTCTCCCTTCCGTTTTGCAATTATTCTTGCCCTCGCAATTATATCGTCCATAATGGGTAGTGTCCAGAATTTTTCGCACATTTTGTAGCAGCCATGTGGGTTAGCTTTGGTGGCTTATACCGAAATCTCTTGTTTCATATTCATGTATCG
>NZ_AUCY01000015.1 GCF_000430005.1 Desulfovibrio cuneatus DSM 11391
TTGTTGGTTAGCTGGTTGTTTGGCGATGACCAAAACTAACCGACTTGGCGGGCTACGTCATTTTTAGAATGTGCGAAAAATACCGTACGTTATCATTTTCAGTCATTTGGCTGCAAGTGTTTTTTGAAAAGTGCCTCCCATTGCTTTTCCCACTTCTTTTTTTCAAAGGCTGGAGCAACTTGTAGGGCGTTAGAGGCTAGCTGCTGCATTTTTTCTCTGTCTTGTAGCAAACTCTTAATGGCAAATATGAGCTCTTCGGTTGTGGGGGCAATGAGAAGGCCGTTGAAGTCGTTGATGATGAGGTTTGGCAGCCCGCCTACATTGGTAGCAATAATGGCATTATTGGTAGCCATTGCTTCAATGCAAGAAAGAGAAGTCCCTTCTGATTGTATTGTGGGGACAAGGGCAATGTGGCTTGTTTCGTAAGCCTTATGCATATCTTCCATGTCAAATTCATCCCAGATAATTTTCCCTGGGTGCTTGTCTATTATGGCTTGTATAATTTTGGTATCATTTTCATCGGTCTGACCTACAAGGTGCAAAATTATGTCAGAGTGGGTATGCAAAAGGGCTTCGAAGGCTTCAAGGGCAATAAAAACTCCTCTCGCCCCATACAGGCGGCGAGGGTAGAGAATACGAATTGTTCCCGTAAAATCTTTTTCCAAGGGATGAAATTGATCGGCGTCATAGTAATTGGGAATGTACTGTAACTTGGAAGCAAGTGATACGTTTTGTGTACGCACCCAGTTGATGAAATTGGTATCAACACAAATGCATCTAGTGGAGTTTTTTAAGGCAGAGACGATTGTTCTTTCGTGCCGAGAGGGAGCATAGGCATGGTCCCAGTGGATACCATGGTTAATGCCAATGACGCAGGGATGTGTACTGGCAACCGCCATTTCAAGGGGGGAGGCGACAACTAGGTCGGCAGTGGAGCATTCTTCTTGGATGTTTTTTGAAAATTTTGCAAAATCAACTGTTTTACCAATTGGAACTCCTATCACGGGGATGCCCTTGAAGGTTCTTGAAAAGGGGGTATGGGCATTTTGCAGAATTCTTGGTTGCCAGTTGTTTTTCAGGCAGATGCAAGCAAGGTCGTAAATATATCGTTCCGCGCCACCTCTATAAACAGTTTCTCCTTCCCAATCAAAAAAATTGATATTGATAAAATCAACCGTTTTTTTTCGGTTTTTTTTCAGGGTGGATAATGTATTGCAGTGAGCAATGACGGGTAGCATTTGGCTTGCCCAGTCAACAGTTTGCAAAATTTTTGTATAGTCTTTTTTGTTTATGCTTGCCGGGGCTGTGGCCCATGTTTGAATTGCCGAAACCATTGTCGTGCGGTCATACACCATAATATCTTTGGAATATTCGCTTAATGTCTTGGTTGGCGTTGCAAACACGGGAAGCCCCAATGCCATATACTCAAAAAGTTTGAGAGGCGAAACGGGGTCTGTTTTTTCGTTAATTAGGAAAGGAATAATGGCTGCATCAAGTTGTGCCAAGTAGTACTTGAGTTCAAAATAGTCCACAAAAGGGATGTGATACACGTTGGGCTTGGCTATAACATTTTTGCGTATCTGGTCGTTAAAGCCATTGGCAAATTCGGCAACAGGACCAATAAACAAAAGGTTCACTGTAGGGCTATTGCTTATGGTGTCAAGCAGTTCCCAGTCAAGCAGGTCGCTGACAACACCATGGTAGCCAATGAGCTTTCTTGATGTATCTGTAATGGGAAGTGCGGCTATTTTGTCATTACTGGTGCAGACAAAGTCTTTAGCCCATACTCCATTGGTTACCAAAAAGGCATTTTCAGAAGCTGTATAGCCGTTTTTTTCAAGCAACATTTTTGAAGAAAAAAGTAAAATATCTGCTTCTTCTTTCATTTTGTTGTGTTCAGACACTAAATCAAGAGATTGTCCATCAAAAACAGCTAAATCATCAAGAATATCATACACAACTACAGCATTACGCAAAAATTTGTGTATATATCTGTAAAGTGGGAATGTAATATAGAAAATTGACGTTGTTTTTTGAAAATAAGCAATTGATTCAAAGTACAGATTGGTAAGAATTAAATTTGGTTCAAGATTTTTGATGAAGGGTTTTCCCTTGTCATGTTCTGTAATAATAACAACAGTATATCCCTTTTCGCGCAACGCACGAAAAATATGGTCCGGGCGTTGCCGTAATTCAAGGGGGTAGGAAAGAGGGTAAATAACAATAGGGTTACTATTTGCACAGTTATCTGTGACGAACTCCCGTATGCGCTGTACGGCGCTACTTGTTTCTAAATTTTGTATTGCATGCTTAATGTGTTTTTCTGCATCGAGCACATAGCGTGTGTGAGCAGAGAGGCTCGGCATGTCAGATTGAATATAATTATCTTTAACATAGCGAAAGAGCCTCTGAATTGCAAAAATTGGCCCATGTTGCCTTACTAAAGAAAGAAATTTTTTACTTTTGTGCAGGAATTTCATGTTATTTAATCTCGCTTAATCTCTGCTTTATTAGTCGCAAAGGAGCCGTGATGCGCCAACTTTTTGAGTTGTACACTCCATTTAGAGTTGCTGCGAGGTGGGAGCACCTGCCATCTTGTTCCGAAATTTGCTTTTCTCGCTCCGCAAATTGCTCACTCCGTTGAGCCGCAAGATAGAGCAAGGCTTGATACGGATTGTCATTGCAGGTGGAAACATGTTCCTTTGCGCTTGTAACGCTTTTATTTTCTATTAAATCGCACCAGCCTAACACAGGGGGTAATTCTTGCTCTTTTGCAAGTGTGCTGCGGACAAGGTTGGCATAAGCGGCATAGGTTTTTTGGCGGTCAAACAATGACGTTATTTCTTGAGGTAAATTCGGTCGTACCCGTTTTGTATAGGCTTGCATTATTGATGCAGCCAAGTCGGCAATAAGCTGGGGGCCACCATTGAGGAGGTGTTGGTTGTTGAAGGATTCATGTTTGTACGGAAAGTTGCGTTCCACAACATAAATACCATGGTGCCCTGTAAAGAGAGGAGCAAACCCTACATTGGATGTGACCACAGAAAGGTTGGCCGTTAAGGCCTCCAGGAAAGTAAGTTGCCCACCTTCGATTGCCGCACCATGAAGTTGGGCGTCTGCAATGGCATAGTATTCCTCTGGCGTGCGGGTGTGGCCTATGTATTGAACTATGTCTTGCAACTTATTTTGTTCAATATATTGTAATAGTTCCTGTAAATAGCCTGTGTCATATGCATGGCCAATAATTAAAAGTTTAGCTTTGACCCCAGCAAGGGTAGCAAGGTGAAAGCTTTTTACAAGGGTGAGCTGTCGTTTGATTCTGTTAATTGAAGCTACAGAGATGAAAATATACTCGTCCGCCGAATAGCCCATTGCGCTTCGTTTGACAGCTCGTTGTTCTGGTGGCAATGGAGTAAATTTTTGTATTTCAATGCCATTAGCTATGGTTATGCACTTATTTTCCGGCACGCCTAGCTCATGTACTGTGAATTCACGCACTACAGGGGAAACGGCTATGAATTGTGCCGTATTCTCTATTGTATTTTGCAACATAGTTTTTCCTTCTTCGTCCAGCCATGTGTACACATTGTGTACCACCTGGTAAAAAGGAATGCTCAGTTCTGCACAAATGTGGCTACCCTGAAAAGAGTAGTGGGCAAATACCACTTTGGGCTTTGCCGCCGCTAGTTGTAGGCGAAGGGATTGTTCACCATAAGGCATGTTGCATACGGTAAGGCCCATAGCCTGTGCTTTTTCAGCATCTGCTCCGGTATTGCCAAATACAAGTAGAGCAACCGTATATCCTTGCTTTTGTAAGCTAATGGCAAGGTCAATGACTACCGTTTCCAAGCCACCTGTAAGCATATTATCTAGTTGCATGATAATATCGCAAGGGGGAAGAGAATAGACAAAAGCTGACTGAGGAGAGGAAGCTACTGTAGGTGTGTGCTCGGAAATTTTTGAAATTCCGGAGAGAAGTGGTGATTCTTTCATCTCACTCTCTGGGCTTTTTATAGTAGGCTGTGCAACAGTTGTGCTAGCTTGAGTAATCGCAGCAGGTATTTCAAGGCGTAAGCGTAGCTGATCTATGGCAGCGATGCGCTGAACGGTCATTTCATTGTAAATGGCCAGATTCTTCTTTACCATATGTTGCCAAGTTTTATTATCTGGGAGTTTCCCATTTTCAAAATCTTCTAATGCAACATATTGTAGGCCTTTATCATTAAAATCCCCAATGAAGGGGCTTTTAATGATAGGCACAATACCCATTCCGATATATTCTACTAACTTTGTGGGGCAAGCAACATGGTTTACAACAATGTCTTCCCGCAAGATAAAGCCAAAGTGACTGCGAGCGTATTCTGATATAAGTTCTGTATGTGGCTTGCTGCTAATTTCAATTTCACAACAATCAGGCAGTGGTTGAGTGAATAATTTCTTAAATCCTTCTGGTTGTGGTGTGAAAATTTTGTAGTTGCACAATGTAGGCTGTAGTAATATAGCTTTAGCCATTTCAGGTGCCAATTGCCATTTGTGCAAACCACCTGCATAGATTGCTATTGGTTTTTCATTGTCTATCGTTTTATCATCCAGGCTGCTAGGGAGCGAAGGGAAAATAGGCAGTACGATGATGTCTCCCTTTACGCAGGCCCCGTATTTTTGTTGTAAGTATTTTGCCATGGCTTCAGAAACTACCACGACAAGCTTTGCGTGATGCATGGCAAAACGTTCTTTTTCTTCAGTTCTAAGCGCACTATAAAAGTCGTTGTGGTATCGGAATTCTTCAGGAACAACACCATGGACATCTATAATGCCTTTTATGCCGGGCAGGTATAATAACCATGGAAAGTATCCATTTAACATAGCGAGAACACTATGAAAATATAATTTTCGAAAGCGTAAGGCGAAAATGCCAATGCATATGTGAATAGCTATTTTATGCAGTTTTGTTCCAGTATAAGTAAAAATAATGGTGTCTGCATTTGGTCGTGACACCCAACTGACTGGAGAGTTTGGCCTTGCATGGAAATCGACATAAATGCGCAAATAATTGGTAAAAAGACCGTCTATTGCATTTATTCTTTGAAAATAGCCGTCTTTTTCTCTTTCTGGGTACATATAACCACCCAAAAAAATTACCCCTCTTGCTTTAAATAAGCATTTAATTCCTTTGCGTATTCGCATTAGTATGGTTGAAATTTTTCCTTGTTTTTTGTGGGGTTGCTTGCAGGAATGTTTCAAAGTCCATGCGTTTATCAAATGGTTTGCTTTAACTGTGCGCAAAACTAAGTCTTCAATTGATTGAAAATCTTGTTCAAGCTGTAAAATTTGCTCATTAGAGCGCGTACCACTGGCGAAGTAAGTATCAATTTTTTGTAATAGAAGTGTCCATTTTTCATCAAGTGAAGAGCTTGTGCTGGTAAGGAAACACATTGGTTCCAAGGCGGCTGGAATTGAAGGATTTAAGCGAATATCGGCGATTAACTTTTCATATTCAGATGAAAAGTGAAGAATGAGAGGTGTTAGTTGCTCTCTGAAAATTTTTTCAAATAAGCGATCTTCAGTAGAATTTTTATGGCGTTTTAACAAAGAAATAACATCAAGCCGAAAAGAAGAAACTGCTTTGTGGGGTCGAATTTCCCATGTAATAGAATGTTTTTCCTCAAGGTATTGTCTGTTTTTTTGAGCGTATTCCTGGAAATAGTTATAATCAAGCTTTGCAAACGAGGCAGATCCCCAATGGTGAATGAAAACGTCCCGTGCTATATAAAGTTCATATCCGCAAGATTTAGCCCGTAGGCAGTAGTCGTCATCTTCATATCCGCCTGGATAAAAAGCAGTATCAAGCAAGCCAACTTTTTGTACGAGTTCTTTGGTAAAGAGGACACAGAAGAATGTTGGTTCTGCTTTGGCTACCTCATTAGCAAATAGGCTATAGCGCTTTTGAGAAAATTCCGAAATTGATGTAAAAACATGCTGTTTGATGTTTTTTCCTGCATCCAAGGCTTCATTCAATTCAAATGTGTAGTTAGTCGGAATGCATTGTTCACTGTCTGATTTATTTGTTACAGGACTTATGGCATGACAATTTTTTGCAATAAGTCTGTCTAGCCATTGGTCAGTAACAATTGTATCAGCATTTAATAAGCATATGTGAGTAACACTTGGATTCTCAAGGAAAAATGAAATGCCAATGTTATTGCCCCCGGAAAACCCCAAATTTGTTTCTTGTTGAAAATAAGACCACTCGGGATTATTATTGGCAAAATGATCAAAGGCCGTTTTTATTGCATTGCGCTCATGGCCTGAAGAGGCATTGTCTATAAGTGCAACATGAAATTTTATTTCTGTTTGAGCAGCAACAATGCTGCTAAGTGTAAGCATGACCGCATCAGCAGAGTTATAGGAAACAATAACGATGCCCACAACAGGAGCAGAAGATACGTTGTTCATGCTAATTTACTTGCCTTTATGGGTAAAAAATTGAACAAAAGCCCGCAAAGGGGCTGTAATTTTCCAGCTTTTTGAGTTTTGATAGCCTTCAATAACGGCGTAGCAAGCAGAAACTTGTGACTGAAGGGCCGCATTCTCGCTCTGGCAAACAGAAACTTGTGACTGAAGGGCCGCATTCTCGCTCTGGCAAACAGAAACTTGTGACTGAAGGTCAGTAATTATGTTGTCACGTAGCGAAAGCTCATTATGGATGCGGAAGTACCCATTTTTCCAGGCATTTTCTTGGCTACGAGCATTGTCGATAATCCTTTCAAACAGTCCTTTAGAGAAATGTAATACTTGGCCAGGGCGAGCGGTCCAGCTCTCTAAAAGATATAAAGCATAACCAGAGCGCACTAGATAATCCATAGTTTGTGTAAGGTCATGTAGGCCAAAAAGAACAGGTGCCTTTTCATCGCCAATAACATTGAACCAAGAAGCTGAAACGACTTGTTTGCCTATTGTAATTGAGTGCTGCAAGCGCAGTTTCGCCGTGGGGGTATCTCCCCGGTTCAGTGCCAGCACTGCTGCATGATAGCAGGCATCGATAACTTTTGTGGCAGACATGCTACTAAATTCGAGCGGGTTCATGTGGGCGCATGCCTCAAATGATGCTTCTGCTTGCTTAAGATTTCCTATTTTTTGAAAGAGGAAAGCTTGCACATATTGTAAAGAAATTTTCCAGCGCACACAGTGGGGCAAGGAGTCTGCTTCCGCTTGGTAAACTGCAATGGCAGATAGCAATGCTTCAACTTCTGTTGTGGGCACTTCTTTTTCTAAAAGTCTGTATGCTGTAACGCAGAGAGCTGCCCCATAGTCGGCAGACTGAGGAGGATATTCCTTAATTACTTGTTCTGAAAGTGTAATTCTTTGCTCCGGGTTGGACATGGGCCAAGTGGTCATTCCCTTGGCTAGCCAAGGGTTAATGTAGCTCCCTGCATAGTTTGTTGCATGGTAGTCAGGGGATATAGGCTGGTTGGTGTGCACAGTCTCCACAAAGGGTACAGAGCGACCCAGCATCGGGCTTTTCATGGCAAAAAGAGCAATCCATTCAGCATCATCGGTTAAAGGGGAGTCTACTGACACTTCTTTCCAGAGGCGAGGGTTGTTTGTAAGCAGCCCACCTCCCCCTGCGGTTTGGACGAATCCTCTATCTAACAGGAAGTGTTCTGCAATTTCTTGCTTAAATCTCTGCCAAGTGTAGACTTGGCAGTGATAGGGTGGCTTTGCATCCTCTTCAATAGGCCATTCATTTGGAGCACTCAGCATAATGCGCCCTGAGGGACGCAGAACACGGGCAAGTTCTTTGAGATAAGCCTCAGGATTAGGCAAGTGTTCAATTGTTTCAAAACTAGTAATAAAATCGACGCTATTGTCAGGTAAAAAAGCTAAATTTTGTGCGTCGCCCTGTACAAAAGTTATGGTGCCATTGTTTCCATAATTGTCGCTAGCATACTGGATAGATGAAGGGGAAAGATCTACCCCAATAATTTGTTTCGCGGGACTGTTGTTATACAGAACATGAGGGCCATACCCAAGGCCGCAAGCACAGTCTAAAACAGTATCTCCAGGGCTAATGTGTATGGCAGCCATGTGGTATCGAACCACATGGGCATCGCTTCGGCGGCCTGCTTCACGTAGCATGTCCATGTGCAGGTCGCGTTCTTGTTTCAGTTTTTCCAGTGGATGATTTGCTCGCACTTCATCAGGTATTTTTTCAAGTATTATTGTGCAGCGCTCACTTTCATAATTTAATTCCTCATATGAGCATACTTGCATGTAGCGTGGGTGCCGCCGGAAACCCGCGGTAATGCATTGTTCAACCCACCATTCGCGATTCCGCAGTATGTCATCTTGCTCCAAGGTAGAAACATTGAAAACGGCGTATCGTTTTGTTAATTGACAAAGTGTAGCAAGGGTACTCGACAGTTGTTCCAAAGAAAGTTTGTCGAGTATTGTATCTACCACAAGTGTGTCCGCTTGTTGTTGCGTATTGTTGGCAAGTGATTGTTCAATATTATCTATCTCAAGTACCGCATGAGGAAAAAATTGCTGACAACTTGCTTGTTCCTCAAGGGAGGTGACTATTGCGTGTATATTTACGCCTTGTGAATAAAATGCATTAAGCGCCTTTTGGGGAAAACCACCATAATAGATAGTTTCACCAACGGCACAACATTTCAGGGTGTCATTAACAAGTTTTTTGATAAATGGCATTGGCTATTCCTCAATTTAGGCAATTGCATGGGGTGCTTGATGATCCTCTGGACTCGCACATGCAATAAGCAAAATTGTTGTGTTTTAGGTTTAAAGCAAGCAGCAGCTATGCCGATGATAACTTAAACTGAAGATATTTCAACTTCGTTTCCTGTACTGAGGTATATAGATTGGCAAAATTACGCCTGTACGTGATGGGAAGCATGGCTTGATTATTCTGTAAAAGTTTCTGTGAAGATATTAAGGGGGATTTCTGCAGTTTTTTCTAATACTAACATACTTCCTGAGGCGTTAACTACACGTGCACAGCCAAAATCGACAAGTCGTTTGCAAACTTCGGCAACGCCGGGGCAATGGTTAATTTGATTGAGAAACGCTGCTCCTTCATTAGGAACGGCATCATGAAAAACTGCAAGTAAGGGGGTATCTGGTGAAATGCGTTGCAATTGACCCCAATGCGCCACAACGTCGGCAGCACAGCCCTCAAAAGAATGGTCCCCGTCAATAAAAAGTAAGCCTACAGGTGGGGAACAAAATTGCCTTGAATCCCCCTCCACTAAGGAAAGCCGGGGAACGATTTTTTCTTGTGCAAAAAAGTCGTTTGCTTCCTTTGCGTGAGCAGGAGCGAGGTCTATGCTAATTACCTTGCGTGATTCTTGAGCGGCCTCTAGGAGTAGTATTGTACTTCCTCCATGTCGCCTGCCTACCTCCAGTATATCACCACTTGTGTCTCGGACGGCCTGCCAAAGTAATGCAGCTTCATCAAAGTTGAGACGTAGAATTCCTCTGTTCCTGTTATCACAAGTAAATAAATAGGTTAGTTTGTGGAACACGGTGTTTTCTCCTGTTATTGTTAGGATACAAAGATGCACCCGCTTGAAGCGGATGAGTTAGGATACGGGGCCTGTGCCTGAATGAGTTTGCGGCACAACAAATGGAGTTTGCAAGTTGATATGGGAATACTCAAATTGTCTGCGAAATTCATTGTCCCCGATATTTCTTGCAATATCTATTTGGATTAGTTGATGTATATCGGGCTATTTGAGTTGTTGCAATGCCTGTGAGCAATGACACTTGGCTGCATTCGAAATAGGGCCATGTTTATGGCTTTGACAGCCAAAAGTTTAAGCAATACTCACCATGCCCATATGAGTGAGCGCTTATTAACTTGGCAAAAGACTCGGGAAAGCCTTTTGTCACTCTTTTTATAAAAAATCCGGTGTCTATGAATATTTGTGTGCATTCTTCTTGGGTTAAAGATAATGGGTGAGCTGGATCTGTTATGCCTGCATGTGAGTCAAATGAAAGAAAAGCAGTTCCATCTTTTTTGAGGTATGTGTAAATATTTTCGATGATAGCTTTAAAATTATAGCAATGATCAAGAACATTTATGCTGATACAAAAATCTGAAGAATTTTTAATGGTATCAATTGTTTTTTCAGCAGGCACAGAAAAAACTTGAGAAGCTAGGTGCAGGTCGCATAATGCAACTTCCTCTATATATTTATCGGCCAGTGGTTCCAGGGCAATAATTTTAGCACCGGTAAAATACTTTGTTCTTAGCTGGCTACCCGCTCCAAGGTCTAGTATTGTCTTTCCATTGTAATCATCCTTTTTGAAGCCAAAAGCCTCAAAAAGTTCCATTGTTTGAGGCATAAAGTCCCCACTACGACGCCATTCGCTTGTAATATGATATTCAAGTTCAATTTTTTGCCCTTGCTCCATCCATACATTCTGGAGAGAGTTATTTGGCAATTTCTGAAACAATGATCTGAAAAAATTAGAGAAATTCATGCCCATTAGTCCTTAGCAGTGTTTTGCAATTGAGTTTCTTGCCATGACACGGTCATACGCATATCGCATACTCCTCCAAATGGGTAGTTGGGGAGGGGTCTCACTTCAAAAAAAGCTGCTTCATTTGTCCAAGATAACTGGTGCGCGTCTTGAGTTAAAGGATCGACTAAAGATGTTGCCACTTGAAGTTCATAAAAATCGGGCCCAAGTGTGCAGGGGGCAGAAAAAATAAGATTTAGCGCATGATCTTTTTTCAATTTATAATTATAAAAGAGCTCTGCTTCTGAATTCACATGTCTACGGGCGACATCTTGACTGAATGTTCCCCAAGAATAAATTTTAATCCCTTGTTTATTAATTATTCTAATGGCAACGAATAGATTATCTAAGTCTTCAGTGGCGCGTATTCTAATAGTAAATAAAAAATTGTCGTTTGAATAAAAAACAGATGTTACCTCACCGGATGATTTTGCGACAGACACGTTTTCAATTTCGAGTTTGCCGTTGGAAAAGCATTTTTGCACAATGTTGGTAGGAGTCGCATTACTTACAATTTGTTGCTCAAGCCCACTTAAAAGTGCCTGATAAGCCAGAATAGCATCATTTGCTTGACCATAGTACAGCATTTTGCCTGTATCTATCAACAAAGCTTGCTGGGCAAAAAGCCGAACACTTTCAACATCATGAGAAACAAGAATAAGACTTGTTCCAGAAGCCAGAAGTTCATTGATGCGTTGGTAACATTTTTTTTGAAAAAGAACGTCTCCCACAGCCAGGGCTTCATCTACAATAAGAATATCAGGATTAAGCTGCACTTGCACGGCAAATGCCACACGCACCATCATACCGCTGGAATATAGCTTTACTGGCTGGTCGAAAAAATCGCCAACGCCTGCAAAGCGCTCTATTTCAGGCATGGCGGCGTCCATTTCCGCCTCGGTCAGGCCAAGAATGGAACCGTTTAAGTACGCATTTTCCCGTCCGGTAAATTCAGGGTTAAAGCCGCTTCCAAGCTCTAATAGGGCGGCAACTCTTCCGTTTACCTGCAAGCTGCCTGTGGTTGGTGCAAGTACACCGGAAAGGAGCTGCAGCAAGGTAGATTTCCCGGCCCCGTTGCGCCCTAAAATGCCTAAAGATTCCCCTTTGTGCAATTCAAAGGAAACACCTTGCAGTGCCCAAAACTCTCGGAAAAACTGTTTTTTTCCGCGGAGCAAGGTTTGGAGAAGGCGGTGGTGGGGCTTGTCATATAATTGGTAGCTTTTGCCCAAATTCTGTGCCGAAATAATCACATCATTACAACACATCAGCAAACCCCTTGCGTAACTTACGAAACATCCAAAAAGAAAGAGCCAGAAAGAGCACGCTGCCACCCATGAGCACCAACCAATGTGTCCACATGGGAAGTGTTTGTGCAAAAAAAACAGCCCGTGTTTGTTCAACAATATGAGTTAGGGGGTTAAGTAAGACATAATTGCGAATTTTATCTGGAACAATACTCACGGGGTACATGATAGGCGTTAAAAACATGAAAGACATGGAAATTGGCCCTACAAGACTTTTCAAGTCGGGTAAGTATATCCCTAGCGCAGAAAGGCAGTACACAAGCCCTAGGCACCCAATAACAAGTGGCAAAAACGTTAAGGGCAGCAGCAAGGCTTGCCAGCTTGGTAGCCCTACGGAAAAAACATAAAAAAGAAACAGCAGGCAAATGTTGATTGTTGCTGTGAAAAGCGCGCTGGTTATAGAAACAAGTGGCATAATTTCAAGGGGAAATACGATTTTTTTAACGTAACTCGGGTTTTCTCGAATTAAGCCAGGCGCACGGTTGAAGCATTCCGAAAAAAAATTGAAGCAAATAAGCCCCATAAAAAGAACAAGGGCAGAAGGAGCCTCAGCATCCTCACCAGAAGGTAACAGAACCTGCCAGCGGGCCTTGAATATTAGGGAGAAAACATAATAGTATATTGCCAGTGTAAACAAGGGGTTTACAATCATCCAGAAGGCACCAAGTATGGAGCCGCGAAACCGTGCGGAAAAATCACGCTTGGCCAGTCCCCAAGCGAGATTAAGGTGTATCAGTGAGTTAGTCATGGTGTGGTGGGGGTAGAGGTTCCGTTGCCTGTGCAATGTGATAGTTAACTTTCAGTTGTGGCTGCTAAAGGTAAAAGCTGCTTTAATGCAGCATGGTTAGGCTTACTCCCAACGCAATAAGGGAAGAGCCAAACCAAAAATTTGGAGGCAACTTTTCTTTAAATATTATTTGTGCCGTCATAGGTGTGGATATATATACTATAGAAGCAAAAGGAACAAGAGCGGAGAGGGCAACTGTTTGGAGTACTTTTACACTTATGAGCACAGAGGCAAGCATGCAGCCTGCCCCCAAGCCCCAAAAAAACAAGGCGTACCCTGCCTGTTTGCAGCATGTTGCCTGCTTAAAGCACAATTGCCCGGCAGTGCTGCTGCACACGGCAACAAGGCAAAGGGAAGTTTCAAAAAGAGTCACGTACTTTTGCTCGTTCTTGTAGGTCTTGTGGTAATAAACACCCCTGCAATAATGCACCCCAGCCCAATAAAGTAGGGCAGGGCAAGGCGTTCCTGCCATAACAGGGCTCCGCAAAAAGGGACCAACACATAGGTGAGGGCTGTCCATGAATAGGCTGTAGCCAAGGGCAGTGCACGAAGCGTTTTTGCCCAGAAGAGCATGCCAATGGCAAAGCTGAAGAGTGCAAGCCAAAGATATGGGTTCATGGCCCAGCCTGACCACAGTCAGCCACATGCATATAGTAAGAACAACAATAGCAAGCCCCACCATAGTGCAATTTGGGGGCAAAAAGGCCATTATTGGCAAAGGGAGAGGAGGCTTGCTTCATGGTTTTAGTGCAGAGCAGTTTCTAAAAAACGGGCAATGCGTTCACCGCTGTGTCCGTCGCCATACGGGTTGGTGGTGGTAGCCACTTTTTTGTAGGCGGCTTCATCCGTCAACAAGCGGGAGGCTGTTGCAACTATGGTTTCCGGGTCTGTTCCCACAAGCATGTTTACCCCTGCTTCAACCCCTTCGGGCCGCTCTGTTACTTCACGCATTACCAGCACAGGTTTGCCAAGCGAGGGGCCTTCCTCCTGAATACCGCCGGAGTCCGTCAAAATGATATGGCTGTTATCCATTAGGCGAATAAATGGCTTGTATGTTTGTGGTTCACACAAAATAATGCCTGGGGCTTCTGCCAAAAATTCATTCACCACACTGCGCACATTGGGGTTTAGGTGCATCGGGTAAATAAGCCTATCTTCAGGAAAGCGACGGGAAAGGGTGAGAAGTGCCTGGCACATATTACGGAAGCCTTCCCCAAAACTTTCGCGGCGATGCCCTGTAACCAGTATAATGCGGCGTCCTTGGCTAATGGCCGTTTCTACTTCTATGGGTAAGGCGGGTGTTTCTGTGCGCACCATGTCACGCATCCAAAGCAGGGCATCAATAACCGTGTTACCTGTAACCAGAATATGGGAGTCTTGTACGTGTTCAGCAAGCAGGTTCTGGCGGGAGAGTTCCGTGGGGGCAAAATGCCAGGAAGCCACAAGCCCGGCAACGCGCCTATTCAATTCTTCCGGAAAGGGGGCTGCCATGTTATGGCTGCGTAACCCAGCTTCAATGTGTCCCACAGGAATATGTCGATAAAAGGCACATAAGGCGGCAACCTGTACAGTGGTGGTGTCGCCTTGTACCAGTACTGCATCAGGTATTTCTTTTTCGTACAGTGCATCCAGGGCTGCAAACAACCGTGCAGAAAGGCTTGAAAGTGTTTGCCCTGCTGTCATAACGTCCAAATCCACATCCGGGGTCATGCCAAAGTCTGCAAAGGCCTGGGCCAGCATTTCGCGGTGTTGCCCTGAGGCGCATAACCGCACATCAAATGTTTGGGGCAAGGCTCTAAGTGCCCTAACAACAGCAACCGTTTTTATTGCTTCAGGGCGAGTGCCTGCAATGACAAGAATCTTTTTCATGAGGTGCCTTGTAATTGGTTATGAAGATTGTAAGTGGCTCATAGCATGATTATGTGCAAGTAAGCACGCCTGCAAGCAGCTGTTGGCGTCCATAGTTTTGGCAATAAAACCATGGGGGTAAACTTTGACCCGTTGTGCTTGTGCCCCCAGGTTAAAGCACACCAAAGGTAGCCCAAGCTGAGTAACTTCAAGGGCCGTATAGGAAAATGTTTCCGGGCAGAGGGAAGGCACAAGCCCTACAGTAATGCCATGAGCTGCTATAATCTCTGGCAGGTCGGCGTGGCGGTAAGCTTTGGTCACTGTTAGCTTTGAAGAGGTTATGGGCAAATCTAGTTCGCCTATTACCACCACCCGTGCATCGCTGCAACGGCTTTCAAGCATTGCAACCAATTCTTGCACAATGGTAGCTCCCTTATGGCTGGTAATATGCCCGATAACACCAATGACTGGTGGTGTTATGCGGGAGAGAGGGGGCAGAGGTGCCCACTGGTCAAGGGGGGCATGGGGAACTATTTGCGCCTTGGCATGCAGAGTTGGGTAAATCTGTTCAAGGATATCTTGCACACTCTTGTCTGGAACATAAATAGCCGCTGCTTTTTGGAGAAATTCTTCCCATTGTCTGCGCCATGCCGTAATGTTATCGGGCGTATACGCCGGGACATTGCGGTTTGCTGGCAGGCACTGGTTGCAGACGATTGTTCCAGGGAGTCCACAATAATTGTTGTTGCTATTCATTAAGCTATAGCTTGGACATATGCAAAAATAGTCATGTACCCATACTTCCAAAGGTGTGCTGAGGAATGACTGTAAATATGACAAGGTGGTTTCAATCTGTGGCCAGCTTACAAGCTCATTCAGCAATAGTTTGCTAGGCGAAAGCCATTGAATGCACTGGGCCATACGTTCAAAGGAACGTTCTTTGATAAAAAGCTTATACTGAGTACTTTCCAGTTCTAGCAGGTACAGGTTCAAACCCGAAAGGTAGGTCCAGCGCGCTACAGCTCCACCTTCTGCTATGTGTCTGTTAATCCATTGCTGCGCAAAGGCATTGGCCCCGCCCCCGCACATGTGGTCTATGAGTATGGTTGGATGAAGCGATTGAAACAGGGCGAGTTTTTCCTGTGCAGAGCCTGTAGGGGATGCGAAGGGAAAAACACTCTCAAGGGGAATGGCCTTGCGGGCAAGAGCATAGCTTTTGTATAGTTTTGCGCCGTAACTATAGAGGTGCTTGGTGGCATAGGCTACGCCATCTTGCCTCGCGGCATGGTATAGCTTGTGGAGAACGCGGTTATGTATGCTTGGCATAATGCAAAGTGATGAAAGAGTATTAATCAACGGCAATTTTTTCGCGTTAGACAAAAGTGCTCACCGTTGCAGCGGGTTGCTTATTCTGCATCCAAAGCAAGGAAACGAAGAATATTCTTGCGCATGGCGCTGGAGGTGAATTCGTTTCTAAATACAGTGTAGGCATTTTGGCACATGGAGGCATACAAGTCTGGTTCATTTATAAGCCGTTCCAAAGATTTTTGCAAACCTTCTCCTGCTACTTCCGTAACAGAAAAACCACTTTGGGTGCGAATGAAGAACTCTACTGGTGAGGAATATGCTGGACCATGAAAGAGAATAGGGCGGGCTGCCGCCAGATACAGCGTTATTTTGGAAGGAAAGCTAAGGCGCGCAACATCTTTTTCTTCAGGTTTAAAAGGATAGGGGCAGTAAAGCACATCGCACTCTGCCAGCAGGCGCACCGCATCACGTTGGTCGCGCCAGCCTAACCATTCAATATGTTGCGGTTCATTGCTGGGGGAAAGGGGGCCACGGCCCATATAACGGATGATAACCTTTCGCCCAGCAATGGTCCAGTTGTTGGCTCCTAGCATGGCGAGCAAAGATTCCCACGCTTCTCTGGCGTATAGCTGTCCAGCCATGCCTATATACAGGTGTTCCTTGTCAGAAAGAGTGCTCTGGCAAGGTTGCCCCATTGATTCAGGAAGGGAGTGCTGGATCACTTGCGTGGCAACGCCATACAGCTTTTTGTATTCATCTGCCATCGGTTGCGCAATTACTGCACAGCAGGTGCTGCTGGCAACAGTTTCGTCAAAAACCTTTTTAACATAGCGTATGGTGGCTGGAGCCATATTATAGGCAGTCATGTGCCATTCTGGTGGGTCAAAAACCATGGTATAAAGTGGCAATTGAAGATTTTTCGCCACAGCTAATGCCGTTAATATCGGGCCTGGAGTGTCAAGGTTGGCCACAATGCTATCAATATTATGTTGAGAAGCAAATGCCGTAATTTTTTTAATGAGTTTTGGGAAGGCACGCATTTGGTAACGGTACAGGAGCCAACTTGCTGTATCCCGAAGGGGGCGAAGAGGCTTGTCTAGGGAAGATAGCTGCGGGGGAATGGGAATACCGCTTTCAATGGGTTTAGGTAAAAATAAATAAGGAATATCAATGGATGTATTGTTTTTCAGGTATGCTTGCCTGGGGTTTAATAGGACGGCATTGCAAACAAGGTGTGGTTTCAACTGTTGGCATATACCGTCAAGTGTAATGCCCGCAGTGCATTGCAGGCTAGGAGGGGTTTGGGATAATATCATTATTTTCATGCAAGCAATTCCTTACCCTAATGGATTACGACTGAAAAAAAACGCCGTGCCAAAAGGCGTATACCAGCGTAGGCAATGCCACAGAAAAGTACAGGCAAGGACCATGGGGCATGTTTGCGAAAAAGCAGCACTCTACTTCTTGTTATGAGCCATAGGCTACGCAGGTTTCCTTTTGAGCCGGGCCAACCTGTTGTAGCACCTTCTTTGTGAAATACAATTGCGTTAGATGCATAGGCTAACCCAAATCGTTTTTTATTCCGGCAGGCCCAGTCTTGTTCTTCACAGTAAAGGAAGAAATCTTCATCCATTTCCCCTACGGTTTCATAAAAAGATTGGGTTAACATTACGCTGGCACCATAAATAAAATTGATGGAGTCTTCCACCTCTTGTTCCAAGGCTTCATGGGCAGTCTGTATGGTTTGTCCGTTACCGTTAAGACGTGAAAGGCCTGTCCAGTAATTGGTTTTACCCCCACTTCTGCACTGTACTCTATCTTTAATGTGGTAATAGAGTACGCAGGAGCCACATAACCCGTAATGTGGCTGGGAAAATAACTTGTCGGACATGGCGCGTAGCGCATCTGGGGCTACAATTGTATCGTTATTCAAAATCCAAGCCGCATCAGCTCCTTCTTTAAAGCATATAGAGAGTCCGATATTGTTGCCTGCAGCATATCCTTTGTTGGATTTTGCGGCTACAAGAAGAATGCGTATATTCAATGGATGGGTGAAGGCCCATACCTGCGAGCCGGAAGTAGGCAGCCAAGGTGTTTTTTGTTCTTCGATATCCACCGGGTGAGATATGGTTACAAGCCATTCCGTAATCTCCGCACAAGAAGCATCTGTTGATTTATTGTCTATTATGATTATGGAATGGGGAGTGGTATTACTAAGTAGTAATGAGGAAACACACTCAATTGTATCTTTTGCATTGTTATAATTAAGAACTATAGGAGATATTTTTTTCATGTGTTTGAATATACTATGGTTTGTGTGATTGTTAAGTTCTATTTGCTTGTTTAGCCCAATACCGATTGAGGCTAAATGTGTTTCTATCATATTTTGGATGATAATCTTTAAAACTATCATATACATTGGTTAAATGACAAGTGATTATGGTTAATAATTTTAGCGGATAAAAGTACTCTATTGGCGGGCAACAAGATGCACAAGGCTATTGTTGACTCCGCCGTCTAGCAAAGGAGTATTCTTGACTCGCTCCAGCAGTTGTTCCAATTCTGGAGTAAGTTCGGGAAGGGCAAGGTCGTCCACTGCTTCGAGCAGGTCAAAAAGGTGTTCTCCATCCATTTGTAAAGCTATTTTAAGGGCAGGATTACCGGGGAAACATGCAGGTAAAGGCCACCACCGTCAGAATGCTTTTGAACCTTGCCGTTGGTTTTGAGTCCTCGCAAAAAAGTATCTGATAGTTTCATGCTGGTATCTCATGAGGTTGTGGTGCTGGTATTGTGCCCCTGGCAAGTATGAATGCTGGCATATTGGGTAAAAAGCGTATGTGCCAAGGGGTTGCCCGGTTGCTGGTATCGAGTTTTGCAAAGTGCCATGTACCAACAGAACTACCAGCAATAATGTTAGATTGCAATAGATGAAGTTAGACGGCACTAAACGCAAAGAAGGCTAATCCTCTTGATTTTCAAGGAGAATTAGCCTTCTTTGGGGTGTATTAAATTAAAAGTTGGTGGAGGCGGCGGGAATTGAACCCGCGTCCGAGAAGGATCCATCGAGACGTCTACGAGTGTAGGTTGAGATTAGCTTTTACCACAGGGGTTCCCCTCAACCAAGGGTCCTTGCGGCGATTCTGCCTTTAGTGTCTTGTACCCGCGCCAGCAGAAGAGTTTGGGTACCAGCCTGATGGTTTTTGTCTACTTCATACGCTTATCAGGCGTCTGCGTATGAAATAGCGCAGCTTAATTAAGCTGCGAGTGCGTAATCGTAATCGTTGCCAATTACTTTGGTTGCCGCTTTTTACGAGGCCAGCGGCGCCTCGACTCGCAATCATCAACTTTTCCACCCCCGTCGAAGCCAGTGCGCCCCCCCGTGGATGTCATGGCGGGGAAAAGCCCGTCATTTCCATAGTATATAACACCGCTTTGGAAAAAAGCAAGCACTGCGCCTGGGGGTGTTTTGGGCCGCACTGGGGTGCGCGCCAGCCGTTGCTCTTACGCCTTTTCCACGGGGAAGTAGAGAATAATGTGGCCTGTTTGTGTAAAGTCGGCTTTATATAGTTCGTAGCAGGGGGCGCTGCATGTGGCCTTGTATTCTTTATGGGCAGGAAGCCACTGGCTGAACAGATAGGTGTAAGCCCCGGCGAGTTCTTCCAAAGAAGGCACCTGCAATTCCAGAAAAGTGCCACCGGGAACAGCAACGCTGGCAAGGCCTTCCAGCACAGGTGCTGCTTCCGGCGCAGCCACGGCTGCCCAGTAATCAAACGTGCCTTTTTCCGCATCTGTAAGGAATGAAATGCCAAAAGATTCGTTTTGCTGGTAGGCAGAGCATATTTCCGGCATGCGTGGTCCAAAGTTTTTGTACCAAAGGGTTGAGCAATCTTCATGAGCCGTTTGCATGGAGGTGGCTATTTTCATGCCAATGGCCCGGAAGGGCGTACGGGTAACTACAGAAACGTCTTGCGGGGAAAAGGCCATGGTGTTCTCCAGGTCAAGTGGTATAAAAAAGCAAGGAAAATGCGTAGTGTAACAGCACACTTGTTTGTGCCAAGTTGCCACAATGGCAGGTGAAATACAAGGCTTGCGTTGCTACTGGGGTATGCACTTACCGCAGTGAATGAATGTTTAGCGCCGCACCGCAACTGGGGCAAGTAGACACAGTAATTTTTGTTTGTACCCGTGGTTGCTGGGTTTGAATGAACAAGGGCCGCCACAAGCCGTTTGAGGAAAGATAGCGCACCAGGAACATATGGCCGCAGGAACAAAAACGCTTTTGCATAACAACTCCGCTGTTTATAAATATGAACTTTGAGGACAGAAAAATATGCCAGGCAATGTGCCGTTATAGCCGCATCAGGCAAAACGGCAATCGCGGCAAAGCCACACAACTTTGCCTAGAATACGGAAGGAATGCAGTTCATCCCCCATAATTTCTATGGGTGCGTACTCCGGGTTGTCTGAAAGGAGCCGCACTGCGTTTTGGGCGCATTCAAGCCGCTTTACATAAATGGCGTCTTCAAACCCCACGGCATACACCCCTTGGCGGGCTGGTTGGTGTTGGGCCTGGTCTACCAGCACCATGTCGCCATCTAAAATAAATGGTTCCATGCTGTCGCCCATAACATGCATAAACACCATGGCTGAAGGGGTGCCCATGGGGGAAAGAAAGCTGTAAGGGAACGGGTGCTTGGCAAGCACTGCCCCTTCCACTTCAAAAGAACCTGCCCCGGCGCACAATGTAGCGCTGATAAGGGGAACATGGACCATTTCCTGGCTTGGTTGGCGCGTGGGGCGGTGTGCCACTGCTTGCTGTGTTTTTTGGGAGTTCGGCACGCCCGGGGCACTTTGCACAGGGGCAGCCGGGCTTGGTGTGCCTTTGCCAAACTCCAGCCAGTCTGGTGAAAGCTGGTAGCGCCGGGCGAGTGCCAGTATCCATTTATGGGGCACAGCGTCGCGGTTTTTGGCCTGGGTTATTGCGGAACGATGCACGCCAAGGGCCGTAGCAAGGCCCGCTTGCGTATCAATGGGCGTTGCTTTGGTGAGGCGTTCATAAAACAGGGAAAAGGGTATTATTTCCATGACTGTTCCTTCATTTGCAGCCCAGTGCTGCCTGCTGTTGCGTTATATAAACATGCAGCACAAAAAAAAGCAAGCCCCTTCCTTCATATTTTTGTAAAAGGAACGGGCTTGCTTTGCAATATACTTATTTCATAGTGATTTTTTCTCTGGAAACACTGTGGGGGAAGGTGGTGTGCTTGTTTATGCCAGCAAGCCGCCAGCGGTAGCCTTGGGCCAGTTGCGGGCAGTAAGAAAAGCCAAATTCACCTGTTTCTGCTGTCAGGCCAATATCGGCTGCGTTCACAAATACCACTTCCTGGGGCACAAAGGGGCACCCAATGCAGTCGTCTGGCCCGCCAGTAAGGGGGCCAACTTCAAGGCGCATGCGGTCCATGTTGTTATACGCCCCTTCCAGGGTGCCGCGAATGGCCAGACAGTTGTTCACAATTTTACCATTCAGGTTGGTAATGGTGAACGATTGGTTGGGGTCCAGCGGGCGCGGTTCGCCTGTTTTGCCGCAGCCTGCGGCAAGGGGAAGGGCAAGCAGGCACAAGGCAAATACAAAGGAATTGAGCAGGCGATTTTTCATGATTTTGTTACTCCCCACAGGGTTTTCCATTCATTCAGCAGGGTCAGGGCCTGCATGGGTGTTAGTGTGTTGGTGTCCAGGTTATGCAGTGCGGTGCAAAGGGGGTGTGCCACTTCCTCTTGGGCAGGTGGGAGCAGTTCCGGCTCTTCCTTTATGGGCAGGGTGCTTTCCATGCCGGGCAAAAGCTGTTGCATGGCAGCGTCGGAGTCGGTTTTTCCCCGTGCTTTCTGGTTTTTTTCCAAAAGTTCCAGCACTTTCTTGGCCCGGTTTACCACAGGCTGTGGCACCCCGGCAAGGCGTGCCACTTCAATACCATAGCTTCTGTCTGAAGGGCCGGGCACCAGGCGGCGCATGAACAGAATTTCGCCATTGTATTCACGAATGGCAATGTTCATGTTGTGCAGTCCCGGCAGCCTGCCTTCCAGCGCAGTGAGTTCGTGGTAGTGGGTGGCGAACAGGGTGCGTATGGAACCATCCCCCCGGCGCAGTAAGTCTTCCACCACGGCCCAGGCCAGGGAAAGGCCGTCGAAGGTGCTGGTGCCCCTGCCTATTTCATCAAGAATGACAAGGCTTTTTTTGGTTGCCTGGCGCAGAATGCGCGCCGTTTCCATCATTTCCACCATGAAGGTACTTTGGCCCTGGGCAAGGTTGTCTGAAGCGCCTACACGGGAAAAAATCCGGTCGCACAGGCCAATGGAAGCCTCTGCCGCAGGCACAAAAGAACCCGTTTGGGCCAGCAGGGCAATAATGGCCGCCTGACGCAACACGGTAGATTTCCCTGCCATGTTGGGGCCTGTAATAAGAATAAGGCGGCGCTTTTCGTCCATGAACAGGTCGTTGGCAATAAAGGCGGAAGGCCCCACCATTTGCTCCACCACCGGGTGGCGGCCCTGTTTTATGGTAAGGTCTGTTCCCTCATGCACCACCGGGCACACCCAGCGTTTTTTATGGGCCACTTCTGCAAGGCCCTGAATAAGGTCCAGGGTGGCAAGCACCCCGGCCATAAACAGCACACGGGGCCGCTGGGCAATTACCTGCTGGCGCAGTTCCTGAAACAGGCGGTATTCCAGCGCCTTGCGCTTTTCCCCTGCTGCCAGAATATTTTCTTCCAGCTCCTTCAGGGCAGGGGTAATGTAGCGTTCCGCATTGGCCACCGTTTGCTTGCGAATGAAGTGGGTGGGCACTTCTGGCGAACCTGATTTGGACAGCTCCAGAAAATAGCCAAACACCCGGTTGAACCCAAGTTTAAGCCTTGGCAGGCTGTGTATTTGCTGTTCGTGTTCAAGCAGTTTTTGCAGGCGCTGCTCCCCGTGTTCCACCAGGTCAGCCAGTTCGTCCAGTTGGGCAGAATACCCTGGCTTGAACAGCCCGCCATCGGTAATGGTGGGCGGGGGCGAGTCTACTACCGAGTTTTGTAAAAGGGCCTGAGCATCTTCCATGGAATCCCATTGCTGCATCAGGCGTTGGACGAGCGGGGGATGCTGGGTACCCAGTTCATCTTCCTGGGTGGGGTAGGTTCCCGGTGCCGGGGTTTTCAGGGCATTTTCCACCGCGGTCAGGGCGCTCAGGCTTTCACGCAGGGCGACAAAGTCCTTTGGTGTACTGCGGCCAAGAAGAATGCGGGTGGAAAGGCGTTCCAGGTCATACACTGAATGCAACCCGGCCCGCAGGGCGCTGCGCTGGTGGGTTTGCTGCAAAAAGTAGTTTACGGCTTCCTGGGTTTCCTGAATGGGTGCCAGTTCCCGCCATGGGTGGCGTAGGCGTTCTTCCAAAAGACGCCCCCCCATGGGGGTAAGGGTTTCATCCACCACTTGCCACAGGGTGCCAAGGCCTTTTTTACCGTCCAGGCGGCGAAAAATTTCCAGGTTTCGTTCGGTAATTTCGTCAATAATCAGGTGGCGGCTTAAATGCAGGGGCTTGAAGGGAGCCAGGTGGGAAAGTTCCTGCTTTTGCGTTTGCACCAGGTAACCCAGCAGGGCACCACAGGCACGGGTTAATTCTTCTTTGTCGTGCAGGCCCACAGCCCCAAGTTCCTGAATGCCCTGGGCTTTCAGAACGCGCTGGCTGGCGGTTTTATAATCGAAGTACGAGCGCACGGGCAAGCGCACAGGGGTGCTGCTGCCAAGGGAAATGCTTTGGGGAATGCGGAATACGTCGGCTGGCAGGTCTGGCAGCAGCAGTTCGCGCGGCTGCATTTTTTGCACCCATTGCCACAGTTCGCTTTCTTTTTTGCTGAACAGGCCGCTCCATTCCCCTGTAGAAAATTCAAGCCAGGCAAAGCCCCCAGCACCTTTTTCCCCATCCCAATAGAGCGCCCCCAAATAGTTGTGGGCTTTGGCGGCCAGGCTGGCGTCTTCCACCGCAGTGCCAGGGGTGCGTACAATGGTTACGGCACGTTTTACCAGCCCCTTGGCAGCTTTTGGGTCTTCTATCTGTTCGCAAATGGCAACATGATAGCCTTTTTCCAGTAACTGGTTCAGGTAGTTTTCCACCGCATGGTGGGGCACACCGCACATGGGCACAGGCTGTTCTGCCTGGCTGTTGCGGCTTGTCAGGGCAATTTGCAGTTCACGCGCTGCTATTTCGGCATCGTTAAAAAAAAGTTCGTAAAAGTCCCCCATGCGGTAAAAAAGCAGGGCGTCCGGGTATTCGTCTTTAATGGCGAAATACTGCTCAAACATGGGGGTCATTTTGCACGGGCGCTGTGGGGGAGCGGGTTGTGTCATGCGGGGGGTATACCTTTGGGGAATGCGTTATGCGCTTGATGCAAGAAACATGTAACCGGCAGCTCGTTAAAAATCGCAACACCGCGTAGCAACGTGTTGCCGCGCGGTGTGCTGGGCTATGCCCCGTGGGCATAGAAATGAAGACAAGGCGCTGCTCAATGTGTTGCCACTGGCTAGCAGGTTTCTGCCACCTGGGCATCAGCAGAGGTAGATGCTTCTTTGGGGGCAGCTTCAAGGGCTATGTTTTTTGCCCCTTCCAGGCGCTGTGTTTCACATTCTTTGCCAAGGCGTGCACATTCTGCATTCAGGCGTGTAATTTCCCCTTCCAGCACATGCACCGTTTTGGCGTGCTCGCGCTTTTGGCGCAGCAGGGCAAGGCTAACGCCGATGCGGTCCAGAATAAAGAAGGCAGTGGCAAACACGCCGCCCAGGGCAAAGGAGCCAATAAGCAGGAAGTAGTATGGCACCTGCTGTTCTGGTGCCCACTTAACCCCGGTACCGAACAGTTCCAGGGAAAGGGTGAAGTTTTGCTTGAGCACATCAATATTTTGCACAAGGAACAAGAGGCCGAAAAAAAACACCCCAAGTATAATGATGACTTTACCGAGTATAAGGGCCATTCTTGCGTTAATCATTGGGTTGTTCCTCTCTCTGCGTTAAGCGTTATGAATGGGGCACCATGGAAACACTGCGTTATTCTGTGCGTGGCCTTAAGACTATTGTACAATAGCCTTAAACAGGGGTTTGAGCATGCGGTAGGTGCTTGCAATGTGCTGCGGCACCACGTGAACATCATCAAGCACAGCCATGAAGGAAGAGTCGCCATTCCAGCGGGGCACAAGGTGAAAGTGCATGTGTTCCCGAATGCCTGCCCCTGCGGCTTCCCCCAGGTTCAGGCCAATGTTCAGCCCCTGGGGGGAAAAAGCCTTGCGCAAAATGGCAGCGCACTGGCGTATAAGCATGAAATGCTCTACAGACTCTTGTTCCGTAAGGTCATTTATATCCATAACATGCTTGTATGGAGTGACCATAATGTGCCCGTTGTTGTAGGGAAATTTGTTCATAATGACAAAGTTTTCCTTGCCACGGTATAAAATAAGGCGTTCTTCATCTTCTTCTGTATGCTGGGGAATGCAAAACACACAGGAATCGGGCTTAGGGCCAAGAATATATTCCAGGCGCCAGGGGCACCACAGTTGCTTGGTTTGCATACAGTTATTCCATGAAATTGTTTTACCCTTGCTCCGCGCACTCGCTTGGTAACTGGCACCGGGAAGGCAGGAATCAGGCGAACATGTTTTCTTGTGTGTATACTGCCTTTTCCTTTCTAGCAAGTGTCTTATGCCATGGGCATATATGCTGCATCAGGGAAAAGCAGGGGACGTTTTATTTCACCATCTACCGGAACTTTTGATTACGGTGTTTTTTCACAAAAGCGAAGCCGTTGCCAGCGTCGAGAAGCGCCCTCGCCCTTCTTTCGCCAGAAGAGCCATTACTTTGCGTTTCCCTAGGTTCGGCCTGCCAGCAACTCATTAATCTTCTTTTGGGCTGTATCATGGCGCAGCATGAATTCGTTGGCAAAGGAAAGCTGTTCCTTTTTGGTCAGGGTTTTTCCATCCAGGCAGGCTTCCAGCACGGCACGCAGCGTTTCCCGGAACAGGGGGCCGGGCTTTTCCCCCAGGCTTTGCAGGTCGTCGCCGGTAATTTTCAGGCGCGTGCCTTGCAAGCGGGTTATATACAGGGCCACATGTTCGGTAATGGAGTTCTGGTCGCCATAGCGGGCCATAAGGAACACAAGGCCTTCCGGGGCAACGGGGTTCAGTAAAAAATAGAGCTGGCTTGGGCGAATGGGTTCAATTTCTTTGTTTTCGTCCAGGGTGGCAAGGCGCGGCACAAGCCCTTTGACGGTTTCGCGCAGCTGTAAAAAGTCTGTGCGCTCGCGCTGGGTAAAGCCAAGGCGTTCAACTATGGCTCCTGCTTCCTGGTATTTTGCATTGCCGCACAGGGTCAGCATGAAGGGCACCCAAGTACGCAGCTTGGCCCCTGGGTTTTGCAGGCAGTACCATTTTATGGCGTCTTCAGTGGCGTTCATTTGTTCCAGCCTGCCAGGCACAAGGCGTAGGGCGGGGTGTATTTGGGGCAGAATGCCCAGCTCCTGCATACGGGCAAAGCATGGGGTTACCTTTTTTTCGTCAAATATGTGCTTGAGTTCATTGAACAGGCGCGAGCCGGAAAGCTTTTCCACCATGGAAAGCTTGAGGGCATTTTTAATAAGCCGTTCTGTTTGCGGGCTGATGCGAAAGGCAAAGCGCTGCTCAAAGCGTACGGCCCGCAACATGCGGGTGGGGTCTTCCACCAGGCTCAGGGAATGCAGAATGGCAATAAGCTTGTTGCGCAGGTCGCGTTGCCCGCCAAAGGGGTCTATGAGCCTGCCAAAGTATACCTTGTTGAGCTGCACAGCCAGGGCATTTATGGTAAAGTCCCTGCGGTACAAATCCATTTTTATGGAAGAAAGTTCCACAGTGGGCAGGGCGGCTGGCCGTTCATAATATTCCAGCCGGGCTGTGGCTATGTCCAGGTGGCATTCGTTACCAAAGGTATCAATATAAAACACAATGGCAGTATTAAACTTTTCATGAACCCGTACCCGCCCCCCCAGTTCTTCGGCCAGGGCCTTGGCAAAGGGAATGGCGCTGCCTTCCACAGAAATATCAAAGTCCTGGTTGGGATGCTTCAAGAGCAGGTCGCGCACAAAACCGCCCACTACAAAAGCCCCTATGCCGTGCTTGTCTGCCAGGGCACCTACTTGTTCCAACAGGGCAAAGCGGTCGTTGCTTACATGGGTTTTCAGCAGGTTTACCACGTCTTTGGTGTGTTTTTCTTCTCCATCTGCCCAGTCGTCTGGCAGGGCACTGGTATTGCCAATAAGCAGGCGGATAATATCGGTTCGGGTAAGCACCCCCACCACTTTGCCTTGTTCTTCAACAGGAATAAGGCGCTGGCGTTCATGCAGAATAATTCTTACTGCCGCTTGCAGGGGGGAATCTGGCGGCAGGGTGCGGAAGCTGTGGTGCATGAAGTCGAACACAGGTTCTGTTTCCAGTTTGTGGGTAACAGCCCGTGCGCTAATTTTTTGGTCCAGAATCCCCACACAGGCACCTGTGGTGGCGGAAACAATGGGCATGGCCTTTAACCCGTAGCGGGTCATTACGCTTGCCGCTTCCCCCATGGTACAGGTGTCGGGCATGGTTTTTGGCGGGGCTGTCATGTGGGTTTCCACAGTCATCATGGGGGTAATGGTGGCCACCAAAAATGCCATGAGCCCGGCTTTAACCTCTGCCAGGGGCAGGTCTTTTACCACTGCGGAAGCGGCAGCCCTGTGCCCGCCACCGCCATAGTTTTCACACAGGTTGCCCATGTCCATAAGGGGGTCTTTGCTGCGGGCAATAATGTGGATTTTGTCAAGCATCACCGCAAGGGTAATAACCGTGGTCAGGCTGGTGTCCACCTGCATGAGTTTTTCCACAAGGTTGGCAAATTCATCCACGTATTCATCCAGCACTATTTCCGTAATGGCAATGCGGGTGCCATGGATGTTATGGATGGTGAGGTTGCGAAGGAGTGCACCAAGCAGATGAATTTCATCCCCTGTCAGGTCTGTGGCCAGGCTTTTAATAACATCCAGGTGCATGCCCTGGCTGCGCAGGAAGGCCCCTGCGGCAAAGTCTTCCGGCGTGGTAGAGCCGTGGGTAAAGTGGCCTGTATCTTCATAAAGGCCAAGGCCCAGCATGGTGGCTTCGTCGTCAGTCAGGGGAATTCCTTTTTCTTGCAGCATCATACATAATATGGAGGTGGTGGAGCCAAACATATGCACCACCTCCACTTCCCCGTGCAGGTCGTCGTCTCTGTCCGGGTGGTGGTCGTACAGGTGTATGCGCACTCCGGGCTTATCCAGGGCCTCTCGAATATGTTCCAGGCGCTTGGGGTTGCGGGTGTCCACCACCACTACCAGTTCCACCTGGGAAAAGTCGCAGTCTTTGGGTTGCATAAAGTCAAAGCGCTGGGGAATTTCCTCCAGAAAAGGATGGGCGACCTGCCGTACAAAAAAGCTGGGGGCTACCAGCACGGCATTGGGGTACAGTCTGCGCGCGGCAACCATACTTGCCAGTGCGTCAAAGTCTGCACTGGCATGAGCGGTAATAATGGTGTGTGGCTGCACAGGAAGGCTGCTCATGGGGTGGTTCTCTTGTTGTGCGGTTGCGGGTGGGCGGTTTTACGGGGGCGGGCTGTGGCGCGGGGGTGGCAGGCCTTGTGCACGGCGGCAAGGCGTTGCTGCTGCACGTGGGTGTAAATTTCGGTAGCTGCAATGTCTGCATGGCCCAGCAGGGTTTGTACGGCACGCAGGTCGGCCCCACCTTCCAGCAGGTGTGTGGCAAAGGAATGGCGGAAGGTGTGGGGGGAAATGGTAAAGGGAATTTCTGCCTGCTGGGCATAGCGCTGCACCAGCTTCCATACAGCCACGCGGGAAAGGCCCTTGCCGGAACGGTTCAGGAACAGTACTTGGGCCTTTGGTCCAAAAAGGGGCCGCCAAAACTTCATGTAGTCATTGAGGTATTGGGTGGCTTCCTGGTGCACAGGCACAAGGCGTTCTTTGGAGCCTTTGCCAAACACCCGCAGCAGCCCGGTTTGGGGGTCAAAGTCCAAAGGCTTCAAGCCGCACAGTTCAGAAACACGCAGGCCGGAAGCATAGAGCAGTTCCAGCATGGTTCTGTCACGAAAGCCAAGCTTGCTGGTGGTGTCTGGTGCATCCAGCAGGCGGGTCATTTCGTCCTGGTGCAGCACTTCGGGTATTTGGCGCACTGTTTTGGGGTTTTCCAGAAACTTTGCGGGGTTATGCTGCATCAGGTTGTTTTGGAACAGATAGGCGAAAAAGCCGCGCAGGGCGGAAAGACGGCGGGCAAGGCTGCGGCTGGCAAGGGATTCACGGCGGGTAGAGGCAAGGTACAGCAGCAGGGTTTCCTCTTGCGCGGCTTGCACCGGGCAGGCATGCTGTGCAAGAAACCCCAGAAAATGGGCAAGGTCATTGTGATAGGCCGCAAGGGTATTATCCGCAAGGCCACGCTCAATAAGCAAATAGGCGAAAAACTGGTCAGCCAGGTGGCTGCCAGGAACTTCGCCAGATACATCGGCAGTAGCCTTGGCGGGGGGCTTTGGGGGGGCTTTGTGGTGCTTGGGCATGCTGCATGGTAGTACGGAAACGCTCCACTTGCAATGCCTGCGGGGGAAAACCGTTTGACACCTGTACCCTCGCACAGGTAAAGGTACGGGTGTGTTTGCAGCAAGAAACGTTGATTTATTCCGTTTGGCGACTTTCTTCCACTCGGGCTTCGTGAAAATGTACGGGATGGCAGCGCCACCCGCACCCTCCGCCCTTGCCAAACAAAATAACTGAGCGTTTCTCAGTACCATGTAATCAGTGCTTCCGTGGATATGTAGCGCACTATGGCAGAGAAAATGACAGCAGCCTATGTATGCCTGGGTTCCAACCTTGGCAACACCCGGCAGAATTTGGAGGCAGCGTGCGCTGGCCTTGCCGCGTTGCCGGGGGTAACTCTTGGGGCTGTCTCGCCCCTGTATTTTACCGAGCCGCAAAACGTGCAGGAGCAGCCGTACTTCAGCAACCAGGTGGTGCAATGCCTGTGTGGCCCTGCCTGGAATGCCCTTGGTTTTCTTCGGGTTCTGCTGCAACTGGAACAGTCCCTTGGCAGAATTCGCCAAGGGGCGGAGCGTTTTGGGCCGCGGGTTATTGACCTTGATTTATTGCTGTTCGGGCAGGAAACCTGCATAACGGCCGAACTTGTGCTGCCGCACCCGCGTATGCATGAACGGGCCTTCGTGCTTGTGCCCCTGGCCTGCATAGCGCCGCATTTGGAAATTTCCGGGCATGGCACGGTGCAGGAATGCCTGAACAGGCTTTCGTACAGCATGGACCAGCACGTTATTTATCAACCAGCCAGGAAGTGCTGAGTAAGTCGTTTGTGCTGCTACGTGTTTCTTCATGAACGCGGACTAAGCCAAACGAAACAACGCAGTAGTACTGGATGTTACGTTAATCAGCGCTTCTTCAAGAAAGGGCGTAAAGGAGACCTGGCATGACAAAGTGGATTATTATTGCTCTTGCCATTTTCGTTTTGTACAAGCTTATCACCAATGAGAAGGGTAAAAAAGAGAAAAGTGAAACCAAGGCCAAAGAGCGCAAAATTGCTGCCGGGAAAATGGTGAAAGACCCCATTTGCGGCACCTATGTTGAGGTAGACAGCAGCATTTCCGTGCGTGACGGCAACGCAACACACCGTTTTTGCAGTTATGAATGCCGCCAGGCCTATCTTGACAAGCTGGAAGCTTCTGGCCGGGATATTCCCAGCCTGGAACAGAAAGACGAAGACGATTAGGTTGTACTGCTCTTATGCATAGCTCTTTTCTTTCCACCACGGCCCTTCCCCATGGGGGCCTTCCTGAGCCAGCAAGTGCATTGCTGGCTGCTTGCCCTGTGCAAGAGGAAGCCTTTGCCCTGGCCTATGAAAGTGCAGGCCCACAGGTGCGCGCCGAAATAAAGCTTGCCCTGGCCCGGTTGTTTGCCCTGTGGGGGAAAGCCCCGCAGCAACGCGAAACGGTGCAGCAGTTTGCTGAAGGCTTTCAACTGCGTGAAGAATGCGCCCCTGCGCCGTTTACTGTGGTGCTGTGCCCCGTGCAGTTTGCCCAGCCAGCCTGCCTTGTGGCGTCCCTTATGCCTGCCCTGTGTGCCGGGGTGCCCCATGTTTTGCCAGTGTTTGTGGGGGAAGAGGCCGCCGTACACCCCTACCTTTTGTGCGCCCTGGAACTTGCCGGGGTGGAAGGGGCCAGCCTGCTTTCCCTGGAATCGGCAGAAGAACTGCTGGGCACCTTGTGTGCCGGGCTTGGGCAGGGGCGTTTGCTGGTGCTTGGGCCACAAGGCTTCGGGCTGCCCATTTTGCAAGCTGCCCTGGGGCTGAACCTGCCTGCCATGCCCCTGTGGGGTGTGCCGCGTACAACCTTGCTGGATTTATCTGCGCATTCCAAAGGTACGGGTGGGGCCAGTACATTTCCGCACTGCGGGCCGTTTATGCAGGTAGATGCGGCAAATAGCAGTGTGTGGCTGTGGCCCGGCCTGGAACCGCAATGGTTTATTAATAAGCGGGTGTCTCTGCTTTCTGACTAATTTGCTGGGAATCGCTGATTTTTCCGTTTGGCGGCGTTGCTTCACTTTTTTTGAAACAGTCGAGGACGGAAGAGTCCACTCCTGCTTCAAAAAAAGCTCGCGCCTTGCCAAACGAAAAACTTAGCGATTCCTAAAAACATTTAATCTTGGTAACGGCGTATAATTTGCTGATTCCACAGGAGAAATGAATTCTCCTCATTCGCATTTTTTTGATTCACCCTTTCTACATCGCATTCCCCTACTTGTAAGGAACTCCCACCATGCCTGTGAACACCCTGCGCAATATCGGTATTATTGCCCACATTGATGCGGGCAAAACCACGTTTAGCGAGCGTGCCCTGTATTACGCCAATGTCATTCACCGTATGGGCGAAGTACATGAAGGCGCGGCGTTAATGGATTTTTTACCGGAAGAGCAGGAGCGGGGTATTACCATTGCCTCTGCCTGTATTTCCTATGCCTGGCAAGGGCACACCATAAATTTGGTGGACACCCCCGGCCACGTGGACTTTACCATTGAGGTGGAGCGCTCCCTGCGTGTGCTGGACGGTGCTGTGGGTATTTTTTGTGCCGTGGGTGGGGTGGAGCCGCAGTCGGAAACGGTGTGGCGCCAGGCAGACGCCTTCCACCTGCCGCGCCTTGCGGTGATCAACAAAATGGACAGGCCCGGCGCTTCTTTTGCCGGGGTGCTGGCCGCCTTGCGTAGCCGCCTTGGCGTGCGCGGCGTGCCCCTGACCATTCCTGTGGGGGAAGGGGAAACTTTTTGCGCGGTGCTTGATGTGGTGCGGCAAGAACGCCTTACCTTTGAAGGGGAAGAACAGGGTAGGGTGGTGCAGCGCATCCCCTTTACGGCAGAAGATGCCGCCCTTGCCGCCCCCTACCGTGAAGGACTGCTGGATGCCCTGACAGAGCATGACGACGCCTTGCTGGAGCAGGTGCTTGCCGGGCAACTCATTGCCCCGGAAGTGCTGGACACTGCCATTGCGCGGGAAACACGGGCCTTGCGCCTTGTGCCTGTGTTTGCCGCTTCAGCCCTGCGCAACATGGGGGTGCAACCCGTGCTGGACGCGGTGTGCCGTTATTTGCCTAGCCCGGTGGAAGGGCAAGTGTGCCATGCCTATACTTTTGCCCGTGGGGCGGGTGGGAAAACTGCGGGGGCTGCCAATGCCGCTCCCACAAATCCGGCCTTCGGGGGGGTAGCTTCCGGGCAGGCCGTTCCCCACCAGCCGCCTAGCGGGGAAGGTTTGCTTGTGCCGTGCGACACCGCAGCGCCGTTGTGCGCCCTGGTGTTCAAGGTGGTGATGGAAGGGCAGCGCAAGGTTGTTTTTTTACGCCTGTATGCTGGCACCCTGCGTGAAGGCGATAGCCTGCTGTGCCTGCCGGAGGGAACCACCGCCAGGGTACAGCGCCTTTACCGCCTGCGGGCAGACAGGAAAGACCCGCTGGAATGGGCCAGTGCGGGCGATATTGTTGCGGTGGTAGGCATTAAAGATGCCAAAACAGGCGACACCCTTACCGCCCCGGAACGCCCCTTGTTGCTGGAACCCATACGCTCTTGGAAGCCGGTTATTTCCTTGGCCTTTGAGCCGCAAAACAGCGAAGAAGGCACCGCTCTGGGCGAGGCCCTGGGCCTTATTCTTCAGGAAGACCCCACCCTTTCCCTGCAAGTAGATGAAGGCACAGGGCAGTATGTGCTTTCCGGCATGGGGGAATTGCACCTTGATGTGGTGCGTGAACGGGTGGAACGTGAATTTCGCCTGCGGCCAAGGGTGGGCAACCCGCAAATTGTATGCCGGGAAACCCTTGCCCAGCAAGGGGCTGCCAAGGCAGATGTGGCCCGGGAGCTGGGCGACTCATGGCATTTTGGCAGTGTGGCCCTTGTGGCCCAGCCTCAGCCCCGCGGCACAGGTGTACTTGTAACGTTTACCTGCCCGGTGGAAGGGTGGGCAGCCCCCTTGCTGGAGGGTGTGAAAGCCGGGGTACAAAGCGCCCTGGTAACAGGCCTGCATGGCTACCCCATGGACGATGTGGCAGTAGCCATAACCAGGCTGGAGCGTATTGAGGGCAAAGCCACGGTGCCCGGCCTGCACATGGCAGCCCGGCAAGCAACGGAAGAAGCGTTTAAGGCAGGCGGGGCTGTGGTGCTGGAACCGCTTATGCACCTTGTGGTGCAGGTGCCAGCCAACTTTTTTGGGGCAGTTATGGCGTTGCTTGCCACACGCACGGCCAGGGTGGAAGCGGTGGAAGAAAAGGGCGACGACGGCCAACTGAAAGAAGTTGTGGC
The DNA here is from genome assembly GCF_000430005.1 of Desulfovibrio cuneatus DSM 11391. Taxonomy (GTDB): domain Bacteria; phylum Desulfobacterota; class Desulfovibrionia; order Desulfovibrionales; family Desulfovibrionaceae; genus Frigididesulfovibrio; species Frigididesulfovibrio cuneatus. The sequence continues at coordinate 33,690 of NZ_AUCY01000015.1, forward strand.
TGTGGCCCCCATGCGGGCGTTGTTCGGGTTTGCCACGGCGCTGCGTTCTGTCACCCAGGGCAGGGCCGGGGCTACCGTGCAGTTTTTACGATTTGATGTAGCCGGGGAAGAAATGGAAAAGGGGAAGGCATGAGTGTGGGAAATGGCAAGGCAGGCATGTTACCCAAAGCCAAAAAGGCGTTGGGGCAAAACTTTTTGCAAGATAAAAACATTGCGGCAAAAATTGTGCGCACCTTGCATATTGCACCGCAAGACGCCGTGCTGGAAATTGGCCCTGGCCCTGGGGCGTTAACTGGCTGGGTAATGCAGGCGAGCCCGGCCCGCCTTGTGCTGGTGGAAAAAGACAATGCCCTGGCGTTTACCCGTATGCAAGCGGAACGCGGTGATTTTACAGGGAAATTACAGGTGGTGCTGGCAGATGCGTTGACCATGCCCTGGAACCAGTTTACCTCCCCGTGGAAGTTTGTGGGCAACCTGCCTTATAACGTGGCTTCCCCCCTTATGTGGGACATCGTAAGCCAGGCCAGCGGCCTTGAGCGGGCTGTGTTCATGGTGCAAAAAGAAGTGGCCCAGCGCATTGTGGCCCATCCGGAAACTGGGGCTTATGGCGCACTTTCCGTATGGTTGCAAAGCTTTTGCCGGGCCAAGCTTGAATTTGTGGTGCCACCACAGGTGTTTGTTCCCCGGCCAAAGGTGGATTCTGCCGTGGTTTCCTTTGTGCCGCACCCAGCAGGCACATACTCTTTTTGCCCGGTCAGCCTGGCAAAAACGATTAAAATTTGTTTTCAAATGCGCAGGAAGCAACTTGGCACCATTTTGCGGCTTTCAGGGTTGAATGCTGGCGTTTTGGAATTATTGGGTATTTCCCCGCAACTGCGGCCGGAAGCACTGCCTGTAGCAACGTTTCATTTGCTGGCAAGCGCCTTGTTTGCAAGGAAATAGGCATTGACTTTTAGCGCCAAAGTGTGTTCATAAGAACTGAACCGGATTCGTCAGTTTCATCCCTCAGGGTGTTACCTATACAAGCTTCATGTTTTTGTTTGCAGTGCAAGCGTGTTTACAACTACATACGTGGAGGAATTAAGGTATGACCAAGGCAGAACTGGTTGCGCAACTTGCGGAACAAATTGGCAGCTCCAAGGCAGCCGCTGAAAAGACGTTGGAAGCTTTTTTGGCATCCATCGAAGAAACACTGGCAAAAGAAGGCAAGTTGACCCTTACCGGCTTTGGCACGTTCCTTGTGGAAACACGCCAAGCCCGCAAAGGCCGCAATCCCCGTACTGGTGAAGTTATTGAAATTCCTGCCTCCAAGGTAGTGAAGTTTCGCGTGGGGAAAACGTTGAAAGACTCTGTACAATAAGAGGTGGCCATGATTCGTTTTGGTGAAACTGTACACAGCGCGTTACCCCAAGATATTCCCTGGTTTTTGCCAGATCACCTGATTTTCTTTGGTGCGTTTTATGCTGTACTTGCCGTTATTGGCGGTGGGCTTGCTTATGTTATGTACAAGTCGCTGCGCGACGTACACAAGCAGGGTAAAAACGGCTGTTGCCACTAAGAGTTTTCTGAAAACGGCCTTGCCCCTTGGCAGGGTGTTTTCCTTTCATTCTTGTCTTTTTATGAAAAAAGCAGGCGGTAATTCGCTTGCTTTTTTTTGCTTGTTAGCGTATGTCTTTTCTCTTGCTGCACTGCCCGGGTTTCGGAACACGTATTCCTGGCAAATTCGCACAAAAGGGGGTGAGCTCTTTGCCCGGAGTATACCTTAACGAAGACGAGTACAACTTTGATATTGCGCTGCGTCGCTTTAAAAAGCAGGTTGAAAAGGCCGGCATTCTTTCTGAAATGAAGAAGCGCCAGCACTACGAAAAGCCCAGCGTAATGCGTAAAAAGAAAAAGGCCGCTGCCCGCAAGCGTCTTATGAAGAAAATGAGAAAGCAGAACTTGGGCTAAGTTTGTTTTGCTTTGCATTTCAAGGCCCGGAGAAAGTCCGGGCCTTTGTCTTTTCATTCTTTTCCCGCCCTTGTGCCATAAGGCACGCCGTGTTTTGCCGCATAACCTTAAGGCTGTTTTGCAATAGTCTTACCTGTAAAGGAGCCGAACATGAGTCTTCTAGAAACCATTGAAAAAGACTATCTGGTTGCATACAAAGCTAAAAATGCCGTTACCCTTGGGGTGCTGCGGTTATTGAAAACAGCCATCAAAAATTTTCAGGTGGAACACATGCGTGCCCCGGAAGATGGTGACGTGTTTGACGTTATCATTAAACAAGGCAAACAGCGCCAGGATTCCATTGAGCAGTTCACCAAGGCCGGTCGCCCCGACCTGGCAGAAAAAGAAGCCGCAGAACTTGAAGTATTGCGTGCCTACCTGCCCACCCCCCTGGAAGGGGAAGAACTTAACGCCGCCATTGCTGCGGCTGTTGCCGCTTCCGGCGCAACAGGCATGCGCGATATGGGCAAAGTTATGCAGTGCCTTATGGCAGACCACAAAGGCCGGCTGGACGGCAAGGCTGCCAGTGATGCTGTGAAGCAAGCCCTGCAACAACTTTGATGGGGAAACGCTGATTTATTCCGTTTTGCTGCGTTACTCACTTTTTTTGAAGCGGGGCAGGACCAAAGAGTCCAGCACCCGCTTCAAAAAAAGTTCGTGCCTTGCCAAACGAAATAACTGAGCGTTTCCAACAGCGCAAACTAATTCATGATTTTTTAATTTGCCACAAGTACACAACACCTAGTGTGTACTTGTTTTTCACAGGGTTATATGGACGCACACGTTTTACATGCATTAGAGCTGCCAAAGGTATTGCAATACCTTGCAGGCTTCACGGTTTCGGAATCTGCCAACGAAGCTGCCCTTGCCCTGTGCCCCATAGGGGATGAGGCCGAGCGCCAGAAGGAAGAACGCCTGTTTGACCAGGGCTGGCTGTGGCACGAGCGCAAAAAGACTGCCCTTAGCCCCTTTCCCCCACTGGACGGCGTGCTGCACGAAGTGGCCAAGAACCGTGCTGTGCTCGACCTGGATGCGTTTTGGGCGTTGCGCCAGGTGCTTGGGCAGGCCCGCACCCTTATGGACGACTTGCAGGAAGATGCCGGAGTAACACAGTGGCCTGCCTGGGCAGAACGCTGCTGTGCTGTGCTGGCCCCCAGTAAAAGTATGTCTGGCCTCGTTCGCTGCTTGAGTGATGAGGGCATGGTGCGTGATGAAGCCTCGCCTGAGCTTGCCCTGGTTCGCGGGGAGCTGCGCCGCTTGCACCAGCAGTGCATCCGCCGGGTGAAAGACTTTGCCGCTGAATACAATATTGCCCACTACCTGCAAGACGACTTCATGACCCTTTCTTCCGACAGGTATGTGCTGCCCTTAAAGGCCAATTTTAAGGGGCGGCTGCAAGGGGTTATTCACGACTATTCTCAAACCGGGGAAACCTGCTACTTCGAGCCCCTGTTTCTGATGGAAGTGAACAACCGCCTGCAAGAGTTGAAGCGGGAAGAGCGCAACGAAGAATATAAAATTTTCCAGTACCTTACTTCCCTTGTGCGCGATGAATTGCCGGGCATCCGTTCTGCCTACCAGCTTCTTGTGGAAATAGACCTTATGCTTGCCAAGGTGCGCCTTGCCGGGTGTTACCAGGGCAGACTGGTGCATGTGGCACCGGGGGCAGAGGTCAATCTTATTGAAGCACGCCACCCTTTGCTTGCCCTTGCCACCAGCCAGGAAGCCGCCAAGGCCCTGCGCCGGGTAAGCCGCATTGCTGCCAGCAATGGTGAAGAAGAGGGCAGCGCCCCCAAGCCTATGCGTGTGCCCCAGGCTGTGCCTTCCAGCCTTGAACTGCGCAAAGGGGAACATGCTCTGGTTATTAGCGGCGGCAACGCTGGCGGGAAAACTGTTTGCTTGAAATCTCTCGGCCTTATTGCCCTTATGAGTGCCTGCGTTTTGCCGGTACCCGTAAAGCCAGGCAGCAGCCTGCCCCTGTGGCGCAATATTCATCCGTTTATTGGCGACGAACAGAGCCTGGAAGACCATGTTTCCACCTTTACCGCCCAAATAACCCACCTTGCACGGGTATGGCCAAACCTTGGCCCGGATACCCTGGTGATTCTGGATGAATTTGGTGCAGGCACCGACCCCTCGCAGGGGGCAGCCCTGGCCCAGGCCGTGCTGGACGCTATTTTGGAGCGTGGTGGCTATGTGGTGGCGGCAACGCACTTTCCTGCCCTGAAAATTTATGCCCTTTCCACCCAGGGGGTACGGGCAGCTTCAGTGTTGTTCGACCCAAAAAGCAAAAAACCTTTGTTCCGCCTTGCTTATGACCAAGTGGGCTCCAGCCAGGCTCTGGATGTGGCACGGGAACACGGCCTGCCGGAAGAGGTGCTGCGCCGGGCTGAGCAGTATTTACTGCTTACCGGGGAAGATACCAGCGCCATGGTGGAACGCCTGAATGAGCTTGCTGTTGCCAAGGAAGCGGAAATTGCCGCCCTTGATAAAAGCCGCCATGAATTTACGGAACGCCGCCGCAAGCTGACAGAAACCTTTGCCAAGGAAAAAGAAACCCTGTTTGCCCAGGTGCAGGCTGCCTCGCAGCAAGTGCTGGCAGACTGGAAAGCAGGCAAGGCCGGGCACCGCCAAACCCTGAAAAATCTTGCAGGTATTCGGGCGGAGCTGGTTGCCCCCCCGGTTGCGGAAGAAGAGACTGCCCCAACCCAGGCCATAGATATTGCCCGCCTCACCCCTGGGGCCACTGTGCGCCACCTGCCGTGGAAGCGTAATGGCACCGTGCTGGAAGTGGATGTACGCAAAAAAAGAGTGCGGCTGGATTTTGCGGGAGTTTCCTTATGGGCAGAAGCGGAACATTTGGCCCCAGAAGGAGCTGCACATTCTGCCACACAAGGGAAAACTTCCGGTGGTGCCAAGGGCAGCGGCAAGGCTTCAGCCCCGGCAGGCGGGGGCGTTCCGACAACTTATGTGCCGTTGCATCTTGACTTACGGGGAATGCGTGCTGATGTTGCCGTTAATGAAATGGCGAAATTTCTCGATAAGGCTATTATGAGCGGATACAACGAAGTGGAAGTGGTGCATGGGCGTGGTACGGGAGCATTGCGGCGTGAACTGCACACCTTTTTACAGACCTTTCCTTCAGTTTCCGCTTTTCGCCTTGCACCGGAAGACCGTGGTGGCGATGGTATGACCATTGTGGAGTTGAAGTGAGCAGAGATAGCGGGGCGGTAACACGGGCCATTAAAAGCCGCATTAATATTGTGGATGTAGTGAAACGCTATGTTGAACTGCGCCGCATGGGTAACCGCTGGGTTGCCCCCTGCCCGTTCCACCAGGAAACAAAGCCCTCTTTTTCGGTCAATGAGGAAGAAGGTTTTTTTTACTGCTTCGGGTGCCAGGCCGCAGGCGACCTGTTTGATTTTTACAGCCGTGTCAACGGCCTGGATTTTAAGGAAACACTGGCTCAGTTGGCGGAAGAGGCAGGCGTGCAGTTGAACGAGGTACGCACCGACCCTCGCCAAGACAAAGAGCGCAGTCTCCGCAAGCTTACATTGAACATGTATGCCCATGCCTCCAAGCATTACCAGCGCAACCTTGTTTCCCCTGCCGGGGCCATTTGCCGGGAATACCTTGAACGGCGCAAACTGGACCAGGCGATTATTGAAAGTTTTGAGCTTGGCTGGAGCCTGCAGGAATGGCAGGGGCTTGCCAATAGCCTTCCTCAGGCCGGGTTTACCTTGCGCCAGGGGGAAGAATCTGGCCTGCTTGCCCGCAGCGACAGGGGCAGTAGTTACGACAGGTTCCGCGGGCGCCTTATGTTCCCCATAAAGAATCTTTCCGGACAGGTTATTGCCTTTGGGGGCCGCATTATTGGTGATGAAGATGCGGCAAAGTATATCAACAGTACTGATTCCCCGGTGTACAAGAAAGGCGACAACTTATATGGCCTGTTTCAGGCACGGCGTGGTATTTCTGCCAAGAAAAGCGCGATACTGACGGAAGGGTACATGGATGTGCTTACCCTGCACCAGTATGGCTACACCAACGCCTGCGGCGCACTGGGCACAGCCCTTACGCCGGAACAAGTGCGGCGGCTGGCGGGGTTTTGTTCGCGCCTGGAATTGCTGTTCGACGGTGACGCCCCAGGGCGCAAAGCTGCTATGCGAGCGTGTGAAATGGTGCTGGCCAAAGGCCTTCGCTGTTCTGTCATTACGCTGCCGGAAGGGGAAGATATTGACAGCCTGCTGCATGCCAAAGGCACCCCGGCTTTTGAAGAGCTGCGTACCTTTGCCCCGGATGGTCTTGATTTTTGCATTCGCACCCTTTCTTCCACCTTTGCCCCTAAAGAGGCACTTGAGTGGGTAAAGGCCTTCATCCTTTCTGTGGAACACGCAGAACTGTTGCCCCGCATTATTTCCCGTTTATGCCAGGGGCTTGATTTTGATGAACGCGAAATGCGCCGCATGGTTGCGGAAAAGTTACCCGCTTCAGCTGCTGCACAGGCAAGCGGAAGGGGGAGCGCAGCAGGGGGGGGCAAAGGCCCGGCACCTGCTGGAAAAAATGGCCTGAACAAGGGGTTGATGCAGCTTTTGGTGCGTTACCCGCACCGAGCGCCGCAGCTACAGGAAGCTGGCCTTGGTTTGGTACTGACAGAAAGTTGGGCGTATGCCCTGTGGGAAAAAATACTTGCCGCTGGGCCGGAGTATGACCCGGAAACCATTGTGCGGCAGCTTATCCCGGCAGAAAAAGAGTTCTGGATTCAGTACCGGGCAATGGAAGCCCCGCCTGAAGGGCATGAAGAGGAAGAAGTGGCTGCGGCATGCAGGCGCATTGGGGAAATTCGTCTTGAAAAGCAGGATAGTGCCTCCTCGCAAATTATACGGCAGCATTCTTCCAAAAATGATTATGACATGGCCTTGTTGCAGGCCGCGAATGAGACGTTGCTTCTGAAGAGAGCACGTGGGAGCGCAGATGAGTAATATTAAGGATATCCAACAGATTAAAGTGCTTATTGCCAAAGGCAAGGCGCTTGGCTTTCTTACCTTTGACGAGGTAAACAAGGCCCTGCCTTCAGAGGCTTCTTCCCCTGAGCAGGTTGAGGAAATTATTGGGATTTTCGACCAGCTCGACATTGCCATTGTGGATTCGGAAAAAGATGGCAAGCGTATTTCTGTTACCACCACGGAAACGGAAGAAGAGCCCATGGGTGAAATAACCCTGGACCTTGTGGAAGATGAAGACGGTGCCGACTATTCTTCCCGCAGCACAGACCCGGTGCGCATGTACCTGCGCGAAATGGGCGCGGTAAATCTGCTGGACCGTGACGGTGAAGTGCAGATTGCCAAAAAAATTGAAACAGGTGAGCAGGACGTATTGTACGCCCTGGTGGAAGTGCCTGTGGCCGTGGAAGAGCTGATTCTTGTTGGGGAAGACCTGAAGCAGAACCGCATTAAGCTGAAAGATGTGGTAAAAACCATTGAAGAAGATGACCCCAGCGAAGATGAAATGAACCAGCGCCAGCGGGTTATTTTGTTGCTGGATGAAATTCGCCAAATATTCAACAAGAAGCGGAAAATTTACAGCCGCCTTGATGAATGCTGCACCCTGGATAAGCGCGTTACCTCGCTCCAGAAAGATATTATCAGCTTTAAAGAAAAAATTGTTATCCGCCTTAAGGATATCAAGCTGGAAAAAACCCTTATTGACCGCATTATTGAAACGGTGGAAGACTATGTGCGGCAGATGCATAACTGCCAGCGCGACCTTTCCGCCTATTTGCTGGTAACGGGCAAAACCCAGCAGGAAATACTTGATTTATTTAAAGGCCTGGACGACCGCAAACTTTCCCCTGCTGAAACGGCGGAAAGTTTGGGGCTTTCAGTGGACGAGCTGTTTTCCTTCAAGGAAATGATTCTAGGGAAAATTGAAATCCTTTGCCGGTTGCAGGAAAAATGCTGCCATAACGTGACAGACCTTGAAGAAGTGTTGTGGCGTATCAAGCGTGGCAACACGGCTGCCATGCGGGCCAAGCAGGAACTTATTCGTTCCAACCTGCGCCTTGTGGTGAGCATTGCCAAAAAGTACACAAACCGTGGCTTGCAGTTCCTGGATCTTATTCAGGAAGGCAACATTGGCTTGATGAAGGCTGTGGACAAGTTTGAATACCAGCGTGGCTACAAGTTTTCTACCTATGCCACGTGGTGGATTCGCCAGGCCATTACCCGCGCCATTGCAGACCAGGCCCGCACCATTCGTATTCCGGTGCATATGATTGAAACCATTAACAAGCTCATTCGCACTTCACGTTACCTAGTGCAGGAACTGGGCCGCGACCCAACCCCGGAAGAAATTGCGGAGCGCATGGACTACCCCCTGGACAAAGTGAAAAAGGTGCTGAAAATTGCCAAGGAACCTATTTCCCTTGAAACACCTATTGGTGACGAGGAAGATTCCAGCCTTGGTGATTTTATTGAAGACAAAAAGGCTGTTGCCCCGGCAGAAGAAGTGGTGAACACCAAGCTTTCCGAGCAGATTGCCGTGGTGCTGGCAGACCTTACCCCACGTGAAGAACAGGTGCTGCGCAAGCGCTTTGGCATTGGTGAAAAAAGCGACCACACCCTGGAAGAAGTGGGCAAGCTGTTTAACGTTACCCGTGAACGTATTCGCCAGATTGAAGCGAAAGCGTTGCGCAAACTGCGCCACCCTGTGCGCAGCCAGGTGCTTCGTTCCTACTACGAAAGCTAGGAAAACACTGATTTATTCCTTGCTCCCCTAAGCCGATGTTCCCCGTGTTAAACCACTGGGCATCGGCTTTTTTACACCCAGGGCTCTATTGCTTTTATGCAATGAGTCGATATACTTGACAGTGGCGTTATACATTTGTTTGCGCTTTTGTGCTGCAAGGGAATTTGCCTATACGGCAAAGAAGGCCCATGTTGCGCGGGGCACCGAGGACGCTTGATAATTCATTGTTTGAATTGCTTCAGTGCGTGCTATGTAGCAAAATTTGTTCATGTATGTACAAAAAGTATTTTTTTGTGATACGGAGCGTCAGCGTCATTGTTTTTTTGAGCATGTAAGAGCAAAAGAGCCATTTGGGCGGAAGGATTTTAGGAGAATAGTATGAATATACAAACAAAATTGCTTATTCCAACCATTTTTCTTGTGGCATTGCTGGTGGGGGGAACAGGCTATGTTTCGTATCAGCAGTCTACAGAGGCCATGCATACCTTGCTTATGAACAATATGCGAGGTGAAGCGGAATCTTCTGCCATTGCCCTGAAAAACTTTGCTTTTACGGCTACAGAAAACGTGGCAAGGGAAGCGGGGGCGCCCTTTTTACAACAGTCTGTTATGAATACAGACGTGGATAAGAAAGCTCTTTCCAATTACCTGCTTACTATTACTGATGCCTACTCCAATTTTCAGCGTTTTGTGGTTGTTAGCCAAAAGGGTGAAGTGTTGGGCGATTCCTTTGGCCTGGAAGCTCCGCGGGGTTTTTCTTTGGATGCTCCCCACGTGCAGCAGGCCTTACGGGGTGAAATGGCCTCTTCTTCGGCTTATTTAAGTCCCCAAACCAAAACAAGTGTGTTTAACATCGCAGCCCCCATTATAAAAGATGGTCAGGTGTTGGGTGCCATTGTGGGTATGCTTTCCCTGGAAACTTTTTTCAAGCAGTCCATGGCTCAAATTCGGGTGGGCAATACAGGCTATGCCTATTTGCTTGATACGGAAGCCAGGCTGGTGGTTTTCAAAGATACTTCTCAGCTTTTCCGCACAGACCTGCCTGCCACCCCGGCATTCCGTGAAGTGGTTGCCGCAGGTTCTGGCTCTAAAGATGTCAATAATAATGGGGTGATAATTGCCACCGTGTTTCGCCCTGTTCCTTCTGCTGCCAACCTTATTGTGGTGGTACGGGCTGAATATGACGATGTGTTTTCCGACCTGAAAGATATTCGGAACTCCACCATAATGCTTATTGGGGCTTCGGTTATTCTTGGGGCTCTGCTCATTTTTCTTATCACACTGCCCATTGTTCGTTCCCTTGGTAAAGGGGTTGCTTTTGCCAATGCCATTGCCACAGGCAAGCTTGACGGAACCCTGGAAGTGAAGGGGAAGGATGAGGTGTTTGTGCTTGCCACTGCCCTGCAAAATATTCAAAAGGCGTTGCTGCGTATTATGGAAGAATACAAACGCCTTGAAGAACGCATTGTGCATGGTGAACTTGCGGCACAAGGCGACGCAAGCCAGTTCAGCGGGGAATATGCCAACCTGATGCAAGGAACCAACGCCATTTGTACCCGTTACCGCGAGGTGCTGGATAATATTCCTTCCCCTATTATGTCCATGGGGACAGACCGCAAAATTGCATTTATCAATGCCAAAGGGCAGGAATGGGTTGGCAGTGACTATGCGGGAAAATTGGGCAAGCAGTTGTTTGCCCGTGAAGATGACGGCACAGACAGGTGCGCAGTGCAGCAGGCCATACGAACTGATAAACCCGCTACAGCAGAAACAACGGTCCATCCCGGCGGTTCCAGCATGGACGTGCTGTATAGCTGTTACCCCATGCATGATAGCAAGGGCAACCTTTCCTCGTTACTGCAATTGTTCACAGACCTTACACAGATAAAAGGAACCCAGCGTACCATTATTCAGGTAGCCAAGGAAGCAACAGATATATCAAACCGTGTGGCAGCCGCTACTGAGCAGCTTTCCAAACAGGTAGACGGCGTGAGCCGCGGCACAGAAGTCCAGCGCGACAGGGCCGCTTCCACCGCCACGGCTATGGAAGAAATGAACGTGACCGTGCTTGAAGTGGCCAGAAACGCAGGGGAAGCAAGCGAGCAGGCTGAAAACACCCGGCAAAAGGCTCAAAATGGCAAGGAAGTGGTGGCGCAGGTTATTCACAGCATTCAGGCTGTGGACAAAGTAGCCCAAGAACTGCAGGAAAATATGCATAATCTTGGTAAGCAGGCTGAAGCCATTGGTGGTATCATGAACGTTATTTCCGATATCGCAGACCAGACAAACCTGTTGGCACTGAACGCCGCCATTGAAGCGGCACGGGCTGGTGAGGCTGGGCGCGGGTTTGCTGTGGTGGCAGATGAAGTGCGCAAGCTTGCAGAAAAAACCATGAGTGCCACCACAGAGGTGGGCAGCAGCATTCAGGGCATTCAGCGCGCTGCCAGTGCAAACATTGTACGGGTGGAAGAAGTGGGCAAAAACGTGAGTGATGCCACAAAGCTGGCGGGCTTTTCTGGTGAGGCCCTGCTTGAAATTCTCCAACTTGCCGGGCACAACGCTTCGCTTATTGCCAGCATTGCTACCGCAGCAGAAGAGCAGTCTTCCACATCTGAAGAAATTAGCCGTTCAGTGGCAGAGGTAAACCACATTGCAGAAGACATTTCAGGTGGTATGCATGAATCTGCCGGGGCTGTGCAGGAAGTGGCCCGCATGGCCATGGAACTGAAAAGCCTGCTGGAGCGCCTGCGGGCATAGAATATACCAGCATAATATAAACACACACAAACAACCGCCAGTTCCAAGGCACTGCATGGCAGGCAAGGAACTGGCGGTTTTGTTATCGGCTAGTCATAAGAATGGGGCATGACCCATAAAAATTAACGATGTACTATGTACACCACTTATGGTGTGCCACAATGCAAAGCACACAGCATAACAGATAAATGCCATGCATACAGCGCTACGCTCTGCACTGGCAGACCTGGAATACCAGAACTAAGCCATTGAATAACCTAGCCCACAACGAATAAGCGTGGGGAGTTGCGCAATGGCTTGCAGTTTGCCTGCTGGAAAAGACCCGAACTAGGAGTTAATAAAGTCTTTCAACTCTTTCCCAGCCCGGAAAAATGGCAGGCGCTTTGGCTGTACGGAAACAGTTTCACCTGTTTTTGGGTTTCTGCCAGTGTACCCTTTGTATTCTTTTACTTTAAAGCTTCCAAGCCCGCGTAGTTCAACACGCTGGTTGGTAAGCAACGCATTTCGGATGCTGTCGAAAAACGTATTGACAATAATGGTCGCTTCATCGGTTGAGATGGCATTCTTTTCTGAAAAGGCCTTGATGAGCTCACTCTTATTCATACTGTTTCTCCTTGACTTATAATTCTTTGCATAGAGTATGAAACATTTCTTGGTAATGTGCAATAGTTTTTACACAAAACTGAATTACCCATGGGGGAATGCATACTATTTTTGTGCAGTTTCATCTCCTGAACGGAGTGAACGGGGCACAAGGGGGCCATTTTCAAGGTCTTCTTCTGTGGCGGGGTTTTCAAGGCGCAGCAGGCCTTTGGCAAGGCTTTGGCAGTCTTTTGAGGCTTGCGATTGAGGAAACAATTCCATAAATGGCCGCTGCATTCGAACCGCTTCAAGTACTTTTGGGTCGTTATGCACTGCCCCTAAAAAAGTGGGTTTAAGGCGTAAAAAGCGTTCACACACAGTGCACAGGCGGTTAAAGGTATGTTGGGCTTCTGTCAGGGTTTCCACTTGGTTTACCAGAATGTAAAAGCTGGAAACATCGTATTTGGCGGTGAGCACCTTCATAAATGCATAGCCGTTTGTCATGGAAGTGGGTTCCGGAGTAACAACCAGAATACGCATGGAAGTGGCAGCGGCAAAGCTGAGTGCCGTGGGGGAAATACCTGCGCCAATGTCCAGTAACAGGTAGTCATACTCCTCGGCAAAGGGGTTTAAGGCACTGCACACAATGGAAATGCTGGCACTATCGAGTTCCGCGAAAGAGGCCAGGCCGGAGTTGGCAGGAATAAGGTCGAGCTTGGCAGCACCTTCATGCACAATGGGCATAACAATATCTTCCGGTTTATCGCCGGAAATGAGTATGTCTTGCATATGCTTTTCAGGAGCAATGCCCAAAAGGACGTCCATGTTGGCAAGGCCCATGTCACAGTCTACAATAAGCGTGTTGTGTTCCATGCGGGAAAGGGTATAGCCAAGGTTCAGGGTTAAATTGCTTTTCCCCACACCGCCTTTGCCGCTTACAATGGAAATACTTTTCGTTTTGGTCATGCCATTACTCCGTATAGCAGGCAGCAAAAAGCAATTGCTTTTCGTCTTTATGCACTAGGGTGCCCATGTCTTTCATCATTTTTGTTGATTGTGCAATGGTAATACAATTTCTGCCACTTTCCTTGGCCGCATACAGGGCTTCATCAGCAAGGCGCAGCAAGCCTTCCGGTGTGGGGGTACCGTCCATGTGGCTCAGGCTGGCAACTCCAGCAGAAAAGGTCACAGAAAATGGAAGAAGTTCGCCCCAGCGGAATGATTCCCTGCTAAAATCCTCTAGCAGTCGTTTGGTAATATGGCGGGCTGTCCATGCTGTGGCGGCTGGCAGCAGCAGGGCGAACTCTTCCCCCCCAATGCGGGCGGGAATATCATATGGCCGGCAAGAATTGCGGAGCATAGTGGCAAGGCGTTGCAGCACAATGTCGCCACAGGCATGGCCATAAGTATCGTTTACACGTTTAAAGTGGTCAATATCAATAATAACCAGGCTTAATTCCGCATTGGTGCGTGTTGCCCGCAAAAATTCGGTTTTTAAGATTCTGTCGAAAAAACCGCGATTGTAAATTCCCGTCAGGGCGTCGCTGTCGCGCTGGCGGGCCAGCTCTGCCTGGGCAGAAAAAATGGCTTCCAGTGCTTTTGCCTGTGTGGTGTGCAGGGGAATGGCCAACCAGTCTGTAAGGGCATGTGCGGTAATGCATTTTTGCAATGCATGGGCCGGCACATTCTTCACAAGGCGCACAAGGGCAGAACCTTCCCCTTCAGGAATGGCTGCTTCCCCTAGTTCCTGGATAATGCCTACACATTTTTCCAGTTCGGCAAGCATGGCTGCATCATGCAGCGCGTGTTCAGGTCCCGGTTTTTTGTTCATGGCGGTATAGGAGCAATCCGTGAATAAAGGTGTCTATGGCACCGTCCAACACAGCATCTACATCGGTCATTTCCACATTGGTGCGGTGGTCTTTTACCAGCCGGTAAGGCTGGAGGGTGTAGGTGCGAATTTGGCTGCCAAAGTTGATGGCCTCTTTGTCAAGGTACTGGCTTTTCCGTTCGTCCGCAACTTTACGAAGCTCCAGGTCATAAAGGCGTGCCCGTAAAATTTGCATGGCAGAATCGCGGTTACTATGCTGCGATTTTTCGTTCTGGCACTGTACTACAAGGCCAGAAGGAGCATGGGTTATACGTACGGCGGAGTTTGTTCTGTTCACATGCTGGCCCCCCGCGCCGCTGGCCCGGAACACGTCTATACGCAGGTCTTTTTCTTCAATCACAATGGAGATTTCTTGTTCCGCATCGGGCAGCACGTCTACTGAAGCAAATGAAGTGTGCCTTCTGCCCGAAGAATCAAAGGGAGATATGCGAATAAGGCGGTGAATGCCCTTTTCCCCTTTTAACAAGCCAAAGGCATTGGTGCCTTTAACGCGCAAGGTAACGCTTTTCAGGCCAGCTTCGTCGCCCCCCTGGTAGTCCAGGTGCTCTGTGGCAAAGCCGTGGGCGTCTGCCCAGCGCAAAAACATGCGCAGGAGCATGGCAGCCCAGTCCTGTGCCTCTGTGCCCCCTGCCCCTGGGTGAATTTCCAAAATGGCAGAGGCGCTATCTTCTTTTTCTGAAAGCAGCAGTTCCATTTCTGCTTCTTCCAGCAGGCGGCCAAGTTCATGCACTGCCGCCTCCAAAGCTTCCAGTGCTTCCTGGGCCGGGTCGTCTTCCACCATCAGCAGCCAGTCTTGGGCTTCATCATGGGCAGCTTGCAGGGTAGCTGCGCGCTTCTGTTCGTTTTCCAGGCGGCTTCGTTCCTGCAAAACAGGGGTCAGCTTTGTGGGGTCATTCCAGGCGTCTGGTGCTGCAAGCTGTTTTTCAATTTCTTCGCGGCGGTGTTGCAGGCCCTCCAGGTCAAAGCCGCCCCCGAAGCTGGGTATATTTGTCGGTAAGGGGGGCAAGGGAAGTACGAAGGTCGGCAAGCTGCAACATAATCTATTTCCTGAAAGGGTTACGGGTAAGCCCGGCAAAGGCCAGGGCAGCCAGGGAAAGGCAGGCCAGCAGCACTTCAAGGGCAAGGCCTGCGCGCAGGTACCACGTGGTGGCTGTTTCCGGGTACACCGTGACAACGGTGGTGGCTTCCTGAAACAGAACCCCGGGGGTGGTAATGCGCCCGTAGCTGTCTATGGCGGCGTTCAGGCCGGTATTTGTGGCACGTACCATGGGGCGCATTTGCTCCACAGCCCGCATGGAGGCAAGATACAGGTGTTGCCATGGGGCAGAACTTGGGCCGAACCAGGCGTCGTTACTAATAGTAATAAGCACTGTGGCCCCCTGGGCAACCCGTTGCCTTGCGTACTGCGGGAATATTACTTCATAGCAGATGAGCGCCCCAAGAGCAACGTATACAGGTTGCGCTGTGCCGGAGTCCCCAGCATTCACGCTTTTGTCATTGAATTCGGTCTTTTCGCCTTGCCCGGAAGGCAGGGCGTTTCCTTGCGGCTGTGATGCCCCAGAGCCAAGGGGGAGGGCTGGCAAGGCCAGCATAAGCGGGGCCGTGCGGGTGCCTTTGGCAAAATCAACCCCTTGCAAAATGTTGCGTAAAAATTCGAAGGTCAGGGCAAGGGGAATGTATTCCCCAAAAGGCACCAGATGCATTTTGTCGTAAAAATCAGCATCGTTCCCTTGTGGGGTGAGCAGTTGCAGACGGTTTGAAAGCTGGGCACAATAATCATCTGGCCCAGACACGCACCCGAGGGTGCCAAAACCAAGGCTAACCCCTTCCTCCCTGGCAATGTTACGTACGACGGCTGCAAGGTATTCTTCCTCAGCAAAAACGAAAGGCACGGCGGTTTCTGCCCACAGTACAAGGTCAATGGGGGGCGCACCAGGGGTTGCTTTTTGGGTTTGCAGCATGGTTCTGGAAAGGGCTATGTGCTTTTCCAGAGCTGCCAGTTTTGTTTGGGGCAGCCATTTTTGGTTTTGGTCTACATTGCCTTGCACAAGGCCAACGGTAAATGGCCTGCCCTGCGGGGCCGGGGCGCTGGCAAGGCGCTGCCAGCCATACAGGGGCATGGCAGCAAGCAGAAATACCCCCAGGCTCAGGGGCAAGAGCAGGGCTGTTTTTTTATCCCCTGCCGGAGGCAGGCACAGCACCCCCAAAAGAGCCGCTGCTGTAGCATACCATGCAGTAAGGCCGTTGCTGCCCAGTATGTGGGCACCTTGCACAAAAGCATTCCAGGGGGCAAACGCGGTGGCAAGGTTCAGCCAAGGGAAGCCGGAAAAAAGCCAGCCGGCAATGACTTCAAACCCGGCATACATCAGGCCAAAAGCGATAGCCAGCCCCGCTGGTCCAAAGGGGATGCGCCGTTGCAAGCGGTGCAGGCACAGGGCTGTTAGGGCTGGGTACAGGGCCAAATAGCTGCCTACCAGCACAACGCAGGGCACGGCCAGGGGCAGGGGCAACCCCCCCACCTGATAAATGGGATACACCAGCCAGTACAGGCAAGGGGCAAACCCCAAAAGGCCAAGCACCCACCCCCGGCGAAAGGCCACAGGGGCTGTGGGGGCGCGCAGGGCCAGTACAAAAAGGGAAAGCGGGAAAAGGAGTATGGCCGCAGGAATGTGGACCACAGGGTTGGCAAAGCCCAAGAAACAGCCCACAGCGCCTAGCAAAGAAAATGCCAGGGCAAGCTGCTTTTCGCAGCCGGGTGCGGGGGGCTTCATGCGTGTGGCAAGGCTTTAGGAGCGCTGAGTGGCTCTGCCAGAATGCGGCGCACCTGCCGGGTGTTGGCCTGTTTTACCACAAAGCGCATGGAATGAATGGTAAAGCTTTCTTCTGCCTTGGGCACATGCCCGGCAAGGTGGGTAAGGTAGCCACCAATGGTATCTACTTCTTCAGACTGAATGGAAAGGCCAAGCTGTTCATTAATGTCTTCCAGGTAGGCCCTGCCGGAAATGTCAAAGGTGCCGTCTGGTTTTACCTGAATTTCGGCCTGTTTGGGGGCATCGTGTTCGTCTTCAATTTCCCCTACAATCTCTTCAAGCACGTCTTCAAAGCTCACCAGCCCGGTAGTGCCGCCAAACTCGTCCAGAATAATGGCGAGGTGGTTTTTTTGGCGCTGGAATTCATGCAGCAAATCCACCACATCTTTTGTTTCCGGCACAAAAAAAACTGGGCGCATGCAGGTGTGGGCAGGTTGCTTCATGCTTTCAGGCTCCAGGCAAAAGCGCAGCAGGTCTTTTGCGTGAACAACGCCTATAAAGTCGTCGCGGGTTTCTTTGTACAGAGGAATGCGGGAATGGCCAGAAGAAAGAATAAGGCCCATAACGGTGTGCAGGGTGTCTGTGTGGCTTGCGCACACAATATCAGTGCGGGGGGTCATTATTTCCTGCACCTGCATGTCGTCCAGGCGTAACACATTAAGCAGCATGGAGCGTTCGCTTTGGTCCAGCTCACCCTCTTTGCTCGCTTCATCAATGGCGGCCTCTACAGACTCAGCACCCTTGCCCAGCAATACCTTTTTAATGGCATGCCAAATACTACTGCCAGAACCTTCGTCCAAAACGGAACTCCCTTTGTATAGAGAAGTTAGTACATGAAATTGCCCTGTATGGCGGGCAGGGCAGTTTTTAGTAAAACTCCCCTTGCCGAAAAACAGAATAAGCGCCCACCCGCAGGTTGTAAACAGCAGCGGCAAACCTGTGCCAGCTCCTGATGCATAGACAACACAGTACAACTATATGCCGCAAAATATAAAAAATCAATCCTGCCGCTGGGGAAGTTCGCGCAGCAGTTCAAGGTGGCGGCGCATAATCCAGTTGCCAATGCATTCCACTTCGCTGTTCAGAGAAATTTTAAACCAGTCCAGCCTGCCGGGGGTGTCTGCCATGGTGGTTCCCTTTTTGGCCTTGGCCCAGGCAATAAACTGCAAACCAACGTACAGGTCGTGGGTAGTTTGTTCTTCCCACAGGTTTTGAATGCGGCATTGCAGCCATACGCGCAGGCGTTTTTGGGCGTCCGGGTCTATCAGGTCCATTAGCAGCAGCACTTGCCCTACGGAATGAAAGGCCAGGGGGGTGTCGCGCAGGGTTTGCCGGGGAACGAACACCCGCATACCCCCTGCGGAAAGGTTCAGAATGTGGAATTGTTCAAATTTGGCGGGCATCAGCAGCAGGGTTGGGTCTGCCCAATCATTAATATCATCAAGCTGGTGGGCAAGGGGCATGTCCTGTTCACACCACAATGCCCCGCCGCGTACAAGGTCAAGCGGGGGGGTCAGGCGCAAAAAAGCTCTTTTCTGGCGGTTTTCCAGTATTGCGGGAATGGCTATGTCAACTTCTGCAAGGTTCTGGCCGCGGTTACGCACCCCTTCAATAGTGCTTTTGCAGGTAAGGTAGGTGGAGAATCCGTCTACTTTTACACGAAAGTACACATGCACCGCCCTGCCAATCCAGTAGTCGGAAAGGGTGCGTATACTGGTAATTTCAATAATAACATGGTCTCTTGTTATGGTAAGCGGCGTGCAGCGCAGGGCAGGGCGCTTTGTTCCGTCTTCCGAATCCGGCTGCACATCAAAAGCGCTGCGCTGGTCAATGGCGGCACGGAGCAAGTTTTTAATTTGCTTTGGGTCTTCAATATTGCCGTAGGGAATATAATGGTGCTGTTTTTCCTTGCGCGATTTAAGAACCAGCGCAAGCAAAAGCACGGCAATAACGCTTAGTACCCCAATAAGCCACGGACTTAATGCCGAGCCTACAAAAACTTGCGCCGCAAAGCTATTGCTTATTTCGCTTAACATAAGTGCACCGCACTGTATAAAAAATGGTTGTTCCAAGCTTCAGCGGGCATGCGGCCCGGCATATGCATTGTCCACTGGGCGTATGTACTGCGTTACTCACATTTTCTCATGGTTTCTCATGAAAGCAACACTTGGTAGGATATGCCCTGTCAATCTGTAAGCAAAGAGTGTTCCACACTAATGGCAAATGTGAAAAGGCGCAATACCTTATGTGAGTTATATTGGAAGGTTACTCCGTTATTACAAGGGATTCCTGTAATTTTTCGGCCCTGAAAAAAAGCGTAACTGGCTTGGATAGTAATGGAATTCCGGGAATCCGTAGGGATTTTTCAACCAGAAACAACCACAAGAGCCAAAGCGCCCGGCAAAGAGTATTTTCCGGGCGCTGCGCAATACGAGCTGTGGATTTTATACGACGGCTGCAAAGCGGCGTATGGAGCCAGTGTGCCTTCTTAAAAAGGCCGCATCAGCGTTTCCGTAAATAAATTTCCAGACATTGTACCATGGCCTGGCTAATGCCGGGTATACGGCTTGCCTGCCCAAGGGAAGAAGGACGCAGCGCGGAAAATTTTTCCCGTGCTTCCAGGCTCAGGCCGGGAACAGCAGTATAATCCATGTGTTGGGGTAAGGCGAATGTATCATACCCTGTACTGCGCCGGGCAAGTTCTTCCTGCCGGGTGACATAGCCTGCGTAACGGAACATGGTTTCCGCCTCAAACAGGACGTCCTGGGGGAACTGTTCCAGGGCAGGGCACAAGGGAAACAGGGAAGCAAACGTCACCGCAGGGCGGCGTAGCAATTCCCCCAGGGGCAAGGCATTGGTCGGGGCAGGTTCCCCCAATGCGGCAAAAAATGCCTGTACTTCCTTGTTGGGAGAAATGCGGGTGTGTTCCAGCAATTGCGTAACTTCGGCAAGACTTTCTTTTCGTTGTAAAAAAGCGTGCCATTGGGTGTCATGCACAAGGCCGTGGTTGCGCCCTGCCTGGGTAAGGCGCAGGTCTGCGCTGCTTTCGCGCAGCAGCAGGCGGTGTTCCGCACGGGAGGTAAGCATACGGTAGGGTTCATTGGTGCCTTTGGTCACCAGGTCGTCTATAAGAACCGCCATGTAGGCCTGGTCGCGCCCTGGTGTAAAGGCAGGCTTGCCCTGCTTTTTTGCCGCAACGTTTATGGCGGCCCACAGACCTTGGGCGGCAGCTTCCTCATAACCGGAAGTACCGTTTATTTGCCCGGCAAACCACAGGCCGGGAATGTCTTTGGCTTCCAGAGTGGGGTGCAGCATGGTGGCGTCAATTACGTCATATTCAATGGCATAACCGGGCCGTACCACGTGGCTGTTTTCCAGGCCGGGAATGGTGCGGAGCATGGCAATTTGCACTTCCAGGGGGAACCCGGTGGGCAGCCCGTTGGGGTAGCATTCTGCACTGTGGGTGCCTTCAGGTTCTACAAACACCTGGTGGCGTAACTTTTCAGGAAAGCGGGCAATTTTGTCTTCAATGGAAGGGCAGTAACGCGGCCCAGGCCCAGGAATGGCCCCGTTGTACATTGGGGAGGTTTTGAGCGATTTTTCAATAACCTCATGGGTTTTAGGGGTTGTCCAGGTAAGGTAACAAGGCTGCTGTGGCAAGGGGTTTTGCGGCGCTTGCCAGCTAAAGCGCGGGGTAGGGGTTGCGCCGTCCTGGCGTTCCATAACAGAAAAATCAATGCTGCGGGCCAGCAGCCGGGGGGTGGTACATGTCATAAACCGGCGCAAGGTAAGCCCCAGGGTTTCCAGGCTGCGGGCAAGGCCCGTGCTGGGGGCATCGCCCAGCCTGCCTCCGGCCTGGGTGTGGCTGCCAATATGAATTTTTCCTCGTAAAAATGTCCCTGCGGTGACCAGCACGGCGCTGGCGGCAAATTCCTGCCCCAACGCTGTGCTAATGCCGGAAACGCTGCCGTTCTGCGTAAGAATGCATTCCGCCATGTTTTCAAACACGAACAGGCCTGGGGCATGCAGGATATCGTATTTTACCGCAGCCATGTAGGCTTCTCTGTCCATTTGGGCGCGGGTGGCCCGCACAGCAGGGCCTTTGCTTTCATTCAGGGTGCGAACCTGAATGGCCCCGGCATCTGCCCAGCGCCCCATGCTGCCCCCAAGGGCATCAATTTCCCGCACCATATGCCCTTTGCCAAGCCCCCCCACCGCGGGGTTGCAGGAAAGGTGCCCAATGCGGTCGGCATTGCCGGTAACCAAAAGGCAGGTAAGGCCCATGCGCGAAGCGGCCATGGCGGCCTCGCACCCGGCGTGCCCTGCGCCTACAACGATAAGGTCAAAATGGCTGGGAAGAGGCGTGGGAGAAGTAAAAACGGAAGGCATAAAGACTCTCTTGCTAGTGTAGGAATGGAGAGTATTGCACAATTGAAATTGTTGTACTTTACTTGGGGAGGCTCTGCCTCCCCAACCCCCTCCGCCAAGGGCATGATGCCCTTGGAACCCGCATCGGCATTCAACTTTTCGCAAATGGGGGTCAAGGGGAATCATTCCCCTTGCAGGGGGCTGGGGGACAGCGTCCCCCAATAAAAGTCAAAAAAATTCATTGTGCAATGGCCTCGAATGATAAATCAGTGTTGCCTTAGGCATTCATGAGCATGTGCAAAAATACTTTAGCATCGCCAATGGTGTGGGGAATGCTGGAGCGTTCATTGGGAACATGGGGGTTGGGTTCTAATGTGGCCCACACGGCCGCGGGTATGCCCATGGCCCGTAAGGGGCTGGCCAGGGTTTGGCCCCCGGCCCCGTAAAGTGTGGCTGTTTTTCCCATGGTGGCCTGCAGGGCATGTTGCAGGCGGGTAACAACTTCGGCATCTTCCGGGGTAGCGCTTGCCCCGGAAAGTTGATGTGCCACTTCAATGTCTACCGTGGTACTAAAATTCTTGGCTACTTCGTCCACAATGCTGCGGCAACGTTCCAGCACGGCTTCCGGGGTGTGCCCAGGCAGCAGGCGGCAATCCATATAAAATACGTCTTTGCCCGGTATGGTGTTGATGTTTTCCACATTGGCCTCTTTTTTGGACGGCACAAATGTAGACCAGGAAGGAGAAAACAGCAGGTTTTTATCACGAAAGCGCCTGTACAGCTCTTCCAGGGCCAGTATGCAGGCAGAAGCCACCACAAGGGAATTGATGCCCTGGTCAGGAACGCTGGCATGGCATTGTTTGCCGTGGATGGTAAACTTCAGCCACAGGCAGCTTTTTTCGGCAATCTGGATTTTGCTGCTGTCTGCCACGCCTGTGTCTGGCACCACCACCAAATCGCCCGGCTGAATAAGGCCGGGGTTGGCAGCAAGCATGTGGGGCAACCCGTGGCGCATGCCTGTTTCTTCATCTGCCACAAACAAAAGGCCAAGGGAAAGTTCAGGTTCTACCTTGTTGGCAAGTAATGTTTTGGCTGCCAGCATGGCGCTTACAATGCCTTGCTGGTTATCTTCCACCCCTCGCCCATACACATAGTCGCCTTCTACATGCAGGGTAAAGGGCGGGGTACGCCACAGGGCTGCATCCCCGGCAGGCACCACGTCCATATGTCCCACCAGCCACAGGGTTTTTTTCTGTTTGCCGGGCAGCACGGCCACAATGTTTGGCCGCTCGCCTGAAGGAACCCGGGGGTCGGGGCAATTGATGTGGGTAATGTGGGGTATGCCCATGGCGGCAAGTTCCTGGGCAAGCCAGGCAGCCTTGGCTGTTTCCCCTTCTCCGCCGCTTTCCGGTCCCAACGCAGGGCGGGTGGTCAGTTCACGTTGCCACGTAATCACCTGTTCACGCTGTTGGTCTAGAAAGAGATCCAATGGGGCTATCATAAAGAAGATTCCTTTTGGGTGAATGAGCGCTGGAAAGAGTGGCAGCGCAGAGCACTCTTTTTTTGCAGAAACAAAAAAAGAGAAGGGGCTTTCCCCTTCTCTTTTTGATAACAATACTGCCTCCCCTTGTACAGGGGATTTTGGCCACTTGTCTGCATGTATATTGACTATTGCGACATTACGCCCAGTATATCCAAGGAAGCACTCATTGCATGGCGTTTTTCTACCGGCCTTTGGCAGCGCGCTTAGAAGCCTTAAGTGGGTTCACTTTCACGTTAGCAGCCTGGGTCTGCTTTGCATGGGTGGAAAAGTTGCAGTTGCCAAGGGACCATTTGGCTTCTGGCATGGGGTAGGCAGAGCAAAAGCGCTGGCCTTCAAATTCACGAACGCGGTTGCAGCCTTCGCATTTTTCAACTACTGGCTGGAATACGGCACCGTTAAACACCATACCTTCGGCAGACATGGTTGCACCAGAAAACGTATTTGGGGTTGCGCTCACGGGGGACCTCCCTTTCGCGCCTGAAAGACGCGGATTGATGAAATGTACAGGACAATACCTAATTTATGGGGCTGGGGCACCGTTGCCACAGGGGGCCTGGGCAAGGGGCGGCTAAACACGCTAGGGGCAGCATGTTGCATGCCGTGCGTGGCTGGTGTGTCAAAATACCAAGCCGCCAATGCCTCGTTACCCTGTAGCAGGAGGCATTGTGAACTGGAAATATTTAGCCTCGTTTTTATTAATGTCAAGCATTAATTGCATGAACCCGACTTTATCCGTTTTTGCGGCGGGATATAAGATTCGGCTGCATGGCCGCCTGCACCCCGCCGCATCGCTCCACCTTATTCTACGGTAACGCTTTTTGCCAGGTTACGGGGCTGGTCCACATCGTTGCCCAGGTGGCAGGCTGTTTCATAGCTCAGCATTTGCAGGGCGGCAAGTTGCAAAAAGCCTCCCAGTGGCCCCCAGGCTTCAGGAATAATCCATAAGTGGGTGGCATTCAGTTCAAAGCCGGGCTTTGGCGGGTTGGTCAGGGCAATAACCGGGCCACGGCGGGCTTGCACTTCTTCAAGGTTCGACTTGTTCTTGGGGAACAAAGCGTCGTGTGGTGCAAGAATGAATGAGGGAAAGTCCGGCTCAATCAAAGCAATGGGACCGTGCTTCATTTCGCCGGAGGCGTATCCTTCCGCATGGATATAGGAAAGCTCTTTTACCTTGAGTGCGCCTTCCAGGGCCAGGGGGTATGCCTGCCCGCGCCCCATGAACAGCATGCCCTTGCAGGCTGCAAAGCGCCAGGCCAGGTTTTTGGCTTCTGTTTGCAAGTTGGGCAGTGTTTCTTCCAGTTGTCCGGGCAAGGTGGCAAGGCCAGCTACGGCTTGTTGCATTATTTCCGGTGCAAGGGTGCCTTTTGCTTTGCCCCAGTGCAGGGCCATGAGCAGCAGAACTACCATTTGGCTGCACAATGCCTTGGTGGAGGCCACGCTTATTTCCGGGCCAGCCTGGGTATACACCACGGTGTCGGCTTCCCTGGCAATGGAGGAACCCACCACGTTGCACAGCCCCAGCACCAAGCAGCCCTTTTCCCTGGCAATGCGCAGGGCAGCAAGGGTGTCTGCTGTTTCGCCTGACTGGCTGATAACAAGCACCGCTTCGCCTTTTTCCAAAATGGGATTGCGGTAGCGAAATTCCGAAGCAATTTCCACTGTGGTGGGTATGCCAGCCCATTCTTCAAACAGGGGTTGGGCCCACATACCTGCATGGAATGATGTGCCGCACGCCACAATACGCAGGCGGCTGGGCACGGGCTTTTGGGCCAGTTCCGGCACGTTTACGCTGCCCCCCTGTATGCGTGAAGCGGTGCAGTTGGTAATAACCGAAGGCTGTTCAAATATTTCCTTCAGCATGAAATGGCGGAACCCACCTTTTTCTGCCGCCTGCATGTCCCACTGAATACGTTGCGCCTTTTTGGCAACCGGGGCAAGGGTGGCAAGGGAAAACACTTCCCAGGTGGTGGGGGTGATGCGGACAATTTCCCCGTCTTCAAGAAACACCACATCTTTTGTGTAGGGCAAAAAGGCGGGAATATCGGAAGCCACAAAGTTTTCACCCATACCCACGCCCAGCAAAAGTGGGGCGGAGTGGCGGGCAGCATAAATGGTGTTTGGCTCGTCCGGGGAAAGCAGGGCCACCGCATAGGCCCCTGTAGACTTGCGCAAGGCAGCAGCAAAGGCTTCCAGCAGGGGCACGCCGGGGCGCAGTTCATTGGCAACTGCGTTTACCAGCACTTCACTGTCTGTATCGGAAAAAAACTGTATGCCTTTGGCCAGCAGTTCTTTTTTGGTTTCCTGGTAATTTTCAATAATGCCGTTGTGAACAAGGCTGAGATTGCCTGCAAAAGACTTGTGCGGGTGTGCGTTGCTTTCATTGGGTTCGCCATGGGTGGCCCAGCGGGTGTGCCCAATGCCTGTGGTGGCAAGGGAAATTTCCATGCCAGCCAGTTTTTCTTCCAGGGCGGTTAGCTTGCCTTTGGCCCGCACAACATTCAGTTCTTTATTTTGCACAAAGCAAACGCCGGAAGAATCGTACCCCCTGTATTCCAGGCGGTGTAGTCCTTCAAGAATAAGTGGCACCGCGGGGCGGTGCCCGGTGTAGCCAATAATACCGCACATCGAGTGACTCCCTTCCATAAGATGAACGCCGAAGCGTTGGTGGAACAGACCATTGCAGGGGGGCTGTTGGCCCAAAAGCTACCTTGGCCTGAAGTGCAAAACCGCAGGGAATCCTGCTGTGATTGCCAAGCAGAAATACACCGGGCAAGGCCGCTACGCAAGAAAAATACCAGCAGGGAGGCAGAAATAATTTCTATGCCTGCCTATTCCTTGCGGCACATATTTTGTAAAAAAACAGGCTTGCCTTCTCTTCCTTTATTACCGTATACGAAACAAGCACGTTGAATAATTCGCCTGCCTCTATGGGCTTCAAGCTTGTGTGGTACCAGAAGGATAACAGATTCTTGTACCTATCTCTTCTGTGTTATGGATTCGCCTTGTGTTGGCGCATTTTTGTGACTGTCTGGTTGTATTTTGGAGGAATAAAGCATGCCTACCCCTATTAGTAAAAAAGAATCCCTGATTCCAGGGCAAACCAGCCGCTTAATTTTATATGCGCCGCAAATAGCCAAGGCGGCCAAACCCGGAAACTTTGTTATTTTACGCATTACAGACAAAGGGGAGCGCATTCCGTTAACCATTGCAGACACAAACCCGGAAGAAGGCACCATAACCATCGTCTATTTAGTTATGGGTAAAACAACGGCTGAACTGGAAGCCTTGAAGGAAGGGGATTCCATTCACGACTTGTGTGGCCCCCTGGGCAGGGAAACGCATATTGAGAAAAAAGGCACCGTGGTGTGCGTGGGCGGCGGCACAGGCATTGCAGCCATGCACCACATTGCCAAGGGGCACCACCGTGCAGGCAACTATGTGGTGGCTATTATTGGTGCGCGCAATAAAGACCTGCTGCTGTATTTTGATGAACTTTCCGCTTTTTGTGACGAAGTGCTGGTTTCCACCGACGACGGCAGCTTTGGGCACAAAGGTCTGGTAACAGAAATTTTGAAGGACAGGCTGGAAAAAGACAAAGGCGTGAAAGAAGTGGTGGCCATTGGCCCTGTGCCCATGATGCAGGCCGTTGCCAACACCACCAAACCCTTTGCTGTGCCCACCGTGGTAAGCCTTAACTCCATTATGGTAGACGGCATTGGCATGTGCGGTGCCTGCCGCGTTACTGTGGGCGGGGAAGTGAAGTTCACCTGTGTGGATGGCCCGGAATTTGACGGCCACCTTGTGGACTTTGGCGAGCTGCGCCAACGCCTTGCTACCTTTAAAGACCAGGAAACCCACTCCCACGGCGAGCACTGTAATTGCCTGGGTGACAAAGGCGACCCGCGCAAGAAAAAGCCTGCCCGCAGCGTGGGCAAGCGGGTGGCCATGCCCTGCCAGCCTGCCGCAGAACGAGTACATAACTTTGCTGAAGTGGCCCTTGGCTATTCACCCTTGCAAGCGCAAGAAGAAGCTGGCCGTTGCTTGCAGTGCAAAAACCCCAAGTGCGTCAAGGGTTGCCCTGTGGAAGTGCCCATTCCCCAGTTCATTAAGGCTCTGAGTGAAGGTGACCTGGAAAAGGCCTACAGCGTTATTAAATCTACCAACAGCCTGCCAGCAGTGTGCGGGCGCGTCTGCCCGCAGGAAAACCAGTGCGAAGGCGAATGTATTTTAAATGCCAAGGGCCAGCCCGTTGCCATTGGGCGGCTGGAACGCTTTGTGGCGGATTCCTACCTGACTTCCAATGCGTGCCAGGCTCTTTTGGGCGGCAGCAACGTGTGCGTATTCCCAGACCCGGACCTGCGCGTGGCCTGCATTGGTTCCGGCCCCTCTTCCCTGACAGTGGCAGGTTACTTGGCAGCGCGTGGTATTTCTGTAACGGTGTTTGAAGCGTTACATGAAGTGGGTGGGGTGCTTGTGTATGGCATTCCTGAATTCCGCCTGCCCAAGAAAGAGATTGTGGGCGCAGAAATTGCCGTGCTGCAACAGCTTGGCGTGGAATTTGTCACTAACTATGTGGGTGGCAAAACCATACAGATACAGGAACTGCTGGACCAGGGCTTCCATTCCGTGTTTATAGGTGTGGGTGCCGGGTTACCGCGCTTTTTGGGTGTGCCGGGGGAAAACCTGATTGGTGTATTCTCTGCCAACGAATACCTTACCCGTGTCAACCTTGGGCGTGCCTACGATTTTCCCAACTACGACACCCCCAGCCTGCCCGGCAAGAACGTGACCGTGTTTGGTGCCGGCAACGTTGCCATGGACGCAGCCCGCACAGCGGTGCGCCTTGGGGCAGAATCCGTAACCATAGTATACCGCCGCACGCGTGACGAAATGCCCGCCCGCCATGAAGAACTGGAACACGCAGAAGAAGAGGGCGTTACCTTTTCCCTGCTCAGTGGCCCGGTGCGCTTTGTGGGAGATGAAAAAGGCCGCCTGACCGGGGTGGAACTGCAACGCATGGAACTTGGGGAAGCAGACGCTTCTGGCCGCCGCAGCCCGCGCCCCATTGCTGGCGACGTGTTCACCCTGCCCACCGACCTTGCCGTGGTGGCCGTGGGCACACGGGCCAACCCCATTCTGCTGGAAGCAACCCCCAACCTTGAACTGAACAAGTGGGGCTACATTAAGGCCGATGAAAACGGTGAAACGTCCATTGCCAACGTGTATGCCGGGGGGGATATTGTTTCTGGGGCAGCCACGGTAATTCTGGCCATGGGTGCCGGGCGTGCTGCGGCAAAAGAAATTGCCCGCCGCATGGGCCGGGAAGATGTTTAGCCAATAATAAAGAATAATCCTTATAGGCAGGGGGCAGGGGCTGTACTTTGGTGCGGTTTCTGCTCCCCGCTATTTTAGGTAATGTAAAGCAGATGTTGTTGTTACAAGCATAAATGCAGGGTATAGCCCGTGAACAATAATGCGCTCTTTACAAAAACGCCTCTTGCAAACTTGGCAAGGCAACTGTACAACATAACCCTGCCTATTCCTTGAAGGCAAAGGCATTTTGTCCACCTTACAAGCTTTTCAGCGCATTGGTTGTGCCTGATGTGGTTTGTTTTTCCCTTTTTTTGAGGTAGCTATGAGCAGTTCTTTGACCCCGCGTGAAATTGTTGCCGAACTGGATAAATTTATCGTTGGGCAGACAGAAGCAAAACATATGGTGGCCGTTGCCGTGCGTAACCGTTGGCGCAGGCAGCGCCTGGAACCCGGCCTGCGCGACGAAGTTTCACCAAAAAATATTATTATGATGGGCCCCACAGGTGTGGGGAAAACCGAAATAGCTCGCCGCCTGGCCAAGTTGTGCGGCTCTCCATTTATTAAGGTGGAAGCCACAAAGTACACGGAAGTGGGCTATGTGGGGCGCGACGTGGAATCCATGATACGCGACCTCATGGAAATTGGCATTGCCCTTGTGCGGGAAGAAGAGCGTGCACGGGTAAAAGAAAATGCCGAAGCTGCGGCGGAAAACCGCTTGCTGGACCTTTTGTTGCCTGCCTCCCACACGGCAGACTTTATGGCTTCAGCCGACGGCCAGCCCGTGCCCACAGGGGTGAACCATGAAACCACGCGGGAAAAACTGCGGGCCATGTGGCGTGCAGGCCGCCTTGACGGGAAAGAGGTGGAGCTGGAAGTGGAAGAAAGTGGTGGTGGTCAGGTGGATGTATTTGGCATGCCGGGCATGGAGCAAATGGGCTCTCAACTGAAAGACGCATTTGGCCGCATGTTTCCGGCACGTAAAAAACGCCGCATGTTCCCGGTGGATGAAGCCTATACCCTGCTTGTGCAGGAAGAAGCAGAGCGCCTTATTGACCATGACGCAGTAACCACCCTGGCAAAAGAACGTGTGGAGCAGACCGGTATTGTATTTATCGACGAAATTGATAAGATTGCTATACCAAGCCAGAACGGGCGGGGCGGGGCCGATGTTTCCCGCGAGGGTGTGCAACGTGACCTTTTGCCCATTGTGGAAGGCAGTGCTGTTTCCACAAAGTATGGTATGGTGAATACCGACCATATTCTTTTTGTTGCTGCCGGGGCGTTTCATGTGAGCAAGCCTGCTGACCTTATTCCCGAATTGCAAGGGCGTTTTCCCCTGCGGGTAGAGCTGACAGCCCTTGGCAAGGAAGAATTTTTGCGCATTCTGCAAGAACCGCATAATGCGCTTACCGTGCAGTATGCCGCCCTTATGGGCACAGAAGGAATAACCCTTTCCTTTGCCCCTGAAGCGTTGGAAGAAGTGGCAGCCTTTGCTGAGCAAACCAACCAGCAAACCGAGAATATTGGTGCCCGCCGCCTGTATACCATTATGGAAAAAATACTGGCGGAACTTTCCTTTGAAGCACCGGAACGGAGTGGGGAAACCATAGTTATTACACGGGAATGGGTGCGCAATGCCCTTGCAGAGGTGAGAGAAAACGCAGACCTTTCACGATTTATTCTGTAAGCACACGGCTGGGCGCAGGTGGCTGCCCCCGGAAATATCTGGTTACGGTCATTGGGCTTTTCCTGCCCGGTGCAGGTGGTGGGCCATGTAACGGCAACGAGGCAATGATGATTGACTTACTTGAAAAAGCGCATCCCAGCGGGCAAAAGCCTTACCAGGACGTTATGCCCAAGGTGCAAATTGAACCCAATTCACGTGTGCATGTTCGCATTAACCCTTCTGCGCAGAGTGCACGTTCGCTTCCTGGGGAATATTTGGGGGTAAGCCATTACGACTTTATCATGTTCAAGCTGCCTTCAGTGCCGGGGGTACGCAACCTTTTGTTGCCGCGCACCGTTGTGGAAGTACGCTACCTGAGTGATGGCTCTGTTCACAGCTTTCAAAGCGAAGTCATGTCTCACATCATTAAGCCAAGTTTGTTGGTTTTTCTTGAATACCCTGGGCGTATCAGCATTGTAGAAATGCGCACCCACAAGCGCACCACCTGTTCGCTGCCTGTCATGATAAGTTCGCGCCACGGCGATACCCATGGAATAATTGGCGACATCAGCCAGGGGGGCTGCCGTATAACATTTAACGTGCAGGGCAAGGCTGCCTTGCGCCAATTGTGCCCTGGTGAAAAACTGGTGCTACGAATGGTGCTGAAGCCTGATGCGGAACCTATTGTGATGAATGCCTCCATTAAAAGCCTTGAAGCGCTTGGCAACTGCATGGGGGCTGGGGCCTTGTTTGAAGAGCATATTCCGGCATTTGCTCTCGCTGTAGATGAATATTTAGCCCTGTTACAAGAGGCTGCCGAATAACTGGCGGTCCACCCCAAGGGGCACGGCCTGTATTGCTTTATTGTAATGCGGTAGTGCTGGGTAAGGAGAAATAATGTCACAAGCACTTTTCAATGCACGTAAGCACCTTGCACAAACTTCCACCCTGCTCAAGCAAGGGCAATTACTTTCCGCCGTGCGGGGGGCGTATGCAGGCATTAAGCAGGTGGCAAACAGCAAGCCCATGCGCTCTGAAATGGAAGAGTTTACCAGAATGATTGAAGATGCCTGTTATGCTATAAGCAATAACCAGGAAATTAAAAAACTTTTTCCACTGCGTATTGACTATAAGCCTGGCTCTGAAGCGGCCATTGCTGAAACATTGGCAGAATTGGCCGATACTTTGGAAAGCCATGCAACAAGCCAATTGCCTGCCGATGCGCTACGTATTATGGCAGAAAAGGAAGAGGGGCTGGGCAAAGGGCAGCAGGAACTGGACCAGGGGGAGCACGACGCAGCCCGCAGTACCTTTTCTACCCTTGTAAACAAGTTTGCAGACGATGCGGCCCTTTCCGAAAACGTGGGCGAACGATTTATGCAAAGCGGCTTGTATGAAGATGCCAGCCAATATTTTGAAGCTTCCCTGGCCGCTCAACAAAGTTCCCCCAGAGTGTTTAACAGGCTGGGCATTGCGTTGCGCAAGATTAAACGCTATGAAGCTTCCGAAGAAAACTTTAAAAAAGCCATTGCCATTGATGCCAGCGACCCCAACCTGTACTTTAACTTGGGGCGGCTTTACTTTGACTGGAAGCGCTGGCCGGAGTGCCTGACACAGGCAGAAAAAGCCATGGAACTAAACGCAGGCTTTACCGAGGCCAAGCAATTGGCAGACTACGTGCGTAAACTGCCACAATAGTCGTCTCCGCTCGGGCTTCGTAGAGAGGACAGCCAAGGACGGACGAATTGATTCCTTGCTTCAAAAAAAGCGCGTGCCTTGCCAAGCGGAATAAATTAGCGTTTCCTTTATAAAAGTGCCCCTGCCGGGTATTGCCAGCAGGGGCACTGCGTTGTATTGGTGAAGCGGAATTATTCTGCACTCATTCTCCTTTTACTTCTCCTCGCGGAGCATACACCATGGAACAGCAAGCCCAGCAGGCCAGGTTACTTATTGAATGCCTGCCCTATCTTCGTCAATTCAGGGGCGAAACCATTGTTATTAAATACGGCGGCCATGCCATGACCGATGACCGCCTGAAGCGTTCTTTCGCATTAAACGTGGCTCTGCTCAAGCAGGTGGGCATTAACCCGGTTATTGTGCATGGCGGTGGCCCACAAATTGGGGAAATGCTCAAGCGCCTGAACATTCAGTCTACGTTTCGTGAAGGCCTGCGCGTTACCGACGACGCCACCATGGATGTGGTGGAAATGGTGCTTGTGGGTAAGGTAAACAAAGAAATTGTGGGGCTTTTGAACAGCGCCGGGGCAAAAGCTGCCGGTATTTGCGGTAAAGATGGCCGCCTGTTACGCGCCCGGAAAATGGAAATGGTTATTGAGCATAGCGGCGCTGCTGCCCCGGAAGTGGTGGACCTTGGCCGGGTGGGGGAAGTGATGGCGGTAAATACCGCTATTCTTGAAACCCTGGCCCAGGGTGACTTTATTCCTGTTATTGCCCCGGTGGGGGTAGATGACGACAATGAAGTATATAATATTAATGCCGACGCCGCTGCCGGGGCCATTGCCGCCACCTTGAAGGCAAAGCGCTTGCTCTTGCTTACAGACGTTGCAGGCATTCTTGACCTGGAAAAGCGCCTTATCCCTTCCCTGACAGTGAATGAGACTTGGGAACTGTTCGCCAATGGCACCCTGCAAGGGGGCATGATTCCCAAGGTGAAGTGCTGCCTGGAAGCATTGCAGGAAGGCGTGGACAAAGCCATGATTATTGATGGCCGGGTGGAAAACTGCATTTTGCTGGAACTGCTGACAGATGCAGGCATAGGCACAGAAATTGTGCATAAGCGGGCCACCAGCTCCATGCGCCAGCCAGGGCCAGGGGATAGATAGTACAGCCGCATTATGCTTTAAATAAAAGGGGTAGGTGAACCATGTTCGCCTACCCCTTTTATTTCCCTAAAGCCGACGGCAGTCGCGAAGTATTTTTTACAGCGGGTGCTGGGCTCTTTCGCCCTGCCCCGGTGGAAAAAATGCGAGCAACGCCGCCAAACGCAAAAAATGTGCGTTCCTAGCGTTTTTCCTGCTTCCAGCCCTTAGACTTCATGCAATCGTTGAACAGTTTTGTTTGCTGTTCTACCGCAATTTCTTTTTGAGCATTAAGCTTGCCAATTTCAAAGTTGCACTGGGCTTCATCCTGTTCATAGTTGGCCCCGGTGCGTTCTGGGTGTACCCACACTTCTTTAGAACTGGAAGCGCAGCCCCCCAAAGCCAAAAACAACACGCATGCAAGCAAGGTCTTCATAATATTTCCTTTTGAAAAGTGTTCAGTTCTCTGTGCCCCAGGGAAGCCTGCGGCCAGATTGTTCAGTAAATTGGTGAAAGTGCGCAGGTATGCTTGCAAACAACATCCCTTGCCGCACCGGGCATTGTGCAGGGAGGGCAACACACGTTTTGCCCCTGGGCAGCCCTAAGCGCTCTGTGTGTAGAGCATTTTTTCGTTCCAGGCAAGAGTTTGGGGAGGCAAGCCCCCCCAAGTAAAAAATAACAATGTAATCAGCGTTCCCTACTCTTTGCTTGCGTAAAGCGTATTCCAGGCGTCCAGAAAAAGCAGGGCCGTTTCCGCGCTGGAAAGCACCCCTTCTTTATGGCGCAGGGCTGTAATGATGTCATTGAAGGAAGCGTATGCGGGCAAGTTATGCTCCTTAAGGATGTCTTGCAGTTCTTTCTGCATGGCAGGGGGAATGCTTTCCGGCATGGGAGCTTCTGGGCGTGTGCCAAATTCGGGCAGGTGCTCTTTGGCAAAATCCAGCAGTGTGCGCATGCGTTGCTGGTAGGTGTGGTCTGCCAGCACCCGTGTACGGGATTTGCGGCACAACGCTTCCCGTTCTTCCGGGTGGGCAAGCCAGTAGGGTATTTTTTCTTCCAGGTCGGTCATGGAATCAAAAGTCGCCAGCTCATCTTCCGCAAACAGTTCACCCATAAGGCTGCGTTTGTCTACCAGTTGGAACGCGCCGCACGCGGCTAGTTCAAACGTGCGTGGGTTTACAAAATCCCCGCCGGAAACCAGGGTGTTGGCGTCCACACTGGAGTGCAGGTTCAAGTTAATGTGTGTGCCATTGTAGATTTTAACAGCATCTTCCGGGGAAATGCGCGCACCGCCGCGTTGCACCAGGGGGGCCAGGGCAGGGGCGTCTTCCCATTCGGTACCCCAAATCTTACATTTGTGGTGCACCAGCCGGGCAAAGGCTTCCCTTCTGTTGGGGTAGCCTGCTCCCAAAAAAGAGACTTCTGCGCCATATTCCTGCATGTCTTTGGGGTCAAGGGGGGTTGGGGCATGCAAGGCGGGCAGGGCGGCAAGGGGCAGGTACAGGGGGTTAGCTACGCCAGCCGCAGTCAGTTCTGCTAAAAAGGGTTCCTTCTGGATAACAGCAAAAATATCATACAGGGGTGCATAGGCGCGCCAGTAGGTAAACAGGCGGTAATCTTCCACAAACCACATGGCAGTGGGCACTTTCATGCTTCGCAGGCGTTGCAGGGCCTGGCGGCTCATGGGGGCCTGAGCAAGGCACAGCACCATGTCTGGCTGAAATGCTTCCACCTTGGCAAGTATGGCCTGGGAAACCACTTGCAAAAAGCTGTTTTCCAAAAAATTCTGTCTGTCGCTGCTTACCTTCAACCCTTGCAGCGCCTGAAATGCACTGTAAAATTCCGGTGCTTCAAATGTTTCCACAAGGCAGCCCAGGTCTTTCAGGGCGGTGGCGCAATACCTGCCAATGGGCAAAGAGCCGCCATACAGGGGAAGAATGACAAGAACGCGGTGCATGGGTGGCCTCTTGCAGGGTTTAAGTGAATGCGGTGTGAAGCATAGGGAAATAATGCTTGAAATAGCCAAGCATTATGGGTGCCAGGGCTGGAGCATTGCAGCGTTGAATGCTTTAGGGCAGCGTTAGGTAAAAGTTTTTTTGGAAACGTTCAGTTATTTCGTTTGGCAAGGCATGAGCTTTTTTTGAAGCAGGAGTGGACTCTTCCGTCCTCGACTGTTTCAAAAAAAGTGAAATAACGCTGCCAAACGGAATAAATTAGCGTTTCCTTAGGGCAGCATCCAATCTGCTTCCTGAAACAATGCTTCCGCTCCTTTGGCGGCGGGCTCCAGCCTGTGCAGGCGCAGTTCTGCAAGCAGGGCGCGGCGGCTGGTACGCTCCTCAACTCCGGCATCAGTACCATGCGCAGGGTGGTAGCATACCCCCAAATCGTCCAGGGCACTCCTGTAGCCTGTAAGCCCTTGCGGCCATTGCTGGGCCTGTGTGCCTGCAAGGTGCCCCAAAAATCCCGGCTGGCTGAAAGGAGCTAGGCACGCCATATTGTGGTGGCAGGGGGCAGTTTCCAGGCAGGGGGCACAGGGTACTGTGGCTTGCCATACGTTGTGCCCAAGGCCATAGGGGCCTGTTTCAAAACACCAGGCCGAAGAAAGGAAAAAAGCCTGCACAGGAACGCCAAAGTGCGTGGCAAGGTGCATAAGTCCTGTATCTGGCGTAATCAGGCAGTCAAGGGTGGGCAAAAGCTCCATAAGGTCCAGCAGCTCGGTGCGGCCTGTGGTGTCTTCCAGTTTGCGCTGGGCGTGCGGGGAAAGCTGCCGGCCAAACTGCCGGGCAAGGGGCACTTCCCCTTTGCCGCCAAGGCAGACAATGGTGGGGCCGCCGTAGGCACGGAAGAGTGCTTCCACGCAGGCCACCAGCACAGGCACAGGCAAGGAGCGGCGCTGGGCACGGCCAGCCATAACCACCCCAATGCGGCCTTGCCCTGCGGGGGTTGCCACAGGGTTTACCGCTTGCGGCGCAATGGGGGAAGGGTGCAGGTGTGCCCACATATCAATAAGGTTCAAGGGGGAAGACAGGCGGTGGCGTGTCCAGCGGGCAGCCAGTTCAAGCCAGGGGTGGCGCATGGGCTGGCCGTTGGGGCAGCTATACCCGCACACCACTTCCGGGGGAAACAGGCGGGCAATGGCATAAGAAAGGGGGCTGGCATTCAAGGTGTATACTGCGGAAAATGGTATTTCCTGCAACTGGGCAAACGTATGCCTGGCTGCGGTGAAGACGCTTTCAGGCGTGGCCCCACCTGTGGCGTGGGCAGGCAAGGGCAGCACATGGGCAAAGGGAAACAAGGCTGCGGCAAATGCAGCAAGGGAGGCGTCCACACACAGGTGCACCTGGGCACCCGGCTGCGCCGCAAGGGAGAGTAACAACCGTTTGGATTGTATGAGGTCGCCAAGCCTGGCAAGCTGTACGACAAGTAAATGGTTCACCCATATCCCCTTTTGCCCTGCGTGGCATGTGCGTTTTGCCCGGCATATGTGCAGGGCAGCTTGTTTTTAGTATCCCATTTCAGTTGGTTGGGCAAGTTTTGGCCTTTCAGTGCTGCATTCTTGCTGTGGCCCTGGCGCGTTTCCGTTACTTGTTGGGGGTTGTCGTGCTTGTTGTCTGTTATTGTTATGATTTTTACAAGAGCCAGATTTTGTATTCACGCGCCAATTATATCTATTCTGCTATTGTGCTGGTTGCTATGGGATATGTTTTACGCTACATTGAAAAAAAGATGATGTAATTCCGTGTTTTTCATGTGTGTCCCCATGTAATGTGCGCTTGTTTGCTCTCTTCTGCCCAAGTGCAAACGTGGTGGTGGCATAGTCAATACCGGGGTGCAGGCATCATCAGGTATTGCCTATTTCGCTGGCAGTTATATACATTCTGGGCAGTTTTTAGGCTGCATTATTGTCAGCAAGGGCAAGCCAAGATGTATAGAATGCATTCTTTTGCGTAATCTGTTTCACCGGGCGTAAACATTGCGCCAGGAGGCAAGGGCATGAGCCAAACACCGGAAAATGGCCTTGGGGAAATTATACAAAATATTTACCGGATGACCCCACAGGGTAAGCAGGAAAGTATTTTTGCCTGCCGGCCAGTTAAAATTGTGCTGCATGAACACGGAACTGTTATTGGCCGGTTTGCAGGGGCCTTGGGGCTGCGTGTGGCAGATGAGTTTTCCGCTGCACTCAACGACCTTTTAGCAGAGCAGTTGCAAAAAGTTATTCTGGACTTGAGCCGGACCACCATAAGCAGTTCCGGCCTGGGAGTTTTGGTGGCGTTTGCCTCCGTCCTGTTTGGGCTGAACAAGCGGCTTTACCTGTTCAAAGTGCCCGCGCAAATCAAGGAACGCTTGGACAGCCTGGAACTGACTGGTTTTTTTGTGTTTCTTGAAGAAGAGGATGATATTGTCAGTTCGCTTGTTGTGTAACGTTATATTCTCGATGCTGCCCATGGCATAAGCCCAGGGGTCAGGCCCAGGCCCAGGTGTGCCTGCCCCGTGGCCCTTTCTTCCTGTTAAGGAGCACCCCCCATGTATTACCTGCATCATTATTTCAACCCGGACTTTAACTATAAAAGCTTAGCCCCCCTTGAAGTTTCGGGTGGGCGTGTGGAGTATCAGTGCCTTGGCTATGTGCAGAACGTGGTGGCCGGGCAAACCCTTGCGGAAATCATGCCGCTGGAAGACACCCCGGAACATCAGCGTGACCCACGCTTTATATACTCCACATTCCACCTGCCGTGCGGTCCAAACTGTGAAGTACACCCCAAAAACCCCAATCGCATTATTGCTTCTGCCAACGGCTATGTTTTTTACCATGACGGCCTGATTTCGATAAAAAAAATGCTTAATGTACGGGGCAACATTGGTTTGCAAACGGGCAACATCCTTTTTGTAGGGGACATTGCCGTACATGGCGATGTGCAAACCGGCTTTGCTGTGCAGTCGCGCAACGTGCTGGTGAAAGGGCACATTGAAAGTGCAAAAATTAAGGCACTGCATGATATTGTATGCCTTTCCGGGGTAAAAGGCGCGGCCATACACAGTGTGGAAACGGAAGAAGGGGAAAAGCACGGCACCCGCCATGCACTGCCCAGCAGCTTGCTGGATGCTGGCGGAAATGTGCGCCTGCCGTTTTGCGAGAATGTCCAAATTCGGGCCAAAGGCAATGTGTTTATTGACGGTTCCTGCCTGCACTGCATCATTTATACTGAAGGTAACCTGGTGGTGAAAGGGCGCTTACAGGGGGGCACGGTGTATGCCAACGGCGTGGTATATGTTGAAGGGCAACTGGGCAGTGACTTTTCTTCCCCCACCCGCATTATGATGGGGTATGACCCTTTTGCCTTTTTGCAGTTGCAAAAAATGGAAAGCCGGATTGCCTACCTGGAAAGCAAAGTGGCGTACTTTAAAAAGCTCATGGCCAGGGGCGAAGTTATGGTACTGGAACATGGTGCCCGCCATGCCCTTGCCGTAAAAAAATTGGCCTTGGCCCAAAAACGCCGCACTGCCTTGTGGCGGCAGTTGGTGCTGCAAGAAGAAGAGGCCAAACAATGCCGCGTTATTGCCCCAGGCAAGGTTATGCCCGGCTGCGAAGTGGCCATTGGCACAGCCACCTTCACCACAGACACCATGGACTCTGGCAAGGTGTTTTTACTTGAAGAAGGTGAAGTGGTGTGCCGCAGTTCGCGCAATTCATTTGGGGCCATGTATTAAGCGTTTCATTTGGCGTGCGTGCTGGATAATGGTTTTCTCTTTTTCGGTGGAGCGCTGCCAAAGCTGGTGGCGCTCTGCCTTTTTGATTCAAAGCCCAGCATAACAGGGAAAGAAGGTTCAAACTAAGACCATTGCAAAACTACGTTTTGCGTACTTTTTCCATCATAATTCCCTCTGCCTGCGCAGCGTAAATTATGGCCTAAGTCCCAAATGCACTCATTTTACAGGAAAATTACGTTCCTTTATTGGTGCTTTTGGGAATGTCTTCCCTGCGGGAGGTCGCTTTAAGACTATCGCGCAATAGTCTTAAACTGCCTGTTTCCAGTGTTTTAGCTCATTGCTTTCCCTTGACTCACAGTACCCAAGGTGCCTATACTTCACGAAAAGAGTACCCTGCAAGACCCCTTGAAATAGCTAGGCTTTACCTGGCTGCGTTTGCAACAATTGTGCCTTGGGGGACTGCGCTTGGCAGGGTAATGCCCTGTACCGTACGGCCAGCCCAGGAAAAAGGCACACAGTGCAAGGCAGGGGTTCCAAGGCCAGCATTGCAACGTATAATTGCTTTAACGATACCAGGAGGATACGATGACGCAGCCTTCATTCAAGGATGCCATCACCATATGTAAATCCATTATGCGCAACGGGTTTGATGCGCATATTGTGAACACGCCATTGCACCACCTGCTTATTGTGGCTGACGGCAAGCAGGAAATTGACCTG
Organism: Desulfovibrio cuneatus DSM 11391; assembly: GCF_000430005.1. GTDB lineage: Bacteria > Desulfobacterota > Desulfovibrionia > Desulfovibrionales > Desulfovibrionaceae > Frigididesulfovibrio > Frigididesulfovibrio cuneatus. The sequence goes on from NZ_AUCY01000015.1 coordinate 72,607, forward strand.
TGTACCGACATGCCCGGTGACGATTTGGTAAAGTTGTTTCCCTCCGCAGCCTTGGGGCTCAATGAAAACGGGGCCCTTGCCACCCTGCGTGAAGGGGATTTTTTGTACCGTTTTTATCAGATGCACGAAAACACGGTGGCCCCGGAAGATTTTTTAACCCGCACCACCCCCACCCTGGAAGCACGCCTTGCCCAGCACAATGAAGCGGAAAAAGTAAAGCGCCAGGCCAAGAAGCATAAAGAATACAAAGGCTTTATGTGTATGGAACATTCTGTGTGCTTTGCGGGCCACCCAGATGAAGTGCTGCGTCAGGATTACCTGCGCGGCATTCAGGCCATGCGCCATGCTGCCAACTTTGATTTGCCCATTGAGCAAAATACCTGGATGGCCATTGTTGGCTCTTCCCAGCGTATTATCGACTATATTTCCGTGCAGCATATTATGGATGAATGGCGCCAGGTGGCCGCAGAAAATATGTGGCGCTTTGTGCAGCTTTTGTTTGATAGCCAGGTGCTGCATGCCCTTATTCCCGAACTTGCCGCCCTTGCCTGTGTGCAGCAAACCAAAAATGACAGTGGTGTAATGGATTCCGTACTGGAACACACCATTGGTTGCATGCGTCATTACCCTGAAGGGGAGTTTAACCACGATTGGCTGGGAACGTTTGCCATGCTCTTTCATGATGTGGGCAAGTTGTACACTGCTGAATTTTACCAGGGCCGCTGGACTTTTTACCAGCACCACCGGGTGGGGGCGCAGGTAACGCGTATTATTTTACGTCGTTTGCGTATGCCCATTGATCAGATAGACCTGATTTGCGACTTGGTATGCAACCACATGCGCTTCCAGTTTACCATGACAGACAGGGGGATTCGCCGTTTTAAAGTGCTGGAATCATACCAGCGCCTCATTCAGATGTCTCGCGCCAACATTAAGTCGCGTGAAGATAATTACACGGCGTTTAACCACAACGCCAAGTATTTGGACAGGGCGGAAAAGCCGGAGCGCGAGCTGGAACCATTGCTGAACGGCAACCAGATTATGGAAGTGACGGGCCTGCAACCTGGGCCCCATGTGGGGTTATTGCGCCAGAACTTGCTAAAGGCCCAAATTGCCGGGGAAGTGAATTCCCTGGAAGAAGCCACGGCTTTTGTTAAATTACACGCCCAAAGCGTGTAAAAAATACTATTAGAGAGTCTTGCACTGTGATTTATGTTGTATTTCCCGGGAAGGCAGTGCCTCCGCAGGGAAATGCAACACTATCCGTTGTACAACGGTTTTAGGTTGCATTTTTTCACAAAAGGGCTGTAATGGCCCTTTTAACCCTTGTGGGAGGCTGTATGAAGATAGGGTATATTGGTCTTGGGCTTATGGGGTTTCCCTGTGTTCTCAATCTTATCCGTAGCGGTTATCACGTTTCAGTGTGGGCTCGCCGCCCGGAAGCAAGTTCGGCCCTGGAAGCACAAAGCGCAGTTTTGTGTGATTCTCCTGCTGCGGTGGCCCTTGCTTCTGATATTGTCTTCCTGAACGTGACCAATGCGCCTGATGTGGAAGAATTGCTGTTTGGCCCGAATGGCATTGCCTCCAGCCAGAAGAAAGGCCTTATTGTGGTGGATATGAGCACTATTTCCGCTACACTAACACGTGAATTTGCCGCCCGCCTGGCCCCCATGGGCATAGAATTTGCCGACGCCCCGGTTTCCGGTGGTACAGCAGGGGCAAAAGCTGGCAGCCTGACCTTTATGGTGGGGGCAAGTGAAAACCTGTTTGCCCGTATTGCCCCAGTGCTGGAAAGCATGGGCACAACCATTACCCGCATTGGGGAAACCGGGGCAGGCCAAATTGCAAAAAGCTGCAACCAGATTTGCATTACCGCCAGCATCCTTGGCGTGGCGGAAGCCCGCGCCTTTGCCGAAGCCAATGGAGTGGACTTTGCCCCGGTGCGTGAAGCCCTTATGGGTGGGTTTGCTGGCAGCACAGTGCTTAAGCTGCACGGCCAGCGCATGATTTCCAACGATTATTCCCCTGGCTTTAAAAGCGCACTGCACCTGAAAGACATGAAAATTGTGGATGATATTGCCGCAGAACAACACTTGCCCATGCCCGTAAGCGCCATTGGCGTGGAAATGCTGCAACGCGCAGTGGATGCAGGATTCGGCGAAGAGGATTCCAGCGCCATGGCTAAAGTACTACCGGGGAAACGCTGATTTATTCCGTTTGGCAGCGTTACTCGTTTTTTTTAAGGCGGGGCAGGACTGAAGAGTCCAGCACCCGCCTTAAAAAATAACTTGTGCCTTGTCAAACGAGGGGGTCAAGGGGCGTCACGTCCCTTGCAGGAGGTATGGGGGACAGCGTCCCCCATAAGATACGTAACTATAATAAATTACAACTTAGCGCGTTGTTCATTTTCGTCTTTGTAGAGCTTGTAAGTGACAGAATCGCTCAGGGCTTGCCAGCTTGCTTCAATAATGTTGAAGGAAACCCCAACAGTTACCCATTTGCTGTTATGGTCGGCAGATTCAATAAGTACCCGCACTTGTGACGCTGTGCCGTGGGTTTTTTCATTGGTTCCCAGCACCCGCACTTTAAAGTCCACCAGGCGCATTTCAGCCAGGCTGGGGTAAAAGCCGGAAAGGGCTTTGCGCAGGGCATTATCCAGGGCGTTTACCGGGCCATAGCCAAAGGCGGCGGTGTGTTCGGTGTGGCCTTCCACTTCCAGGGTCACGGTGGCTTCGGAAGTGGGGGCATCGTCCCCGGCCTGTTTGGTTTCAAACACACGGAACTGCTTGAGCTTGAAAAAGTCGCGTACCCCGCGCCGGGCAAGCTTGCGCAGCAGCAAAAGCTCAACAGAAGCTTCCGCAGCGGCATAGTCGTAGCCGGAAGCGGCCTTTTCCTTCAATTCCACCAGCAGGCCTTTTACCACTGGTTCTTCTTTATCCAGGTGGAAGCCAAACTTGCGGGCCAGGGAAACAATGTTGCTTCGCCCGGCAAGCTCTGTTAGCAGAATGCGCTGCTCGTTGCCCACAAGGGCAGGGTCTATATGCTCATAAAGGCTGGAATTTTGGTTTACGGCGCTTACGTGAATGCCCCCTTTGTGGGCAAAGGCAGAGCGCCCCACAAAGGCCTGGCGGCTAAACGGCACCATGTTCACAATTTCAGAAATATAATGGGCCGTTTTACGCAGTTGGGCCAGGCTGCCCTGGGGCAGGCAGGTGTATTGCCCTTCATATTTCAGTTCCAGCAAGGCAACAATGGAGCACAAGTTTGCATTGCCGCACCGTTCACCAACGCCATTAATGGTGCCCTGCACCATAGCAGCGCCACCTTCCACAGCGGCAATGGAGTTTGCCACAGCCAGCTCGCAGTCGTTGTGGGCATGAATGCCAATGCGGGCCTTGGGCAGGGCAGCGCACACTTCGCGCACTATGCGCTCAATGGTGTGGGGCAAGTTGCCGCCGTTTGTGTCGCACAATATAAGGTAGGTGGCCCCGCCTTCAAATGCAGCCTGCAACACGGCAAGGGCATAGTCTTTGTCGCGTTGGTAGCCGTCAAAAAAGTGCTCTGCATCAAACATCACTTCCGGCAGGTGGGCCGCAAGAAATGCAATGGAATTACGCACTACTGGCAGGTAACTTTCCGGCGTAATGCGCAAGGCTTCTTCCACGTGGCGGGCGCAACTTTTGCCAAAAATGGCGGCAGCGTCTGGCTTGGCCGCCACAATGGCTTGCAGGTTCGGGTCTGTTTCCGCCGTATTCTTGGGGTGGTAGGTAGAACCAAACGCAGCAATGCGGGCATGGTGTAACGTGTGCTTACGAATTTCTTTGAAAAAATCGGTATCCACCGGGCTCGCACCCGGCCACCCACCCTCAATATACGCCACGCCGAATGAGTCCAGCTTCAAGGCTATGGTAATTTTATCGTCCAGCGAAAGGTTGACGTCTTCCGACTGGTTCCCGTCGCGCAGGGTGGTATCATAAATAGTAATTTGCTTCATGCTTTGGCCTAATCTTCCAGGTACGACTGTTTATCCAGGCCAAAGGTGTTGTGCAATACGCGCACGGCAAGCTCTGTATATTTTTCTTCAATAACACAGCTTATTTTGATTTCCGAAGTGCTGATCATGAGAATATTGATGTTTTCTTCATGGAGAGCTGCAAACATTTTGGCAGCAACCCCTGAGTGGTTGCGCATGCCCACGCCAATGGCAGAAATCTTCGCCACATTGGCGTCATATTCCACAATGGGGTTACCCAGTTGCTTGCGGGTTTCTTCCACAATAGCCAGGGTGCGTTGCAGGTCTTTGCGGCTCACGGTGAAATTCATGTCTGTCACCCCGTCTTTGCTGGGGTTCTGCACAATGACATCCACGGAAACATTGGCACTGGCAAGCGGGCCAAAAATGGCAGAAGCCACCCCTGGCTTGTCTTCTACGGCAGTGATGGTAATACGGGCCTGGTCCCTGTCGTAGGCGATGCTAGAAACCATAATATGTTCCATGGTTTTGTCCTCATGGGTTACGAGTGTTCCTGAAGCCTCGCTGAACGTGCTGCGCACAAGCAAGGGTACATTATATTTTTTTGCAAATTCTACAGAGCGTATTTCCAGTACTTTTGCCCCCATGCTGGCCATTTCCAGCATTTCTTCATAGGAAACAACGTCCAGTTTGCGGGCCGTTTGGCACAGGTTGGGGTCTGTGGTGTATACGCCTTCTACATCGGTATAAATTTCACACATGCTGGCTTTGGTGGCAGCAGCAAGGGCCACGGCGGTGGTGTCTGAACCGCCCCGGCCAAGTGTGGTAATGCGGTTGTCTTCTGTGCAGCCCTGAAAGCCTGCCACCACCAGCACATCATAGTGTTTAAAATGATGTGCAATATATTCACGGTCTATGTGCTGTATGCGGGCCTTGCCAAAGGTAAAATCTGTATGAATTTTCAATTGGTGGGCCAGGAATGAGCGGGCTTTGATGCCTGCGTCAATAAGCATCATGGTGAAAAGGGCAATGGAGACCTGTTCCCCTGTGGAAACAAGAACATCCAGTTCTGCCGGGTCTGGCGACTGTGACCATTCTCCGGCAAGCGTAAGAAGGTGGTTCGTGTCTCCCTGCCGGGCAGAAAGTACTACAATCACCTTGGCCCCCGTGGCAAGGGCCTGGCTCACTTTGCCTTGAACAAGCTGCATCCGTTCCCGTGTTGCCACAGAACTGCCGCCGAATTTTTGAACCATAATTTCCATGGGTCTATCCTTATCCACAGTGGTCATTTTGTCGTTCTGCCAATTCCCAACCAAAGAGATTACAGTATACTGGGAAGCCGTTCTGCTACCCGGTCAAGAAAAGTTTTGCCTTGCCTGCCCAGCGGTGTCAAGTCCAGAACACGCTCATTTGTATCAGAAATTGAAAAAAGGCAGTAAACACCATGGGGGGGGGCGTCTGCCTTGTGTATGCGTTCAGGCCATTCCACCACAGTCAGCACCCCTTGGGCATCAAACGATTCTGCCAATAAATCAAGAGGCTGTGCTGTTTCCAGGCGGTACAGGTCAAAGTGGTGCACTTCTGGCCGGGTGGGGTATATATTGCACAGGGTAAAACTAGGGCTGGAAGTTTCCGCAGCAGCCCCCCCTGGCAAGGATGTTACAAAAAAAGAGGTAAATGTGGTTTTACCCGCCCCAAGCCCGCCTGAAAGCAAAAGCGCCCCCGGTGAAACCTCACACGCGGCCTGGGCCATGGCTTTTGCCACAGCAGCAAGCGATTCCAATGAGGTAATGGAGAAAGTAAGACTAGGCATGGTACAGCTCCTGCCACACCTTGGGCAACATGGCGGCAATGTGGCTGGCAAGGTGCCCCTGTGGTCCTTGCTGCTCCAGCAACATGCCTGCCCTGGCGTGTAAATAAACCCCAAGGCTGGCACTTTCCAGTGGCTGTATGCCTTTTGCCCGCAACGCCCCAATTATGCCCCCCAGCACATCGCCGGAACCAGCCGTGGCCAAGGCGGGCACAGCATAGGGGGAAAGTACCGTGGGCGTATTTTGCCCGGCTACCAGGGTGCCTGCACCTTTTACCACAAGGGTGGCCTGGCACATTTCAATAAAAGCACGCAAGGCGGCTGGCCTGTTGGCCTGCACGTTTTCTGCCAGGTTAACCGGGTGCGGCACTGAATTTGCGGTGTTTTTTTGGGCCCTGGCAGCGGCATGGAAGGCAGGGGGCAAAAGCCGTGCCAGCTCAAACGGGTGGGGAGTTATGCAATCTTCCTGCCCAAGTAGTGCCAGGGGGAGCGGTGGTGCTTCTACTGTGGTTCCGTCTGCATTGCTGGCATAGAAAAAGGAAAGAGCGTCTGCATCCAGCACAACAGGGGGGCGGTTTGGTATGCCCAAAAGGCGCTCAACCACGGAACGGGCATAAGGGCCACGGCCCATGCCAGGGCCCATAACGATGCAGCCTGGGGTTGTGGCATGCACCAAGGCTTCCATCGTTTCCACTGCGCCTTGCCAATTATCGCTTTTTCCCATGGGGTGCACAATGCATTCTGGTTGTGCGGCACGCAGCCAGGGGGCCAGGGTAGCAGGGCAGCCCAGGTGCACTACACCAGCCCCGGTACACAGCGCCCCAAGGCTGGTGAGGTGGGGAGCCCCGCTATATTGAGTGCTCCCCCCAAGGACAAGTACTTTTCCTGCGGAACCTTTGTGCTGGTCTGGGGCTGGCGCTGCCCATTCCCCTGGTTCCGGGGCCAGAAGTAACCAGGAAGGCGGCTCTTGCAGGCGCACCTGGGTGGGCATGCCAATGCGCCGCACATGGAGCTTGCCTATGTATGGAGCGGCTTCCAGGAAATATTGTCCGGGTTTCCCTGCTTCAAACGTTACCGTGGCATGGGCCCGCACTGCTTCCGGCATGGGGGAACCAGTGAGCCCGCACAGGCCGGTGGGCATATCAATGGCAAAAATAAAGCTTTGTTTGCGCCGGGCGTTTATGTTGCGCACCAGGGCCAGTTCCCGGCTGCGCAAGGGGCCGCGCATGCCTATGCCGCACAGGGCATCCACCACAATGTCCGGGTATTGCCATTCAAGGGGCAGGGGCAATTCGCCTGTGGCGGAAACAGCCAGCATGTTCACCCCCAGGCGCTGGGCCATGCGGGCATGTTCCCGCACTGCGCCGCGCGTTTCATTCAGGGGGTGGGTGTGGTACACAAGTACCTGGCACCCCTCATTGTGCAGGTGCCGGGCCAGGGTAAAGCCGTCCCCCCCGTTGCTGCCCCCCCCGGCAAGCACCAGAACCTGGACTTTGGAGGTCAGGGCAACGTGGGAGTGCAGTACCTGTAGCGCTTCACGCCCGGCATTTTCCATAAGCATGGTTTCAGGGTAGCAAAATGATTCTGTGGTCAGCTTGTCCCAGCGCAGCATTTCTTCCGGGGTGGGCAGGGGAGAAAAAAGGGGTAACTGGGTTAACATGATAATTCCTGCTGTGCCGTAATAGGGGTGGGGGAAAGGCGTTCCAAAACAACCACAGCCCCGGCAACATCACGGGCATGGCTCAAGGAAATGTGGGCCACAGTGGCTCCCATTTCTTCCATGCGTTCCAGTGCTTTCCCATGAAGCTCAAGGCAGGGCTTGCCATTGGGGAGCGAGCGCACGGTTACATCGTGCATGCCAATGCCCTGGCTGAACCCCGTGCCAAGGGCTTTTACCCCTGCTTCCTTTACCGCAAAGCGGGAGGCTAGAAAGTCTACGGCTGCGGCAGGGGCCTTGGGCATGGCGGCCAGTTCCTGCGGGTGCAGCAACCGGCGGGCAAAGTGTTCCCCATAGCGGGCAAAAATTTTGTGAATGCGGGCACGCTCCACAAGATCAAAGCCTATTCCTACAATCATATTCTATTCCTTATTACGGTGCAGGGCTACCTGCACAGGAAAATGCTGGCGTATTCACGGTCTGGCTGGTATGTGCGCCAAAGGCACGGCAGGCAAACAATGGTAAAGTTAGGCACTGCATGGGCCTTTCGTCAAGGGAAAAGCCTTGCCAGGGCTTCAACAATTTTCAAGAATATTGACGTGTGCGTGGCTTCACGGTACTAAACCCAAAAATCATTTGCCTGTTGTAATGGCAATTGCCGTGCCTGCTATGGGGGATTATTCTTCTTCATATTCCAATGGCACGGTAACGGAAGTCGCTTTTTTCTGCTTTGGAACCACGAATGCGCCACCGTTGGGGAGCTTATGAATATTTGTGTTGTTGGCACCGGGTATGTAGGCCTTGTTAGCGCCGCTTGCTTTGCTGAAATGGGGAACACTGTCCACTGCGTTGATATAAACCCCAAAGTAGTGGAAGCGTTGCGTGCCGGCAAGGTGCATATTTATGAACCGGGGTTGGAAGATTTGGTGCTGCGCAATACCAGCCAGGAACGCCTGTTGTTTACCACAAGCCTGGTGGAAGGATTGCGCGGGGCAGAGGTTGTGTTTATTTGCGTGGGCACCCCTTCCTTGCCCGATGGTTCCTGTGATTTGCGCTATGTGCAGGCGGTTGCCGCAGAAATTGGCGAACATATGAATGCCCCCCTGGTGGTGGTGGACAAATCCACCGTACCTGTAGGGACGGCCAAAATGGTGCAGGCATGCATTCACACTGCGCAGCAGGCGCGGGGGATGAATATTCCTTTTGATGTGGTTTCCAACCCGGAATTTTTGAAAGAAGGCGACGCTGTAAGCGATTTCATGAAGCCCGACCGGGTAATTATTGGAACACACAGCGAAAGCGCTGCCCGCCTGATGAAAACAGTGTATGCCCCCTTTGCCAGAACCCGTGACAAGATTATTGTTATGGGGCCGGAAAGCGCGGAAATGACCAAGTATGCCGCCAACTGTATGCTGGCGACTAAAATTTCATTTATCAATGAAATAGCAGGTATTTGCGAAAAAGTAGGGGCTGATGTACGCGATGTACGCACAGGCATTGGGGCAGACCAACGCATAGGCTACCATTTTATTTACCCTGGCCTTGGGTATGGTGGCTCATGTTTTCCCAAGGACGTGAAGGCGCTTATTCACACCGCCCGGCAGGCAGGGTGCGCGCCGCAGTTGCTTGAGGCTGTGGAAGAAGTGAACGCCCACCAAAAGCTGGTTATGGCCCGGCGTATTGAAGACTATTTTGCCCCCCAGGGGGGTATTGCCGGTAAAACACTGGCCCTTTGGGGGATTGCCTTTAAAGCCAATACCGACGACATGCGCGAATCTGCCGCACTGTACACCATTGATTACCTCACGGAACGCGGCATGACGGTGCGCTGTTACGACCCGGAAGCGGCTGCCGGGGCACGTGCGCGGTATGCCCATAACCCGCTGGTGCAGGTGGTGGGGAAACAGTATGACGCCCTTGAAGGGGCCAGTGCCCTGCTGGTGGCAACGGAATGGAACCAGTTCCGCACGCCTGACTTTACTGCCATTAAAAATGCCCTGCAAGCCCCCATACTGTTCGACGGGCGCAACCTGTATAACCCGGTAGATATTGCCCGACTTGGTTTTGCCTATTTTTGTATTGGCAAAGGTGCGTAACCCCCTTGCGCACCCTGCTATTTTACTTTATATAACAATAAGCTATAAAAAAATATGCAGTGCTTTTGCTGCCCTTGTGGGTTGCGCCGCAAGGGTACAATGCCCATTTGTGGTGCTTTTTCCGCAAAAATGAGTTAAGAATGATTGGCATTGCCGTGAATGGTTGAGCGGAGCAAATTTTTGACTTGATATAAGTAAGGAAACCCTAAACGTGAAGTAACGCAGTCAAACGGAATAAATCAGCGTTTCTCCAAAATGCTCTAAAGAAAAAACGCCATAGGACGATACAAAGAGAGAAGTGGAACGCACCGCAATGGCACGTTGCGAATACTGTCTTTTCTTTGGTAAACGCATTTATTTTCAGGCGGGTTTCCCCCTGGTCACAATGCCGCCCCAAGCAACAGAGGTGGAGTATGGATTTAAAAAAACAAGATGATGAACTGCTACAACTTGTTACCTTCAGTATTGGCGAAGAAGAATTTGGCGTTGATATACTGAAAGTGCAGGAAATTATTCGCACCATGGAAATTACCAAGGTGCCCCGCGCCCAGAACTTTGTGGAAGGGGTAATTAACCTTCGCGGTAAAGTTATTCCCATTATAGACATGCGCCGCCGCTTTGGCCTTGATTCCAAGGCACATGACCAGCACACACGCATTATTGTTATTGAAATTAACAATATGATTGTGGGCTTTGTGGTGGATTCTGTTTCTGAAGTGCTGCGTATTCCCGCCAGCACGGTAGAGCCACCACCACCCGTTGTGGCCGGGCTGGAATCGGAATACATTAGCGGCGTGGGCAAACTGCACGACCGCCTGCTTATTTTACTTGACCTTGATAAATTGCTCTCCGGGGAAGATATGGAATCCATTGGGCAGTTGTAGTTTTCTGCAGGGTTTGATATGAGGTCGCCATGGGAATAATCCATGGCGACCTTTTTTTTCGAACGCCTTTTTTTCCTTTACGTTTCCCCTTTTATTCTGGGAGTTCAGTTGTCTTTCTCCACTCTTCTTCCCCTGTTTTCCAGTTCTTCTTCCCGTGCAGCAACGCTCTACAGGGCAGGGGCTGCCACCGTGGCCCGCCTGGCCCATGCCCTTATGGAGCAAGGCCGCAACGTAGTGGTGGTTGTGCCGGAAGCAGCCGCCATGGGCGAACACAAGGCCCTGCTTTCCCTGTTTTCTTCAGAAGAATCCATGGCTGAAGCACCCGCCGCCCAAGCCCGTTGGGAGCGCCCCTTTATTGTTATGCCGGGGCACCCCGCTAGCCTGGGGGGGAAAAGTGGCTGGGCGGAACGCATGGCTGCGCTTTACGCCTTGCGCCACCGCCGTCCTGTGCAGGGCGTGCTGGTAAGCCTGGACAATTTTTTATTGCGCCTGCCCCCTGCCAATATTTTTGATGCGCACGAACTGGGGCTGCGTAAAGGTATGGACATGGCACCTGATTTGGTGCTGGACCAGGCTGTGGACTGGGGGTACACCCGCACGCCCATGGTGGGGGGGCTGGGGGAGATTGCCCTGCGTGGTGATATTCTGGATATTTTTTGCCCCGGCTATGCAAAACCCCTGCGCCTGGAATTTTTTGGCGACACCCTGGAAGATATTCGCCTGTTTGACCCCATTTCCCAGCGGTCTTTGGCTTCTCTTGATGAAATGACGATGTTACCTGTGGCCCCGGTTATTGCTTCAGTTGCGCTGCGAAAAGAGGCAGAAGCCTTTTGGAAGCACAATGTAAAGGAAGGGCGCCTGGCCCAAAGCGACCTTGCCGGGCTTACCCGCATGCTGGATGGCGGCGGGGCAGGGCTGTTTTCCGGGGCATACTACCCCAAAGCTTCCCGGCTGGAAGAATGGCTGCCTCCAGACCCTGTCTTTTTGTTGCCAGGGGAACGGGACATTCCCTCTGCCCTTCTGGAGGCAGAACACAGTTGGAGCGCATACCTGGAAAAAGAGCGGGAACTGAAAGGGCTGCACCAGCCCCGTTCCCTTGTGTTGCGCCCCTGGGCCGACGTGCCTGCCGTTTTTGCCAAACGCGGGCGAGTGTATTGTACAGACCTGCGCGTGGGCGTACCGGAAGAAACGGAACATGCTTTTTCCCTGCCGGAAAAGCGGCTGGCAGAATTTCGGGAGGTTATGGCTTCCCCCCAGGCCCAGGAACGGCCCTGGCAACACCTTGTGGCGGTGATGCGTGCCTGGAGTGGCATTCGGGCAGATGCGGCCAGCCTACCCGCAGGGCAGGGTGAAGGCGAGGGCACGGCAGAAGAGACCACCCGTGACCTGCCCACAGCCATGCTGGCCAAGCCGCACCGCCGTGCCCAACTGGTGCTGAGTTTTGCCACGGAACGGGCTAGAAAGCGCTTTCTGACTCTGGCCGAGCAAGACGGCGTTATTCCCAAATTGCGCTACACCCCGGAAGAGCCCGGTGTGTTTGCCCTTATTTCCCCCTTCCGGGCCGGGGCTGCCCTGGAATGGGACACAACCCTGGTGCTGGGGGAAGACGTTATGCAGCCCCGGGTGGAGCGTGCACGGCGTATGCCTGCCGGAGCATTCCAGGGGCTGGACAGGTACGACAGCCTGCGTGAAGGCGACCCGCTTGTGCACCGTGATTACGGCGTGTGTACCTTTGGCGGCCTGCACCGCCTGAACCTTGGCACCATTGGCAACGACTACCTGCTGCTGCATTATGCCGGGGAAGACAAGCTGTATTTGCCTGTGGACAGGCTTTCCCTCATCCAGCGTTTTAAGGGGGCGGAAGGCATTGCCCCGGCCCTGGACAAGCTGGGGGGCACGCTATGGTCTTCCAGTAAGGAAAAAGCGCGCAAAGCCATTGAAAAAATTGCCGCTGACCTGGTGGAAATGTATGCCTTGCGCAAGGTGGTAAAGGGCTTCCGGTACACCCCCATTAATGAAATTTATCGGGAATTTGAAGCCTCCTTCGGGTTTGAAGAAACCCCGGACCAGGCTCGGGCCATTGAAGAAGTGCTGGCAGACATGGAAAAAGCCGAACCCATGGACCGCCTGGTGTGCGGCGATGTGGGGTTTGGCAAAACAGAAGTAGCCATTCGGGCGGCGTTTCGGGCTGCCCTGGAAGGCAGGCAGGCAGCCATATTATGCCCCACAACCATTCTGGCAGAGCAGCATTACCAAACATTCAAGGGCCGTCTTGCGGGTTTTCCGGTGAATGTGGCCATGCTTTCACGCTTCGTGACCAAGGCAAAGCAAAAAGAAGTGCTGGAAGCTGTGCGCAAGGGGCAGGTGGATATTCTTATTGGCACGCACCGTTTACTTTCCAAAGATGTGGAACTGCCCAACCTGGGCCTGCTTGTGTTGGATGAAGAACAGCGCTTTGGCGTGCGGCACAAGGAACGCCTTAAGGAAATGCGTAAAAATGTAGATGCCCTGACGCTGACAGCAACGCCCATTCCGCGCACGTTGCAGCTTTCTCTTTCCGGCATCCGCGAACTTTCCATTATTGAAACGCCTCCAACAGATAGAAAACCTGTGGCAACGGCCTTGATTGACAGGGATGATGCCACCCTGAAGCAAATTGTTGAACGTGAAATAGCCAGAGAAGGGCAGGTGTTTTGGGTGCATAACCGGGTGCAGGGGCTTACCCGTGTGGCTGAGTATGTGAAAAAACTGGTGCCCCATGCCCGCATTGGTCTGGCCCATGGGCAAATGGGAGAAAAAGAGCTGGAAGACACCATGCACAAGTTCTGGCATGCGGAACTGGATGTACTGGTGTGTACTTCTATCGTGGAATCTGGCCTGGATTTTCCCAGGGCCAATACATTGGTAGTGGACCAGGCCCACATGTTTGGCCTTGGGCAGTTATACCAGTTGCGGGGCAGGGTGGGCCGTTCAGAACGGCAGGCCTTTGCCGTGTTTGTCACCCCGGACCCTGATAAATTGCAAGACATTGCCCGCCAGCGGCTGCGCATTATTCTGGATATGGACTACCTGGGGGCTGGCTTCCAGGTGGCCATGGAAGACCTGCGCCTGCGCGGGGCTGGCAACATTCTTGGGGAGTCGCAGTCTGGCCACATGAACCGCCTGGGGCTTGACCTGTTCCTTGAAATGCTGGAAGAAGCCGTGGCAAAACTCAAGGGTTCCAACATGCCGGTGTTTGCGGAAACGGAACTCTCCCTGTGTATTCCTGCATTTATTCCTGAAGAATATATGCCGGACAACAAAGAACGCCTGCGCTATTACAAGCTACTTTCTTCCGCCCCCACCCAGGCAGAAATGCAAGAAGTGGTGTTTGAAATGCGCGACAGGTTTGGCAAGGTGCCGCAAGAATTGCATAACTTTGTCGAGGTGCTGGCCTTCAAGCGCATTGCTACAAAGTATGGCATTGCCAAGGCAGATATCTACCCGGACAAGGTGCGCCTTGCCTTTACAGAGCAAAGCGCCCCAGACCCTGCTGCGTTAATAGCGTTTGTTACTGAACAACGGGAAAAAGGCGTGGCCCTGCGGCTGCAACCGCCATGTGTGCTGGAAGTGCCCATGGGGGCAGGGGAAGTGGCGGAAGGCCTGGCTTTTGTTACCGGGCTGTTGCGCACAGCACCTCTAGTGCAGCCCCTTGCGTCTTGAGCCGATGGAGCGTATAAATATTCATGATGCAATCAAATAACTCATCTTTCTTACTGCGCGTCCTGCGCGGGCAAGCCTGTGCTCTTGTATGCCTTGCCCTTGTAAGCCTGCTTTTTGTGGCAGGGTGTACCCCTGCGCCCAAGCTTGGCGTGGTGGCCACAGTTAATGGGGCCCCCATTACCTTTGAAGAACTTGAAGCGCGCCGGGCCGGCCTGTTTCCTCTTTCCCTGGAAGGGTTTACCAATGCCCCTCGGGAGGTGCTTTTGCAGCAGTACCAGTATGCGCTGCAAGAGCTGATTCAGGAACAGCTTATTCTGCATGAAATGGCCCAGAAAAAAATCACCCTGCCTGAAGGGGTACTTGATGCCCGAGAAGCCCTTATCAGGGCAGACTATCCTTCAGGTGCTTTTGAACAAATGCTGCTTGAAGAAGGTATTGCTTACCCTGCCTGGCACAAGGCCCTGCAAGCCCAACTTATGGTAGAACATTTTCTGGGCACGGTTATCCGTTCCCAAATAAGCCTTTCCCCGGCAGAGGTGGAAGAATATTACCAGGCCCACCGTGCCGATTTTATTCAGCCAGAACAATGGCATTTCATGCAGTTTACCGGGGTGGAAAAAAACGGTGTGCAAAAGGCTGTGCAGTCTTTCATGCAAACAGCAAATGCCACTGCCGTGCAAAAAAACTATGCTGTTGTTGTGCGCGACATCCGTATGGCAAAAGACAAGTTGCCTGAAGATGTCACCAAAGAACTGGCAACGGCGGCAGAGGGTAAGGCAACAGCAGTAAAGAAAAATGCGGATACCTTCAGGGCATTTATTCTTGTAGAAAAAGCACCGGAACGTGCGTTAAGCCCTGCGGATATATATAGCCGGGTGGAGCAGGTGCTTGTGGAAAGCAAGCAAAAATCTGTGCTGGATGAATGGCTGGAAAAGCGCATTAAAAAAAGTTCCATTCTTGTGCACCCCCTTTTGGGGCAGGCCAGCACTGCCACCCAAGAGCAGGGTGAAAAGCTTCCTCCTGCCGGGGGGAAACAAGCCCAACAAGCCATTGAAGAAGCCCCTGTGGAAGAACCGCAAGACGCAGACCAAGGCCCTGCCCCCATGCAAAACAAGGCAAACCCATAGGCCGTTGTATTATAGTACTGTTCTTGGGGGGCCCTGCGGTATTTGAGGATACTATATTTATGCCCAGCAAGCACGATGCTTGCACAAGCCGCTAAAAAAGTTTAGGTGTTAACGGAGTTTCCTTCGCTGTGTCCATGTTTGTCCTTTTTGCTAGCTGCAGGAAGGGGAGTTGTTTGCCAGGGTTGCTGGTTGCGCTTGCAGGGTTCCTGGGCGCTTTTCCTTCACCTCTATAACCGGAGAGTTACGGTGTCGCTTTCTTCACGCCTGTTTGTCCTTCCTTTATTGTTTTTAGCTCTTGGCCAACAGCCCAAAGCTAATGCTGCCCCTGCTACCGTGAACAAGATTGTGGCGGTTGTAAATGGTGAAATGATTACCCTGCATGAGGTGCGCGCCCGAATTGGCATTGAAATGGCACAACAGCGTAAGTCGTTAACGCCGGAGCAGGCAGAAAACCTTGTGCTCCCCACCCTGGACACCATGATCAATGATATTTTGATGCGCCAGGAAGCAAAACGACTTAAAATTACTGTGGCAGACACGGAAATTGACCCGGAAATACGCCGCATGGTGCAGCGCAGCCGTATGTCGCAACGCGACTTTGAAGCCCGCCTGGTAAGCCAGGGGTCCAGCATTAAAGAATTACGTGAACAAATCCAGAACAACATCATGCGCCAGCGCATTTACGCCATCATGGTGGCCCGTAAAATTACTGTGCCGGAAGAAGATGTGCGGCGTTTTTATGATGCCAACACAGATATGTTCACGTCTGAAAAGAAAGCTGATTTTTCCATTCTTATGTTCTCTCCCAATGTAGATGCACAAAGCATTTACGCGCAAATTAAAAGCAATGCCATAAGCTTTGAAGAGGCCGCCAAGAAATATTCGGTAGACCCGAACTCTAAAAATGGCGGGAACGTTGGGGCCATTCCCTGGGACAGGCTCCCCGCACCCATGCAAAACCTGTTTACTCAGCAGCTTAAACCTGGGCAAATGACCCCCCTTGTACGCATCGATAAAAACATGGGAATTATTCGCTTAAACAGCATAGATCCAGGCGGTAAGGTAATGCCCTTTGAAGAGGTGAAACGTGAAGCGGAAGACCGTGCGCGTGAGCCACTGGTGCGTGAGCGCATGAATGAGTACATTAAGCAACTGCGCGGCAAAGCGGTTATTGATATGCGCCTGTAGGCGTTGATACCATACTGATTGTTGCCGTCTTTTTTATTGCGTAAAAGACAGAGGGAAGCACGCAACCAGTGTTTCCCTCAACTCTGGCAGAATGCGGTTGGCACAATTCAGCTTTTGATACTGGTGAGGTTTGCATGACATTACTTGAACTTGGGCAGGAAATTCGCGGGCGCAGAGAAGCGCTTGATTTTTCCATTGATGAAGTCGCTGGGCGCATTAAGGTTTCGGCCCGTATATTGCGGGCTATCGAAGAAGGAAACCTGAGTGGCTTGCCCCATGCTGTGTATACGCGCGGGTTTATTCGGGCGTATGCTTCCCTTGTGGGGCTTGAAGCAGAACAGCTTGCCAAGGCGCTTGAAACAATTTTCCCCCCTGATGAAGGGGAGGAACTTGCCCCTGTTACCCCTGCCTTTACACGCCCTGTGCCTGCTGGGGAACTAGGCAAACGCCTGGCCATTATTGTGTTTATTCTGCTGCTCCTTGCCGGAGTGGTGGGAGGGGGGTGGTACATAACCACCACCTACGGCTCAAAAATAATTGAGCTTGTGAAACAGCCTTTCTCTGCCGTAACCCCTTCCACAGGGGTTACTCCTATTATGGCGGTTGCCAACTCTTCCCTGGAGAACCCCCAAATTACTGACGTTCATCAAGCAGAGCCTGCCCCGCAGGAAGCGCAAGACGCTTCCCAGCATGCCGAACCCACCATGGAAGCTGGCCAGTTAGCCACTTCTGCGGGCACTGTGGCTGCTTCCCAGCCTGCCACGCCCCCTGCAAACCCTGCCGCCAGCCAGGAAGGCCTGAACCAGCATGAACGTGCTGCCATTGCAGCCAATAAGCAAATTGTGTACATAAGCGCCACCGAAGACTGCTACCTTGGCATTACCGCAGATAATGGCAAACTGATTCACCACATGTTGAAAGCGAATGAATCATACCCCGTGGTGTTTACGGATTCCCTCAAGCTGCTTCTTGGCAATGCCGGGGGCATTTCCATTCGTTATAACGGAAAAGACCTGGGAGAAATTGGGGCAAAAGGCAAACCGCGCCTGTTGCTGTTCCCCATGTAGCGTTGCAACCAATGGAATTTTCAGAACAGGCAGTTATTCTGCAAGTAGGTAAAATGCGAGAAGCCGACCTTTGGGTTCGGCTTCTTTCCCCTTCTAGGGGGGTATATTCCGCCTTTGCCTTTGGGGGCAGCCGCAGCAGAAGGCGCTTTGTGGGGTGCCTGGATATGTTCAACCGGGTACTGTTCCGGGTGGAGCAAAGCCCACGTTCCCAGTACCTTACCCTGCGTGAAGGGGTGTTGCTACAAGGCCCGGCCCGGCTACGAACAGACTGGGGCCGCCTTGGTATTGCAGTAAACTGCGCCAAATTTTTACAGGCTTTTGGCCTGACACCGGAAGGGGCAGGCAAAGCGCACGCTTTGTTTTGTGAATTGTTGCAAGCCCTTGAAGAAGGGGAGAATACCCCCAATCTGTTGCCGGTGTTTTTTCGCATGCGGCTGGCATACGACCAGGGATATGCTGTAAACCCTAGTACTTGCGCCGAATGCGGTAAAGATATACAAATAGAGGGCGCGTACTTTTCAGTGCGTGCCGGAGTGCTGGTGTGCGGGGGGTGTGTTGGGCTTTGCCCGGATAAGCCCCTTGCCATGAGCTCAGAAGCACTTGCCGTATTGCGGGCGGTGCTTTTTTCTCCCCTTGCCCAATGGGGCAGTGTGGTGGTTAGCCTGCGGGGCCGCAATGAATGCGGCAGGGCAATAGACGGCTTTATTCATTACCATGTGGGCCTTTCCTGGGAAAACGGGTACTTTGCCCGTTCATAGTGGGGAATGTGCCAAAACGGCTGCCTGGCAGCATTTCAAGCGTGTGGAGCGTATATGCACTTTCAAGACCTGTTTTTAACGTTGCAACGGTTCTGGGCTGGTAAAGGCTGCCTTATTGGGAACTCCTTTGATGTGGAGTGCGGCGCAGGAACCTTTAACCCGAACACGTTCCTTCGGGTTATTGGGCCGGAACCATGGAATGTTGCTTATGTTGAAGCTTCCCGCAGGCCAACAGACGGGCGCTATGGGGAAAACCCCAACAGGTTGCAGCACTACTTTCAGTTTCAGGTAATTTTAAAGCCTTCCCCGGCCAACGTGCAGGAAATGTACCTGGAAAGTCTGCAAGCCTTGGGCATTAACCCGGCAAAGCACGACATCCGGTTTGTGGAAGACGACTGGGAATCGCCCACCCTGGGTGCCTGGGGGCTTGGCTGGGAAGTGTGGCTGAACGGCATGGAAGTGACCCAGTTTACCTATTTCCAGCAGGTTGGTGGCATAGACCTTGCCCCGGTAAGCGTTGAAATTACCTATGGCTTGGAACGGTTATGCATGTACTTGCAGGAAAAGGAATCTATTTACGACCTTACCTGGAATGACCACGTGACCTATGGCGAGCTGTACCACCAAAATGAAGTGGAGCAGTCGCACTGCAATTTTCAAGGCAACGACCCGGAAATGCTCCTGCGCCACTTTACCGACTTTGAACACACCGCCCACCGGCTTGTGGAGCAGGGACTTTTATGGCCCGCTTATGATTACACCATGAAGTGTTCCCACGCCTTTAACCTGCTTGATGCCCGCGGTGCCATTTCCATTACAGAACGCACAGCCTACATTGGCAGGGTGCGTGGTGTTGCTTCGGCTGTGGCCCGCCTGTACGCAAAACAGCGCCAGGACATGGGCTACCCCATGCTTGGGAAGTAATATTCGCCGTAATATATGTTTTGCCAGGGCTGGCTGCTGCCATGTTACCCCTGGCACACAGGATTCACGCAGGAACCAAGGAAAAAAAGTATGCCCACGTTTATACTTGAAATAGGTACAGAAGAATTGCCCTCCCGCTTTCTGGCAGATGCGGAAAAAGAACTTGCCACCCGCCTGCAGGCAGGGTTTGATGCACACGGCCTTACCTATGAAGGCGTTACCGTTGCTTCCACCCCCCGCCGCCTTGTATACTATGTTAGCAACATGGCGGAAACGGCTATTTTTAAAGAAGAAGTAGTTATGGGCCCCCCCATGAAGGCAGCCTATGACGTTGGGGGCCGCCCCACACGTGCCGCAGAAGGGTTTGCCAAAACCCATAATGTGACGCTTGAAGACACATTCTCTGTGGATACGGACAAAGGGGCTTACCTGGCTGTACGCAAGAACACTGGCGGGGAAAAAGCCGCAGACCTGCTGCCTGCCATTTGTACGGCTGTCGTCAGTTCCTTGCCTTTCCCCAAGCGCATGCGCTGGGGAGCAAGTGAATTCACCTTTGCCCGCCCCTTGCGCTGGGTGCTGTGCCTGCTGGGCAGCCAACCTATTTCATTTACCGTAGGGCCTGTCACTTCCGGCAACCAAACGTATGGCCACCGCGTGCATGGCGCAGGCCCATTCATGGTGCCCACTGCGGCGGATTACTTTACCCTGATGAAAAACCAGGGTCATGTGGTGGTTGAAGGGCAGGAGCGCCTGCAACGCATTCAAAGCGACGGAACGCGCCTTGCCAAAGATAAGGGCGGCGTTGTGCTGTGGAAGCAAAGCCTGCTTCAGGAAGTGCAAGGGTTATGTGAACACCCGGTACCTATTCTTGGTGCCTTTGACCCGGCATTTCTTGAAGTGCCGCGTGAAGTGCTGCTGACTAGTATGGAGAGCCACCAGAAAAGTTTTGGCCTGGAAAATAGTGAAGGCTGCCTGTTGCCCTATTTCCTTACCGTACTGAACATTGACCCCCAAGACCTTTCCCTGGTGCAAAAAGGATGGGAGCGCGTGCTGCGTGCCCGCCTGGAAGATGCCCGCTTCTTCTGGAAAACAGACCTTGCCGCCGGGTTTGAGCCCTGGCTGCATGCCCTGGATTCTGTTATTTTTCTTGCCCCCCTTGGTAGCATGGGTGAAAAAACACGCCGTGTTTCCCGCCTGTGCCAGTGGCTGGCTGAAAGCGTTGCTGCCACTACCCCAGGTTTTGTTGTGGCCCCGGAAGATGCCGCCCGTGCTGGCCGCCTTTCTAAAGCAGATCTTGTTTCAGAAATGGTGAAGGAATTTGACACCCTGCAAGGTATTATGGGGGGCATTTACGCCACCCGTGCAGGAGAGCATGAAGCCGTTGCCGCTGCCCTGGCAGAACAATACCTGCCTGCCGGGCCGGAAAGCCCTGTGCCTGCTTCTGCTTGCGGGGCGCTGCTTTCCATGGCTGATAAGGCAGACACCCTGGCTGGCTGTTTTGGCCTGGGCATGATTCCTTCCGGCACAGCAGACCCTTACGCCCTGCGCCGTGCAGCCCTTGGCATTGCTCGCATCATAAAAGAAAAAGGCCTGCGCCTGGATGTGCGCGTGCTGCTGCAAAAAGCCCTGGAAAATTACAGCGATGTGCAGTGGAAGTTGCCTGCCGAACAGGCCCTGCCCCGGCTTGAAGAATTCTTTACCCAGCGCTTGAAGCATTACTTTATTGCTGCCGGGTATAACACCCTGTTTGTTGATTCATGCTTGCTGGCAGGCTCCCATGATGTGTGCGCCGTGGCCCGCCGGGTGGAAGCCCTGGCCGCGGAAAGCCAGAAGCCGGATTTTGAAGCCACCGTGCTCACCTTTAAGCGCATGGCGAACATTACCCGTAAGCAGGCTCAGGAAGGCGGCACCCCCCTGACAGGGGAGTACAAGGCCAGCCTGTTTGCTGAAGCCGCGGAAAAACGCCTGGCTGAAGAATTCGAGCGCATTACACCCGAATTTGATGTTCTGTGGGCCAAAGACGATTACGTCGGGCTGTTTGGGCTCATTCTGCCCCTGCGCCCGTTTGTAGATGCCTTCTTCACCGACGTTATGGTCATGTGTGAAGAGGAAACCGTGCGCACCAACCGCCTGAATCTCATCACCGCCATTGTGCAGCGCCTGGGCAGGCTGGCGGACTTTTCTGCCCTGCAAATGTAAGGGAAACGCTGATTTATTCCGTTTGGCGGCGTTGCTTCGCTTTTTTGAAACAGTCGAGGACAGAAGAGTTGACTCGGCCCTTCCTGGGCCTCGGCCTTCGGCTCCCGCCCTTTGGGCGGTTCCCAATTCTGCTTTCCTGCAAAATTGTCACTCCTGCTTCAAAAAAAGCTCGCGCCTTGCCAAACAAAATAACTGCGCGTTTCCAAAAAAACATGAGAAGTAATGTTGAGAATTGGGGGGAACCATCAGGGCATGATGCCCTGTTGGTTCCCCCTCTTCCCCCCTCCTTTACCCCATATGTGTGGGGTGAAGGAGTTTTTGTTTTAGGAAATACTGTCAAACGAAGCAACGGAGCGTTTCTCAAAAAACGATTACTGTATCCTGTGCATGGCATAATACAAAAGAAGAGGGGCCAACCACTGTGTACTGTGGTTTGCCCCTCTTTATGAGCGGATAAGCGTTTTCTTAGCTACATCCAGAAATAAAAAACAATGGGCGCAATGGCCAGGCGGTACCAGGCAAAGGGCCGGAAGGACATGGAGCTGACAAGGCGAATAAGCAGGGAAATGGCACCAAGGGCCGCCAGGAAGGAAACAAGGGTACCCACCGCAAAGAACATCCAGTCTGCGTGGCGCAGGGCATCGGCATTTTTCAGCAGGGAGTAGCCAGTGGCAGCCACCATAATGGGCACAGCCGCCATAAAGGAATATTCGGCAGCCAGTTCACGCCGGGCACCCAGCAGCAGCCCCCCCATAATGGTGGAAGCAGAGCGGGAAAAGCCGGGCCACAAGGCAAGGCACTGAAAGCACCCAATGCCAAAGGCCACAGCCGGGGTAATGTCGTCCAGGCTGACATAGCGCGGGCGGGCCTTGCGGCGTTCCACCAGCAGAATGGCCGCGCCCCCCACAGCCAGGGCAAGGGAAACACTCACGGGGTTAAACAGCTTGTCATGAATAAAGGAATTGGCAAAAAGCCCCACAATGCTGGCGGGCAGGGTGGTCAGTAATAAAAGGCCCATGCCCCGTACGCCGGAAAAACGCACAAGGGGTTTGGGGGCAAGCAACCCCCAAAAGCGCCGCCAGTAAAGCACCACCACCGCCAAAATGGAACCAAGCTGAATGACCACTTCAAACGTGTTGATGTTTGCCTGGTTTTGTATGTTTAAAAGCGAGCCCACAATAATGAGGTGCCCGGTGGAAGAAATAGGCAAAAATTCTGTAATTCCTTGGACAAGTCCAAGAATCGCAGCAATAACAAGATCATGCATGGAACGTTCCGTAACAGCCGCACGCAGCGGGTGGAAGGGTGAGGTGAATCTTCCAATAAGGCAGGGAAATACAGCATCAAGACTCTCCTTGCAAGCTCTTTATGCTTGTTGTAATGTACCCGTTAGCTTTAAACGCTAAGGTTACAGCCCTGTGCCCGTTAGTTTTGAAGCTAGCATGAAGGAGCAAACCCATGGCAACCATTATACCTCATTCTGAACAGGTACACCGTGCAGTGCAGTATGTGCTGGAAGCAAAAATTCAGTTTCCAGAAAAACGGCTCGATTCACTTGTGGAAGAGGCAGCCATGCGGTATACCCTTTCTCCGATTGAAGCAGAGTCTCTTTTGCGGCTGTTACATGAAGAACTCACCCCCGGCAAGCAGTCAGTGTTTCCCTCGTCATAATGGTGCTGTAACACACAAAAGGATGTTTTTCTGTTTATTCCAACACTACACCGCTTTCTCTTTAAAGAGCTTGTGCAAACCTTTGTGCTTTGTGCCATCTCGCTGCTTACCCTTATTTTAATAAGCCGTGGCGTGCAAATGCGTGAGCTTTTTTTAAACCTAGATCTTTCCTTTTGGGAAACAACCCTGTTGTTTGCCTACATGATGCCCCTGTTTTTGCTGCTGGTGTTGCCCATTTCCTGTATGCTCAGTATTTTTCTTACTTTTTTGCGCATGAGTACAGACAGGGAACTGGTGGCGCTTAAAGCCAGCGGCATAAGTATTTTTCAACTAATGCGTGGCCCCATGGTCTTTTCCACCCTGTGCATGCTGTTGGCGTTTGCTGTTTCCATGCACGGCATTGCCTGGGGCATGGGCAATTTTCGGGCCTTGTTGCTGAGCCTTGCCAACACAAAAGCCCAAATTGTGTTGCAACCAGGTGTTTTCAACCAGGACTTACTGGGGAAAACCTTGTTTACCCGCAGCATAGACCCCAAAACCGGCACGTTATATCAGGTAATTTTTGAAGACCGTAATGTGGATGAAGCCCGCACCGTGACCTTTATTGCGCCGGAAGGGAATATTGAAACCGACCAGGAAAAGGGTGAAATGCATTTTTCCCTGAAAGATGGACGCATTTATCAGGTTACAGAAGGTAAACTGAGCATACTTGATTTTAAACGCTACCTGCTGCAACTGGACATAAGCAAACTGCTTTCCGGGGCAGATATTGGCAGCATCCGGCCCAAAGAAATGGGCTGGGAAACGCTCATCCAACTGCGCAGCGTAAATGATCATAAAGATGAGCGCTTTCGCAACAAGGTTGGGGTAGAAATTCAAAAGCGCATGGCATTGCCTGTGGCCTGCCTGGTGCTTGGCCTGTTTGCCATTCCTGTGGCCTGCTTTTTTGAAGGGGTACACAGGCAAGTGGGTGTTGTGGTAGCCCTGGTGATGTTTTTGATGTATTATAGCCTGCTTTCTTTAGGTTTTTCTTTGGGCGAGGCTGGCGCACTGCACCCAGGCATAAGCATTTGGATGGCAAACGCCGTGTTTGCCCTGTTGGGCGTGGGGGGGCTGGTGCTTGTTGGCAAAGAACGTGTGCCCCAGCTTGGCATGTTGCTTCTGCCGTTTTTGCGTAAGTGGAAAAAGGCGGAATAATGAAACTGCTTTCCCGTTATCTTGTACGGCAAAATCTGTTTTTGGTATTTGTCATTTTGCTTGTTGGGGTAGGCATTTATGTGCTTACAGACCTGTTTGAACTGCTGGACAGATTTGTGGAAGCAAAACTGCCGGCAAAAACAGTGCTGTGGTATTATGTCATTAAATTGCCTGCCATTGTGGCGCAACTATTGCCTGCCATTTTCTTGCTGGCTATGGTGCTGCAACTGAACATGCTGGAACGCAGCAAAGAACTGATAGCCCTGTATTCAGGGGGTATTTCTCCTTTCGTGCTGCTGCGCTTTATTGTCATTTATTCCCTTGTTTGGGCTGTGGCCCAATTGTTTTTTGCTGAAGCCCTTGGCGTTACAGGTGAACGCGAAGCCCGGCGCATTTGGCAAGAACAGGTGCAGCAAACAGGCGGGGGGAAAGATACCCTGAACCATGTGTGGTTTACAGACAAAGAGCATATTGTCTATGTGGAACAGGCTGCACCAAACCTGGGCACGGCACAGGGGGTGCGCATTTACACCCTGGCCCCCTCAGGTGATGACCTGGAAGCGATTATCAGCGCAAAAACCGTTACCCTGGATAAAAAAGTGTGGCATTTGCACGATGTAAGCCGGGTAACAACACAAACCATGGTTAGCGAACAGCTTGATTCACTTGAATTTCCGCTGCGCCAAGACCTCAAGGCTTTTTTGTTGGTGGAATCGTGGTCAAAACCGGAACGCTTACCCTTATGGGAGTTGCGTGATGTTATTAAACGGCTGGAGCGTGCAGGCTCTAACATAGAAAGTTTGCGCACTGTTTGGCATTCTAAAATTGCCTATGCTGGCTCGGTTATCATTATGGGGCTACTGGCCCTTGCCATTATGCAACACACCAAAAGTGTGTATAAGGCGGTGGGGTTTTCCCTGGTGGCCATCTTCTTTTTTTATAGCGCTAACACCATTAGCGTAACCATTGGCAAGGGGGGCTCTCTTCCCCCGTTGGTGGCCGCCTGGCTTACCAACGGGGTAGCATTGCTGCTTCTTGCAGTGGTTTTCCTGTGGCCTGTGTTGCGCCATGTGGCAGCAAGCAGGCGCGCCTAACACAAATTCGTACCGTCACTGAACGGTATGCAGTATTCCCCAGGCTATTCTCCAAAAAAATGGGCACCTTTGTATAGGTGCCCATACTGGGTTCGTCCTCTGGAACAATTGGCCCGTGGGTATACCCACAAAGAAAAACTACACTGCGGTGTCGTCTTGTGTAACCATGTTTTCAGGGGCAATGCCTTCTTCCCCCTCAAAGCCTTGTTCGCTTTCTTTCACCACCAGCAGGGCCAGCACTTCTTGCCACAGGGCATCCACCCCCTGGCGTTTTCCTGCGGAAGTTACAATAATGTCATCATGCCCCAAAATTTCGGACCAGGCCTTGCGGCATTGGTGCAGTTCTTTGCGGGTGCATTTGTCTGCCTTGGTCATAACGGGCAGTACCCGAAGCCCCAGGGAAATGGCATACTGGGCAAGCCGCACGTCAAGCAGTTGGGGCGTAAGGCGTGAATCAATAAGCAATGCCAGGGCACGCAGGCCAGGGCAACTTTGAAAATATTTTTCCAGCAGCTTTGCCCATTTGTTGCGTTCATCCTGGCTACATTTGGCATACCCATAGCCGGGCAAATCCACCAAAAAAGTATTGCCATTGTTAATGGCATAATAATTTATGCTGCGGGTTTTGCCAGGGGTGGAGCTTGTTTTTGCCAATTGCTTGCGGCCTGCCAAGGCGTTGATGAGCGAGGATTTACCTACGTTGGAACGCCCGGCCAAGGCTACCTGGGGTGCTTCAAGGTTCAACAACTGGTCGAAGGAATAGGCCGTGGCCATAAGGGTAAGGCTGGGAGCGGGGTGCATATGAGGGATCCTGGCAGGGGGCCTGCGGTTGGCGGTTTTTTTGCAGTAGTCTTGTGGCTTGACAACAAGCACGAGTATGAGAAAATAACAGGTTGTTCGTGCGGTTTCAACCATGCGTTTGCCGGGCTGAAGTTTGCAGGAAACTGTTCCCCGCGTGCGGTTTTTTCGCTGCCACGCCAGAACAGAGGCATAATTCTCGTTATTATTTTATTTTCAACAATCTGGAGGAACCATGTATTCAACCACCGACTTTCGCAAAGGGCTGAAAATTGAAGTGGAAGGCACTCCCTATGAAATTGTGGAGTTCCAACACTTTAAGCCCGGCAAAGGCGGGGCTATGGTACGCACTAAACTGCGTAACTTTTTAACAGGCCGTATGCAGGACATTACCTTCCGCTCCGGTGAAAAAGTGGGCCGCCCTGACCTTGAAATGCGCGAAATGCAGTATTTGTACCGGGAAGGGGATGAACTTGTGTTTATGGATCTCACAAGCTACGAACAGTTGCAAATTCCTCTTGATAGCGTGGGCGACAAAGCTGGCTACTTGAAAGAAAGCCAACTTGTGCCTGTGCTGCTTTACCAGGGCAAGCCCCTTGACCTGGAATTGCCTGTTTCTGTGGTGTTCCGCGTAACACAAACAGAACCCGGCGTGAAAGGTGATACCGTTTCCAACGTGACCAAGCCTGCCACCCTGGAAACTGGCATTATCATTCAGGTACCTATTTTTGTGAACGAAGGCGATTTGGTAAAGGTAGACACCCGCAGTGGTTCTTACCTTGGCCGCGAACAGGGCTAATTCCATTACCAAGTAACCATTGTTTTTTCTTGGAGAGCTGCTAACGGCGGCGTAGCCGTCTTGCTTCTCCAAATCCTTCGGTTTTGGTCGTCTGCTTGCGCAGACTCCGTGATACTAATTCTGGCAGTATTACTGTATAATTGGTATAACACGGCTCACTTGGGGAACCGCTACAGTATCACTGTGCAACAAGTGTTTTCCAAGTGATACCGGCTGCCCGGTGTGGTTTTGTGGTTCCCATGGCCCGGCCTGTTTCTGGCTGGGTCATGTGTGTGCCAGCAGTGCTGGTTTTTTCTTTTACATGCTGTTTCAGTGGCCAGCCGTATGTGTT
Source organism: Desulfovibrio cuneatus DSM 11391 (assembly GCF_000430005.1). GTDB lineage: Bacteria > Desulfobacterota > Desulfovibrionia > Desulfovibrionales > Desulfovibrionaceae > Frigididesulfovibrio > Frigididesulfovibrio cuneatus. The sequence goes on from NZ_AUCY01000015.1 coordinate 99,882, forward strand.
GCGCCAAGAAAACAGCAGAGTGGTATTTCATGTCTCGAAATCAGGAAAAAGGCATACAGGAATATGCTGAAGGCAGTTGGCTTGGCCGGGAACTTCTAGGCCTTGTTGCCATATTTTTTGGCCTGTTGCTGTTGCTGAGCCTTGCCACCTTTGACGCCAGGGACCCCTGGCTAAACCAGGTAATTAGTGGAAAAATTACCACGGTGCATAATAAGGCAGGGCTTTTTGGTTCATACACTGGCGGCATGCTGTTTGATGCTTTTGGCATTGCTGCGTGGATGGTGCCATTTTATTTTTTCTTTATGGGCGCACGTCGCATCCTTGGTTCCCAGGGGTGGCCCTGGTGGCGCTGGGTGGGCGTTGTGCTGCTTGGGCTGTGCTTTGCCATTGCCGGGGCCGCACGCGACGCCCAAATGCTGCAAGCTGCCACCGCAGGTTCCAGCGTTTCCAACCATGGCGGCGGGTTGCTTGGCTACATGCTGTACACAGGCCTTGTGGGCTGGTTAAGCCCCACGGGCACCATGCTTGTGTGGCTCTTTTCCTTGCTGCTTTCAGTGCAAATGCTTGTGGGCTTTTCCTGGCTTGGGGTTGTGGTGGGGTTTGCCAAAGGGGTGTGGCTTACGTGCACAACCCTTGCGGGGGACATGGCTGATTCCTTGAATCAGCGCCAAGACCCTCTTGCGCTTCCCAACACCGCTTCCCCTAGCTCTGAACAGGGACCAAGGGAAGAAGCTGCCCAGGATTATGAGTCTGTTGACCAGGCTACCCCAGGGCAACCCACTGCGTCAGAACAATTTTCCTATGCAGCCAATGGCGCGCCACTGGCTGTGCCCACTGCCACGGCCCCTGCTGGGGCAAAACGGTGGAGCCTTATGTCACTCTTTGCCAAGCTGGGAGCCAGAAAAGAAGGGCGACAGCACAGCAACGATTTGCCCTTACTGGAAATTGCCGTAGACGAGCCAGAAGGCACACCGCCCTGGCTGCGCGACTTTGAATCCGGCAGGCATGGTGTACATGCGGAAGAATCCATGCCGCATGCACATTTTGTGGAAGAGCAGGCGTGGCAGGCAAGCCCCCATGTGTTGCCTAATGCCACTACAACGCAGGAAGCACCTGCATTTACGGCCGAAGAACTAACCACTGCCATGCAGCAGGCCGTGCCAGCCATGCCCGCCTCCCCTGAGGCCACGGCAGCCCGGCAACCTGTACCCCTTGCCCCCAAAGTACAAACCACGGAAGCTGACGCGGCTTCAAAGCATATGGAAGCCCCCGCAGCCCCGCAACTTGCAGCGCCTGAGGCAAAAGACACGCCGCCTTCACGCCTGTCCAGTATTTTTACCCGCAAAGCCAAAATTCCCCTGCCTGGGGCAGAGCTTTTGGAGGGAATAGATACCCAACGCCCCTTGGCAAACAAGGCCATGCTGGAACAAAAGGGCAAAACCCTTATGACCTGCCTGAAGGATTTTGGCATTCAGGGCGAGCTTGTGGGCATTACTCCCGGCCCAGTGGTCACCATGTTTGAGGTGCGCCCAGCCCCCGGCGTGCGTGTTTCACGCATTGCCAACCTGAGCGACGACCTGGCCCTGGCGCTTAAATCCATTGCCGTGCGTGTGCAGGCCCCTATTCCAGGCACAGACACCGTGGGTATTGAAATTCCTAATGATGTGCGGGAAACCGTGTGCTTCAAGGAGCTTATTTCCTCACGCCTGTTTCAGCAAACCACCATGCGCTTGCCATTGGCCCTGGGGAAAGATATTTCCGGTGCATCCTATGTGGCAGACCTTGCCGCCATGCCCCACTTGCTGGTGGCCGGGGCCACTGGGGCAGGCAAAAGCGTAGGCATTAACTCCATTTTGCTTTCCTTGCTGTACAAGGCCCGGCCTGAAGAGGTTAAGTTGCTGCTGGTTGACCCAAAACGGGTAGAAATGGCTATTTATGCCGACCTGCCCCACCTGGTACACCCGGTGGTAACAGAAATGAGCCTTGCCAAAAACGCCCTGGACTGGGCCGTTTCGGAAATGGACAAACGCTATACCGACCTTGCCAGGGCAGGGGTGCGCAATATTGCTGATTACAATACAAAGCTGGCAGGGCTGAAAGGCAATATGCCGGATGAACTTATTGGCCTTGCCCCCATGCCCTACCTTGTGCTGGTTATTGACGAACTGGCAGACCTTATGCTTGTGGGTTCCAAGGAAGTGGAAACCAGCATTGTACGCCTTGCCCAGCTTGCCAGGGCCGCAGGCATTCACCTTATTCTGGCAACCCAGCGCCCCAGTGTGGACGTGGTTACCGGGCTTATTAAAGCCAACTTCCCGTGCCGTATCGCTTTTCAGGTAACTTCCAAGCACGACTCGCGCACAATTTTGGACGCCGTGGGAGCGGAGTACTTGCTGGGCAAAGGGGACATGCTGTTCAAACCCTCTGGCGGGAAATTTTTGCGTTTGCACGGCGCGTTTGTGAGTGACAAAAACGTGAATACCGTGTGTGATTACTGGCGGGCCAGGCAGAAACCGGAATATCATGTGGACTTTACCGAGTGGGGCGGGGATGACCCCTTTGAAGGGGGCGGTTCCGGCAATGGCGGCGACGACGTAAGCGGCGACCCATTGTATGGCGAATCCTGCGAGTTTGTCCGCCAGCAAGGCAAAGTGTCCATTTCCCTTATTCAGCGGCGCTTTCGCATTGGCTTTAACAAGGCCGCCCGTTTTGTGGACCAAATGGAACACGACGGCATTGTGACCCCGGCGGATGGCAGCCGCCCCCGTCAGGTCATTCGGTAGGGAAACGCTCATTTTTTCCGTTTGGCTTCGTTATTCGCCTTTTTTGAGGTAGGGCAGGACAAAAGAGTCCAGCCCCACCTCAAAAAAACTCGTGCCTTGCCAAACAAAAAAACTGAGCATTTCCCAAAACACTGCGTTTTTATGGGGGCAGTGTTCCCCAAAAAAACATTGTGAATACAGTTCAGTAAAAGAAAAGCTGATTCAATAACAGCTTTAATAACTATATAACATAAGGGGGGGCAATGCCCATCCGTCTTTTATTATCCGTGGCCTTTGTGTGCCTGTTGGCCCTGCCTGCCAATGCGGCCCCTGCGGCCAACATCACCGCAAGCCTGCAACAGAAGTATGACACTATTTCCAGCATGGAAGCCAAGTTTTCCCAAACCATTATCCACAAGGAAAGTGGGGCCAAGGAAACGCGCACAGGCACGTTGTACTTTAAAAAGCCCTTGTTGGTGCGGTGGGAAGCTGAAAAGCCCACCAAAGAACTGCTTGTGGTGGGGGAAAATGCTATTTGGAACGTCTTCCCGGATGAAGAGGTGGCCTACAAGTACCCTGTGAGCATGGTGCATGACACGCACAATATTTTCCGGGTTATTACTGGCGGTTCCCGCCTTGAGCAAGACTTTACCGTGGAGAACAAGGGCATGGAAAACGGCCTTGTGCGCCTTAACCTGTTCCCCCTGGAGCCTGTACAAAGCCTGGTGGAAGCAGTGTTTTGGGTAGACCCGAAGACCATGCTTATCCAAAAATTTCGCATTACCGACTTTTACGGCAACCACAACGACATTACCATGACCAGTTACAAGCTGGATGGCAAAGTGGCCGCCTCCCAATTTGCCTATGCGCCGGAAAAAGGATTTATGGTGGAAGACCGCACCCAGAACAACGGGGCACCGCGTAAAAACTTTTTGCAATAACCATAGGGGGAACCCATGGCAGCATTACGCTTTGCCTACATAAAAGAATTGGAAGACTACTTTACTTCCGGCACGTTTGCCGAAGATTTTATGAATTCACCGGAAGACCGCCGCCATGAAATGCTGGAATTTGCAGAAGCACTTATGGATGCGGCGGAAAAAGCGGATGAAGCGGTCACCAAAATTATATTCCGCAAGGTTGAATAACGAGCAAGAGACCTTGCACATTGTGCAAAACTCTTCATAAAGGCATTACTGTATGGCGGAATTCTGGTTTCATGTGTTTCGCAACTGGGCAGATTACTTCCCATTGCTCCCTGCATTGCTTTGGTTTGGGGCAGGGGTTATTTTTGTTGTGCTGGCAGGTTTTTGGGGGCTTTTTCGCCGCAATTGGGGTGTTCACCGGGTGTTCACCGGGTTGTATTATATTTATATCCCGCTTGTTTTCTTCCTCATCAGCTTGTTGCATTACTGGGTGAACGACCTGGAAAAAGCCATGTTTTTGGCTCTGGACCAGTCCAGGCAATCCATTAGCGCCACAGCCACCAGCAATGCCCAGCAAGCGTTGGCTCCTTTCATGAAAGTGAATGCCCCCCACACGTTGTACGACCTGCAAGCTATAGGTGCCGCCTTTGCAGCCTCCTTAAGTGAGCAATACAGCGTGCCCGTGCCCCTGGAAAAGGTTATGGTAGCAGATGTGGTGGAAATAGATATTCCTACCTATTTCCGAGATATTTCCCAAGATATACAGCATTTGTTTGCCGCACAAATGGCTACAGCCATGCAAGAACGCCTGGCCAAAACCCTGGATGGCAGCTCGCAGGTTTCCCCTAAAGGGGTGCTTGACTTCTGGAACAGTTCATTCAAGGCAGACCTGGAACAAGGCCTTGCCGTGGAAACAGCCCAAGCGGTGTTGCAGGAATTGTTTGTTTCCATTCGTCAACACCTGTACCCCTTATGGGTTCTGCTGGTTGCCCCGCCCATCGTGGAAACACTGCTCTTTTTTCTGTTCCGGCGCAAACCCAGGGAAATACGCATGAAATAGTCGACGTGTAAAAAGGCCACTCGTTTTTTACCCTCGACTCAGTAAGGTCTGGGCAGGTTGTGTGGTTTGCAATAAGAAAGAACAAGGCAGAAGGTAAGGGGATGCCCTGCCTTCTGCCTTTTCGATTGTTGTTGCCAGCCATATGCGTACGGCACACCGTAAAAAAGGCTTTTGCCCTTACTTTTCGTACGGTTTTACGCCATATTCCTGCACTTGGTGGGCAAGGGCCGTAGGGGTGCCCAACAAAGGGGGCAGCACGGGGTGCAAAAACAAAAAGTCATTAGCCAGTCCTGCAAATGGGTCAAGGTCGTGGGTGCTGAGTACCACACACACGCCGTTCTGGCGGCAGGTTGCCACCAGCCCCAGTAGTTCCCCCACAGCGGGGTAGTCCAGCCCGCTTAAGGGTTCATCCAGCAGTAGCAGGCTTGGGCCGCGCAACAGGGCCGCAGCAAGGCACAGCTTGCGTTTTTGCCCGTAAGAAAGGTGCTGTACAGGGGTATTCCACATATCTTCCAGGGCAAAGGGCCGCAACATGGTGCGCGCTTGTGCCTCTGCCAGGGCCACGGCCTGGCGCTTTTCCCCTGTAGCCTTTTGGGCAAGGGGCAAGGCCGTCAGCAGCATATCTTCCCCCACGGTACTGCCTATTATTTGCATATCTGCATCTTGCAGCACCAGGGCGCTGTGTTCACGCAGGGCAGAACCGTAAAGGGAGTTGGGGGGTATTTGGGGCAGGGGGCTTTCCTGCTGTGTTGCCTGGGGGTGGGGTTTTGCCGGGACAAGGGCAATGGTGCCCGCTTGTGGTTCCATAATGCCAGCCAGAAGGCACAGCAAGGTTGTTTTGCCGCACCCATTCATGCCAGCAAGGCACAGCAGCCCCCCGCAAGGTAAAGAAATGTTGAGGTTACTATACAGCGCCTTGCCCGTGCCTGGGTGACCAAATGCAAGGCCTGTTACATACAGCCCCATGGGCAACTCCGGGGGAACAAGGGAAGGGGCTTCCCGTTGGGGGGCCATATGCAGGGGGGAAAGAGGGGGTGCTACCACTTGCCCGCCAGCCCGCGCTTACGCAGCACTCGAAAAAATAAACTTGCCAAAGCCACTTTGGGTAGCCCCAGGGGCAAAAAAGGTGTTACACCAAGGGCAATGGCTTTTTCCATGGGCCAGCCAAGGCGCGCAACCATCCACAGCACGCCGCAAGTATACAGTATAAGCATTCCGAGCGCGGCAGGGGCAAAGGCAAGGCCCACCACCTTGGCACTAAGGGCAAGGCTTTCACGTTCTTCCACGCTGGCGGTTACAGGCGGTTCCGGGGCATAGCGTTGCACAAGGCGTGCCCCCACCCCGGCAAAAAAAGCAAGAAACAGGAAGCCCACAAGGTAACCCCCGGTGGGGCCAAGCAAATGGGCAAAGCCGGACCGCCCGCCAGAAAATACGGGCAACCCCAGCAGCCCAGCGACAATATACAGGGCCACGGCATATACCCCGTAACGCGGGCCAAGCACAAAACCGGCAAGGCAAACAAATAGTTCCTGAAACGTTATGGGCACAGGGCCAATTTGCACGTGCAGCAAGGCACCTGCGGTTATCAGGGCTGCCATAAGCGCAGTAACGCTCATGCGGTGCAAAGTTTCCACAGGGGAAAAGGGGGTGACCATACTTCACATTTCCTTATGGGTAGTGTAATGGGGTGCCATGGTTTGCCTGCATACCCAAAGCTAGGCCATTGCAAAATAGTATTGAGCAGACATTCCCTTGTACCTATACCTATTGAAAAAACGGATTGCAAGCTTGTGAACGGCGCTTATATAGAAGTTCCTGCCGGGGGCCGCACATGGCGGCTGCACCGCCCGGCCGATTTGGAAGCCCTGTGGAACACCATGGGCACAGACGAATTTGGTGACGATGAGCGCCTGCCCTACTGGGTGGAACTGTGGCCTGCCAGCCTTGGCCTTGCGGCGCTGCTGCAAGAAAATGCCGCAGCCATTCAGGGCAAGTGCTGCCTTGACCTTGGCTGCGGCCTTGGGCTGACTGCCCTTGTGGGGGCCAGCCATGGGGCACGGGTGCTGGGCATGGACTACGAACCCCCAGCCTTGCACTATGCTGCCATGAATGCCAGGGAAAACAGCATTTCGGGCGTGGCCTGGGTGGCAGGCGACTGGCGCTACCCCCCTGTGGTGCAGCATGGGTTTGACGTGCTATGGGGCGGTGATATTATGTATGAAGCCCGCTTTGTAGGCCCTGTGTTCCGCTTTCTGGAACACGCCCTTGCCCCTGGTGGCTGGGCCTGGGTGGCTGAACCTGGGCGCAATATATTCCCGGCATTTCAGCAAGCCCTGGCCCACGGTGGCTGGCAGGCAGGCAGGGTGGCAAAGCATACCGTACCTGCCATGCACGGTAAAGGCTCTGTTGGGGTGGACCTGTGGCGCATTTCCCGCAAATAGGGAACCGCTGATTTATTCCGTTTGGCGGTGTTGCTTCATGTTTTCCGTTCGGGCTTTGTGAAGATGCACAGGCAGCAAAGCTACCTGTGCCGCCGAAGCATCTACGCCGCCGCCGGAGCGAAAATAAGGAGAGTTTAGCATGAGTAATATAACCCGCTTTGGCGTTTCGCTAGACGAAACGCTGCTCGGAGAATTTGACGCCCTGTGTGAGAAGCGCGGTTATCCTAACCGGTCTGAGGCCATTCGTGATCTTATCCGCAAATCGCTCGTGGAAGAAGAGTGGCAGGATAAAGACACAGAAGTGGCTGCCACCCTTACCCTTATTTATGACCACCATAGAAGTGACCTGGCCCAGCGCATAACTGCCGTGCAGCATGAAGAGCACCATATGGTAATAACCACCCTGCATGTGCACCTGGACCACAACAACTGCCTTGAAGTTATCGTTTTGAAAGGAAAAGTTGAAATGATTCGATCGTTTGCAGAACGGTTGACCTCCACCAAAGGTGTGGTATACGGCAACCTTTCCCTGGCCACCATGGCCAACAGGCTGCGGTAGCTTCATGCAAGACATGCAAAGCCAGCAGGCCGAAATTCCCATGCCCATAGACAGGGTGGGGGTGCGTTGCATTCGCATTCCTCTTACCATTAGCGACAGGGCAAGCGGTAGCCAGCACACCGTGGCGGAAGTGTCCCTTGATGTTGACCTGCCCGCGCACTTTAAAGGGACGCACATGAGCCGCTTTCTGGAAGCATTGGAAGGCTGGCAGGAAGACCTGGGCTACCATAACCTGAAGAACTTGCTGGAAAATGTACGGGAACGGCTGTGTGCCCAGCGGGCTCATGCGGTATTCCAGTTTCCCTTTTTCATGCGGAAAAAAGCGCCTGCCACTGGGGCAGAAGGGGTGCAAGGGTATGACTGCACCCTTAAAGGAACACTTGAGGCGACCAAAAAACCGCATTTGGAACTGCAAGTGGTGGTGCCTGTAATGACCGTATGCCCGTGTTCCAAGGCCATTAGCCGTGAAGGGGCACACAGCCAGCGGGCAGATGTGCGCATTGCCGTTACCCTGAAAGGGTTTAGCTGGCTGGAAGAATTTATTGAAATAGCAGAGCAGGCAGCCTCTTCCCCCACCTATCCGCTCATAAAGCGCCAGGATGAAAAATTTGTGACGGAAAGCGCCTTTGCCAACCCCATGTTTGTGGAAGACGTGGTGCGCAGTGCGGCGCAACAACTGGAAGCACACCCCCAGGTGCAGTGGTTCCGGGTGGAAGTGGAAAGCTATGAATCCATCCACGCGCACAACGCCTTTGCCCTTATTGAACGCCACTGCGAACGCAAAGAGGCATAATTTACTTCTGGAACCCCTATGCACATTGTTCTTTTTGAACCGGAAATTCCGCCCAACACAGGCAACATAGCACGGCTTTGTGCTGCCACCTGCACAGAACTGCACCTTATTGAACCCCTTGGGTTCAGCCTTGAAGACAAATATATGAAGCGGGCCGGGCTGGATTACTGGCCTCATGCGCGCGTTTCGGTGTGGCCCAATTTTGCTGCCTATTGTGCCGGGGCCGGGGCAACAAAGCGCCTTGTGGCCACCAGCAGCCGGGGCGGGCAGGCTGTGCACCAGTTTGCCTTTAGCCGGGAAGACGCCCTGGTATTCGGCCCGGAAACGCGAGGCCTGCCACCGGAAGTGATTGCCCAAACAGCCCACCGGGTGCGCATTCCCATTTGGGGGCAGGTGCGCAGCCTGAACCTTTCCACTGCCGCAGGCATTGTGCTGTATCAGGCCCTTGCTATGACCGGGCTGTTAGACAGCGTTGATACTTCTGCTCAGGAATCTTCTCCGCCTACACCATAAGGAACTACGCCTATGGAGCCATTTATCAGCCTTGCCCCGTGGCAGGGGGCCACTTTTTTCCTGCTGCCAGTGCTGGCTGTGGTGCTGGATATGCTGGTGCCAGACCCGCGCAATGTGCCGCACCCGGTGCAAGCCATTGGGCGTTTTTTCAGCCTGGCGGAAAGCCCGGCTAGGCACCTTGGGGGCAGTGTTGCCGTGGGTGGGTGCATGGTGGCTTTGGTCTGCTTTGCCACAGCTTTGTGTGTGCAGCTTGCCCTGCTGTTGCCCTTTGGCCTTGGGGTGTTATGTGCCCTGTATTTGAGCTGGAGCGGCCTTGCCCTGGGAACACTGCTGCGTGAAGGAACAACTGCCTGCACAGCCATTGCGGCCGCGGAAGTGGCCGTGACTGCTTCCTATGCCCAGCAGCTTGTGCTGCACAGTGAAGAATTAGCTATTACCCCGGAAGAAGAGGCTGCCGAGTATTTACTGAAGGAAGCCCGCAGCGCAGTGGGCATGCTGGTTTCCCGCAGTACAGACAAGATGAACACGGATGAGTTGTACCGCTCTTTGGCAGAAAGCCTGAGCGAGAATTTTAACGATGGGTTTATGGCCCCGTTGTTCTGGCTGTGCCTTGGTGGACCTGTGGGGTTATGGGTGTATAAAGCCATAAGCACAGCAGACTCCATGTGGGGCTACAAAACAGAGCGCTTTCTGCTTATTGGCCGGGTGGGTGCCCGCCTGGATGACCTGATGGCGTTTGTTCCTGCTCGTCTCAGTGCAGCGGCCCTGTATGCCACAGCCAGATTTGTTGCGGTTGGGAAAGACTTTCCCGGCTATGCTGTAGCTGTTCGTCAAGGGCAACTTATGGAAAGCCCCAATTCCGGGTGGCCCATGAGCATGGCAGCCTGGCTGTACCGTGGGCGCATGGGGGGGCTTACCCCCTACAACGGCATAGAAGTGGAAAAACCCATTCTGGGCCCCCTTACGGGCAGGTGGACTGTGCAAAAAATCCAAACCCTGCTGCGTCACCTGCGCTGGGCAGCCTGTGCCAGCGCCTTGGGCCTAATTCCCGCCGCTGCTTTTGTCTTTTTTACGATACGTTGGGTTGTTAGTTAGAGCATTTCAATTTTGAAATGCTCTGTGGACGCGCAGCGGACACTCGCGAAGCGTGTCGTTTTGTTAAGTCATTGCAGAAAGTTGTATGAAGTGGTTAATCCATACTACGGAAAAGGAATATAACTTTTCAAAGTTAATCTGCTCTAGATATCTTTGCAGGGGAGGGAACCACAAGGGCATGATGCCCTTATGGTTCCCTCCCCTGCACCCCTCCTCCTTCACCCCATAAAGGGGTTATGGGAAAAAGTTGATTACGATTTAAAAGTATAACAGCTCAAAGAAAAAGCTCAGTTTTCTCCTTTGGCAAACGATAGTGCCAAACGAAAAACTGAGCCTTTTTTATACTAAAAAG